>NZ_CP011304.1:3068009-3374560 GCF_000981785.2 Microcystis aeruginosa NIES-2549 | reverse complement strand
AGGAAAAACGCTGTCACAATCCATCTGGAAAATGTCTTGACTACCGAACCCGATTACTGGTAGTGTATTATACATAATAGCCCAAGTAGGTGGGTGTTAAAAATTGTCAGATACCCCCGCCCATAACTCCGCCCTTATTAAGGGGGAAGTTGGGGCGATCAAAGACAAAATTTATCTTCAATTTAATTGAACCCACTTACTTAGTAATCCAATTCAGATTTAAATTGGCGATGTCAAACCAGTTAAGGATTCTAATTATTGATGATGATGAAGTGGATCGGATGGCCGTGCGCCGATTCTTAAGAGCATCGGAGGTGGAAATACAAATAACAGAAGCCACTAACTATCAAGATGCTAAAGAACTGATTTTCAATGATCTTTTTGACTGTATATTTATCGATTATCGTCTACCCGATCGAGATGGTTTGACTTTGGTGAGGGAAATTCGGCAACAGGGAGTTAAAACACCCCTAATTGTCTTAACCGGTCACGGAGACGAAGAAATTGCCGTCGATCTGATGAAAGCCGGTGCTTGGGATTACCTGAATAAATTTCGTCTTTCTCCCTTGCGCTTAAATCAAGCGCTCCAAAACGCCCTACGCCTCTATGAAGCGGAAAAAGAAGCGGCGACTGCCAAACAACAAAAAGAGCAATTAGCTAAACAAAAAGAAGATTTTATTTCGAGGATAACCCACGATTTGCGAACTCCCTTAATGTCGGCTAATCGGATGTTAGAACTATTTCAAGAAGGTTTATACGGTGAAATTACTGGCGAAATGATTCGAGCCATTCAGGTGATTATTCGCAGTAATAAGAATCTCTTGGAAATGGTTAATAATCTTTTGGAAGTTTATTTTCATGAAAACGGTGAAAAAAAACTGAATTTGACTAAATTAAAGATTGTCGATATTCTCGAAGAAGTGTGTCAGGAGTTAGCTCCCCTTGCCCGAGAAAAAGGACTAGAATTAAGCTTAAATGCCGAAAATACTGGAGAAGTTTCCCTAATTGGCGATCGCTTAGAACTGCGGCGCGTTTTTACCAATCTCATCGGCAATGCAATTAAATTTACCCAAGAGGGTGACGTGAAAATTCATCTTATCCCCGCTACAGAGGAAGATAATTTTGTCACCATTGTCGTCGAGGATACTGGTATAGGCATTGCAGCAGAAGAACTACCCAGGATTTTCGAGCGCCTGCACTCTGGTCCCCCAGAAAGTTCCACCAATGGTTTAGGACTTTATCTCTCCCGTCGCATTATCGATGCTCATGGGGGAACTATTGCCGTCACCTCAGAATTAGAACGGGGTAGTAGCTTTTCTGTCCGTTTACCTGCCTATAAAGATCGATAATAGAAAAAATACTTTCTGCCGATCGGTCACTGTTAATGGCTTCTAATTGGGATATCTTGTTAATGCAAGCGACGCGTCAGGGCAATCTCGCGCGGGTTCAAGCTTTACTGAGTCAGGGGGCAAATGTCAACGCCACTGATGCCCAAAATACTACGGCTTTAATCTATGCGGTGCAGGGGGGTCATAGGGAAATTGTAGCAATTTTACGAGAATTTGGGGCTGATATCAACAAAAGTAAACAACCTCAAGGTTTAACCCCCCTCATGTTAGCGGCTGCCCTCAATCACGGTGAAATACTCGCTCAACTAATCGCCTCTGGTGCTAATATCAATCAGGTCAACCAAGATGGTACACCCGCACTAATGATTGCCACTTATAAGGGTCATACAGCGATCGCAGAACAGTTATTAATCGCCGGCGCTCGGGTCAATATGCGAGATCGGGATGGAGATACGGCTTTATCTGTAGCGATAAGCCAAAATTACGCCGCAATTGTCGGTTTACTGCTCGATAGTGGTGTAGATGAAGAAATACGTCAAGAAGCTTGGTTAGAGGCTCTCAAGGCTAATCGCCCAGAAGTCCTCGAATTGTTTATTACCCGTGGTATGCCCCTCGATTCTCCCACTTTATCTGGGGAAACTCCCCTAATTTTGGCTGTAGAGAAGGGAAATCTCGCCAGCGTGCAAACTTTACTGCAAGCGGGAGCAAATCCGAATATCATCACGGAGGAGGGAGAAACTGCCCTCATGCTCGCTGCTGCTGAGGGATATTTCGATATTGTCCGACTTTTACTCGCTCAGGGGGCCAGTGTTGACAATCAAAATCAGGCCGGAGAAACGGCCCTGCATTTAGGGACGATCGAAGGACATTTAGAGATCGTCCAGGCCTTACTACAAGCCGGTGCTTTTGTCAATCACCGTAACCATTTTGGCGATACACCCCTGATCATCGCCACCGTGCAGGGGTACGAAGCGATCGTTTTAGAATTGTTAAAACAGGGAGCGGAGCCTAACCTAACTCAGCAGGGAGAAACACCGTTAACTTTAGCTCTACAGCGCCAATTTACGGAAATATGCCGTTATCTCCTCGACTACGGGGCTAATCCCAACGCGGTTTATCCCGATGGCAAAACCGTCCTCATGAAAGCTTGTGAGGGCAATAATAGTCAACTGGTGCGCCGGTTAATCGATATCGGTGCTGATGTCAATAAACTCGATTTTAGCGGCGCTTCCCCTTTAATGTGGGCGAGTTATCACGGTTGTCTCGACACGGTTAAAGTCTTGTTAGACAGGGGAAAAGTGAACTTAAATCAGAAAAATCAAGGGGGAATGACCGCTTTAATGTTAGCTAAGTTTAATCACCATCAGGCGATCGTTTCTTTATTACAACAAGCAGGAGCGATCGAGTAGAAGTGCAAGTTTAGCGATCAGCGATCGCTAAACTTCCTCTCAATTTTGCGTTACCATGACCACGGTGATATTATCAGAACCGCCAGCTTTTTTGGCCGCTGCCACTAAATTCTCGACAATTTCCTGACAATCGGCACCAGTTTGCAAATAATCGCTAATTTCCTCGTCGGACACTTCTTCCGTCAAACCATCACTACAGAGAATTAAACTATCGCCAGATTGTACATCGAGGGGAGACACCGTCACTGGGGGCAAATCGCGACGACCAAGGCATTGAAATAAAACGTGCCGCCAAGGGTGGTTTTTCGCTTCTTCTTCGGACATATCGCCCATTTTTACCGCCCTAGCTATCCAAGTATGATCCTCCGTCACCTGTTCTAATTTTTGCTCACGAAAACGATAGAGACGGGAATCACCAATATGGGTGTACCAGGGGCCATCGTCTCGGAAGATAGCCATGACTAGGGTTGTCCCCATGTCCTGTCTTTCGGGATTTTTCAGCTGATCTTCAATAATCTTCTCGTTAGCGGCAGTAATTGCCTCCTGCAGCAATTCCCCGGCAGCCAGGGACGAATTCCAGTGTTCTTCTAGATGAGCTTGGATAGTTTTAGTGGCGATTTGACTAGCTTCCTGGCCTCCTGCATGACCCCCCATACCATCGGCAACGATAAAAAAGCGCCGATCGGGGTCGATATAATAACTGTCCTGATTAACCGATCGCACTACACCAGGATCGGTTGTTCCTCCAAAAGAAAGGTTGTTCATGGAAATTTTTGATGCTAACACAATATTTATTATCCTGCGATCAATTACATCATGCGATCCTGACGTTCAATTTTTCGCCAAAGTCTCACAAGAGCTATCCCCGGCAGCAGCGAAATCGCCATCGGCACTAAAGTTAACCAACCAAAACCACTGACAAATAGAAGCGTCGCCGAGATCACCAAAGCACTGATCAGTAAAGTATAGTTGGTTCCCATTTGAATCATACCCAATCGCCGCAAAAGTCGATCAGATTCGCTCGAACGTACCCGAACACGGATATCACCCCGTTCTAATTTTTCGATCGTATCATCGATGCGTCGGGGTAAACTCAGGGCGGTGCTGCTCACTTGGGCTGCTTGCCGTCCTAGCTCATCGAGGATATTACTGCCATGATTTCCTGTCATATCATTTACTAATTGCAGGGCAAAAGGTTGGGCCACTTCCATAAAGTTAAATTCGGGATCGAGTCCTTTGCCTACCCCTTCCAGGGTAGAAAATGCCCGCATGACGAAGGTAAAGGTAGCGGGAAAGCGAAAAGGCTGATCGTAGGCGATTTCATAGAGATCATCGCTGATAGAGGCCACGGATTGCTCCTCAAAGGGTTTATCCATGAAGTTATCGAGCATATACTGGATCGATCGCCGCACTGCTCCCATATCACCATTGGCAGTTAATGCTCCTAAATCCACCAGAGAAGTGACCACGCGATCGGCATCTTTTTGGGCAATTCCAAAGAGAGTCTGCATTAATTTTTCGCGCACGTTGGTTTTAATTTGTCCCATCATGCCGAAATCATAGAAAATTAAGGAGCCATCACTATCAACGGCGATATTGCCGGGGTGAGGATCTGCGTGAAAAAAGCCGTTGTTGAGTAGTTGAATTAGATAGGCTTTTGCCCCCAGTTTAGCCAACAATTTGCGATCGAGTCCGGCCGCTTCTAGGGCCTCATAATGACTGATTTTGATGCCGGGGAGATATTCTAGGGTTAAAACCTGGGGAGAGGTGTAGCGCCAATAGACTTTTGGTACTTTCACCCAATCTTCCCCGCGAAAATTACGGCGAAAAGTGTCGGCGTTACGACCTTCGTTGAGATAATCGGTTTCTTCCCAGAGAATTTTACAGCATTCTTCATAAATCCCCGTCCAATCGCGACCTTTACCCCATTTGGGATGATTTTGGAAGTATTGGGCGATTTTTTTTAGGATGGTCAGATCGATACTAAATAATTTTTTCAATCCGGGCCGTTGGACTTTGACCACCACATCTTCCCCGGTTTTCAGTTGGGCCCGGTGAACTTGCCCTAAACTAGCGGCTGCCAGGGGGATGGGATCGAAGCTTTTAAAGAGTTGATTGAGGGGTTTACCGAGGGATGCCTCGATAATTTTGCTGGCCTGTTCGTAGGTAAACGCGGGAACCTGATCCTGTAGTTTCGAGAGTTCTTCCACATATTCGAGGGGAAAAAGATCGGCACGGGTAGAAAACAGTTGACCGACTTTAATAAAAGTCGGCCCCAATTCTAGCATGGTTTCCCGAATCCAAGCGGCTTGTTTTCTGCGTCTGCCGGCGAGTTTTTCCTCGCTATAGCCGCCGTTATAGCTCCATTTTTTACCGTTGAGCCAGAATTGATAAAGTACGGTCAGAACGAATCGCCAAATATCTAGACGACGACGATTGATGGAATAGTTTTCTCGATTCCAACGATAGCTATTTTGGGCGACTTCGAGGGCCGGCATTGCTGGGTTTAACTCTGGGGTAACGGGGACGGGTAGAAAGGCTGACACGCAATTTTTGGGGCTTTAAAGCGACTAAAAGAGGGTTTTTGGTTAATTACGGTGGTTTTTTAGTTCCGAGCGCAATTGGGCGATTTCAGCCCGCATTTCGTCGATGTTTTCCTGCACATCGGCACTGGAGGAACCACTGGACTCTGTACCAGTATATACTCCCTTTTCCACGGCTCGATCGGCTCTCTTTTGCACTTCTTCGACGAATTGCCGCAGGTTTTCCCGTTGTTCGGCATCAAATTTGCCTAATTCGCTTAAAGCGTTGGTCAACGCATCTTCTAGCTGTTCACCGATCACTTCAGCGATCGCTCGTCCGAGGAAAAAGGCGTGAATAACGGGGTTAGTCATAATCTTAAATGGATGTTTTCGCTTGCTGGGGTTTGTGGACAGGAAGGGCGATATATAAATTCCCTAACTACTAGGTTAGGCGACAGAACCAGAAAAGGCAAATCGTTTTTAGGAAACGGAGGTTAGACGGGGAGGTTAATCGACAAAATTAAGGGAAAGAAAGGGGGCTAAGGGAGTAAAATCCGGTTTGATCGCGTCAATAATTGCTGAAATCAACCCGATTCGCGAAATAATATTGTCATCAACAATACCATCCCCGGAGAGTTAAGATGCTCAGAAAACGTTTATTAATCCCCTTAATCTTATCCCTAGTCACTTTCGGTCTAGTGGTGGCCTGTAATTCCGGCACTCCCACCGGTCAAAACCCCAGTCCCGCAGAAAAGGCCGCCACTGGCGCTATTCCCATCGGTGCAGCTTTGGCTCAAACCAGCAATGTCGCCCTATTGGGACAGGAACAGGTAATCGGTGTCAAGATAGCCGAAACATATTTTAATAAAAAGGGCGGAGTCAATGGAACACCGATTAAAGTTATTATCCAGGATGTGGCTGGGGATGAACAGGGGGCGATCAACGCCATTAATACCCTGATCACTCAAGATAAGGTGGTGGCTATTCTCGGTCCGTCCCTGTCCCAGCAAGCTTTTGCCGCTAGTCCGATCGCCGATCGAGCTAAAGTTCCCATTCTTGGTCCGTCTAATACCGCTAAAGGTATCCCCCAGATCGGTGAATATGTGGGTAGGGTGTCCGCTCCTGTGGCTGTGGTCGCTCCCAATGCGATTAAAACCGCTTTAAAAATCGATCCCAAGATTAAAAAAGTGGCGGTATTTTTTGCCCAAAATGATGCTTTTAGTAAATCGGAAACGGAAACTTTTCAAGAAACCCTCAAGAGTTTAAATCTCGATATTGTCACCGTGCAGAAATTCCAAACCACCGATACAGATTTTCAAAACCAAGCCACCGCCGCTATCAATATTAAACCAGATTTAGTGGTTATTTCTGGTTTGGTTGCTGACGGGGGCAATTTGGTCAAACAGTTGCGGCAATTAGGCTATCAGGGGTTAATTATTGGGGGCAATGGTTTAAATACTTCTAATATTTTCCCAGTTTGTCAAGCTCAATGTGATGGCATTCTCATCGCTCAAGCTTATAACCCGGAATTAGATATTCCCATTAATCGGGATTTTGTCGCCGCTTATACAGCAGAAAATAAAAAAGCACCTCCCCAATTTACCGCTCAAGCTTTTACGGGAATTCAAGTTTTTGTCGAGGCCTTAAAACGGGTAGATGATAAAAATAAACTCAGTACACTTTCCCTCGAACAAATTCGCCAACAATTAAATCAGGAAATTTTAGCGGGTAAGTATGTCACTGTCCTGGGAAATATTGCTTTTACTCCCGAAGGGGAAATCATTCAGGATAAATTCTCCGTGGCACAAATTAAAATGGATGCCGATGGTAAAAATGGTAAATTTACTTTTGTGGAAAATTAATCAGTAAGGGGTTCTTCTCGTTTCTACCCCGTTGCAAGGATCTCCCTTGCAACGCACTTCCAGAGGTTCTAGCTCTTGTGTAATACTAAATCCTGTTTAAAGTGTTCAAGAGTGTTAAATTTGTGACTTTCCCTCACCTATAGGTGAGCAGCAGAAGTTATTCAAAGAGGGCGAATGCAATTCGCCCCTACAATAATATTATTAATATTATTGCGCCAATGGTAGGGGCGCACCGCGTGCGCCCAAAATGTCCTCTAGATATTTGTCCAAAATTGAGATGCACCCAAATTATCCCTATTCTTCTTCCTTCCACACAAAAACCAGAAGAGCCTTGCTCTCAGCTAGTTCTGGAATTTCTGGGGATTATTAGTAGTGAAATTTACAGGAAATGATCACAATTTCTTCATCAGACAGGCTATAAACTAGGCGATGTTCTTTTGTAATGCGTCGTGACCACAATCCTGATAGTTCATGTTTGAATGCTTCTGGTTTTCCTAATCCAGAAAAAGGCTTTCTTTGAACATCTTTAATCAGGCTGACAATTTTAGCGTAAACTTTTTTATCTGCGATCGCCCATTGATGAAACTCATCAAAACTTCGGGTTAGAAAGGCGACTTTCCTGATCAGTTAGCAGCATCTACATAAATATAACTATCAGGATTTTTCAGAGATTCTATTGCCTCTTGGAGATGTTGACGGTTAGCTTCTGTGGAAAGCAGATAGTCGGTTTCATCCATTTCAGCAGCTTCTTTAATCAATAAAATCGCTTCGACAACTGTTCCTTCTGGTAAGTCGAGGGGAGGTAAACTAAGTTGACCATTTTTGATGATTGTTTGGTATTTTAGTGCATTCATATAATTTTACTATTCTTGAGATTTTATTAATTATAGCAGTTTCAAAGATAACTTGGCTCTTCTCGTTTCTGTATAGTCTTACCTCGTTGCAAGGATCTCCCTTGTAAGGCTTTCCAGAGGTTCTAGCTCTTGTCTAACCGCTCAGGGGAGGGAGACACTCCTTCCCTTTTCTTCTTACAGGTAGAACCTTGGCAGAAGAAAAATATAAAGATTTTATTAAATTGTATTTTTAGCTACAATGTGGGGGGGGGTAAGTGTGTATGATCATCGGTGCTTTTTGGTGTTGGGTATTGCTGTGTCTTCACCCAACCGACGGAAACAGCGATCGCAAACGAATTTATCAATCTCGATCAAACAATTATGGATGCAAAACTGAAAAATAGCACCTTTGACAAGTTGAAGCTGGCTCCCATCGCCCTAGCGGCGGGTGCAGGCCTGATGATGGCGGCTGCTGTCCCCGGACAAGCAGCATCGCAGCTATCAGTTGACTTCAGTCCCAACGATAGCAGCGTCGCTTCTGGATATGCAGGATTTATTTTTAACAACAACTCGGCACCGGGGACTCGCACATATTTATCTGGCTCCACTGGTTACACTGGCTCAATGGATAGCGGTACCGGCATTGGTGTGACGCTGGCTTCTGTTTCCGGTCCATCGGCTTTTCGCATGATTGATCGAGGTGGTACAAATTTGTTATTGCGCGACTTTGCTGGGCGTGATGGTATAAATCTCGGACAGGATTTAAAATTTGCTGGCTTAGTGGCTGGTTCCTATTTGCTCACGATACCTTTGACTGATACAAACAACCAAGATGGTGTTGTGGATGTGCAACTTAGTACAAACGGGGCAACATCCTTCAGCAATGTTCACGACAATTTAGCTTACGGATTGAATCAGGGTCGAAGTGCCGTGTTGAAATTTCAGGCTGACGGAATCAATGATGTTATTGCGCGTTTTTGGACGGGGGGTAATCAGTTTGGTGTCACTGGACAAACTACCAATACTAGCAATATAAATCGCATCTTTACGATGAATGGATTTGTCTTGACGCGTGTCCCTGAACCCTCCTTAAGTATCTTGGGTACAGTATTGGTTTTAGGATTTCTACCGATTCTCAAAAAAAAGTTTCCATCGAATGATAAGCACTGATGATCACAGAAAATCGAGAAGCTCCGAAAGTGCTTTTTACCTCGTTGCCAGACTATCCCTTGTAACACACTTCCAGAGGTTCTAGCTTTTGTGTAACCCATCAGGGAAGGGAGGGAGTGTTTCCCTCCCTTGTCCCCACTGTTAAGAATGTTGGACATAGACAAACAACCGATTTGGTGGGAAAACTGCGATCACTATGGGTTAATCTGGTTAGAAGCGGGTCAATTCAGCCAATATAAACAGAATTTTGCCACAAAAGGAGTTATAGATTTAGCTAAACAGGTTTTATTGCTGTAACTGATGACCACAGCTACTACAAAAGCGATCGGTTGCCGCTACTTTTGCCCCGCATTGACTACAAAATCGCACTTGACTGACGGTTTTTGTGTCTCCCATACTCATTTTCATATCTCCCATCTCCATTTCCATGGGGGCAAAATTCATCGACATATTACCCATTTTCATCGGTTGCATCGGTTGCATCGGTTGCATCGGTGAGGAGGAGAAACTGGTAGCGGTTGTCGATTGAGAGGACTGAGAAACTCCAGAGGTATGAGGGGAGGAAAAACCGATACTGCTTCCCTGAATTTGGATTCTGTGGGGTCCGGTTTCACTGATGATTTCAATAATTGCCCCTTGGGGAATTATCTCTATTTGGGGTTCTTTTGTCCAAACTCCCGTAGCAAAACTACTGCTAGACTGCTGTTGTTGTCCCACAGCACCACTAGCGAGGGTTACAATCGTCTGCAGCCCTTGATTATCGAGATAGAGACGTTGTCCTGTGGGTAATTCACTATAAATAGCCATATTTTTGACAGTGAAAAGTAAAAAGTAAAAAGCTAGTTAACACCCCTAGGATCCAGTCTAGCGAGGATAGAAATGTCAGAGGATTTTCTTAAGAATTTTATCGACAAAAAAAGGGTGGTTTCACCCACCCTCACCATGTCTCAAGAAAACAAACTTTTTAACGGACGCTACCGGCTAATTTATCGACCCGAATCGGTTTCATCAGGTACAATTTGAGGAATTGCCAAGCATTAGAGGCGAAGATAGGCAATTTCTTCAGGAATTTAACTGGTGCGGCACTGTTTTCGCTATCGATCGCCCGTAATCCCTCGTTATTGCGAACACAAATTTCTAGGCGATCATAAAATTCAGGACTATCCACATCAAGAACAATCGGGAAGACGCGGCCGGCGGTTTCATTGGTCTTCTCGATTACATACTTATCGTACTCGCGAGCGTCCAAACCGAGAATGGCGTAGAAACCGGAACGCTGAGTATCATTGAGATACATCGTAGCGAAGACCGAAAGCAGGAAGAAACGACACCAGAGACGAGCGCGCCAATCATTAAGAATATCAGGCTGCGCACGCATGATCGCATCAAAGAAGTCCCCGTGACGGTTTTCGTCTTGACACCAATTCTCGAAGAAGTTAAAAATCGGATAAACCCGATCTTCGGGATGTTGTTCGAGATGACGATAAATGGTGATATAGCGCCAATAACCGATTTTTTCGGAAAGATAGGTGGCGTAGAAGATAAATTTCGGTTTAAAGAAGGTGTAGTTACGGCTTTTGGTTAAAAATCCCAAGTCAAGGGAGAGGTTAAAATCCGATAAAGCCTTATTAAGAAATCCAGCGTGACGCGCTTCGTCCCGGGACATGAGGTTAAAGCATTCTGCGAGGACGGGATTTCTGTTTTTTAAACGTCTGCCGAGTTCTTTGTAGAGAAGAAAGCCGGAAAATTCGGCCGTGCAGGATCTTTCCAGAAATTCCACGAATAAGCGACGAGTTTCGCCATCAATATGCTCCCAAGAGCGATCGAATTCTTGATTGCGAACGAAGTGATGCCGGTTATAATCGGTACGGAATTCCTCTAAAATCGCTTTCAGTTCTTCCTCGTTAGCGGCGATCGACATTTCCGCCATCGCTTCAAAATCAGTGGTGTAGAAGCGGGGAGTGAGGATCGTTTCTTTAGCGGGAACTTTTATACCCGGACGGATTTCCTCGAATTCTGGTTTTTGGATCGTGCTGACCATAGGGATTATTGGTTTTACTCTGGGATGATGATTGAGACGAGTAAAGGCTCTGAGATGATAATGACGAGCCGTGAAAAAACGGCTAGGATTCACTATAGCAAGCTCTCAGCCCTACACTCCCTTCCTGTTCATTAAAAGTTACAACTCTTAATTAAGCTGTGTAAACAAACGAGGATTTTTCGCTGGGAGTCTTGACAACTGTTCGGAGAGGTGGGGTGTGGGGTTTGTTCAGTGATCGGTAAACAGTCATCAGTAATCGGTGAACTGAAAACCGATGGAACGAACCACAGAGGCACAAAGGACACAGAGATCGATCACTACTATATAAGTTAAACTTATCACACAAAAAATAAGAGAGCCAACAAGGTTTTTGGCAATATGCTAATCTGGCTAACAAGCTTTTGGGGGTGATATATGGAAACTTTCGGCATATCACCCCATTTAGGCGTGATATGCCGAAAGTGCGATCGCTATCGCTGTAGGGTGCGTTCCCTAATGCAAGTCCTACTGCTCCACCGATCGATTTTTGGGGAACGCACCATGCACATTTATTGAAACTGTGGGTTAAAGTGCGATGCCGCTCTGGTGGGTTGAGTTCTGGATTGGCAACCTGTCACCGAGCAAACCCGACGATGTTGGAATGATTCTGATAGCTGACGGCTAATAGCTAAGGGTTATCAATGCTAGGATAAAGGCTTGAGTAGAGAACGATCGAGCCAAAGCCATGTCATCGACAGAAGTAAAAACCCCACCCCCAGACAGTCCTGAATTCCTCGATGAGTTACCCGGAGAAGTGGAAATGTCCTTATTTGACCACTTGGAGGAGTTGCGGCGCCGGATTTTTTATAGTTTAATTGCCGTGGCTGTGGGTGCGGTGGGATGTTTTATCTTCGTTAAACCCCTAGTACAAGTGCTGGAAGTCCCCGCCCAAGGGGTAAAATTTTTGCAGTTGGCCCCGGGAGAATTTTTTTTCGTCTCCCTAAAAGTAGCTGGATATAGCGGCATACTGGTGGCTAGTCCGGTCATTCTCTTACAAATTATCCTCTTTGTGCTGCCGGGGTTAACCCGTCGCGAACGGCGTTTAATTGTCCCGGTAGTGTTAGGATCAAGTGTTTTATTTTTTGCTGGTTTATTTTTTGCCTATATTGCCCTGATTCCCGCCGCTTTAAACTTTTTTGTCAGTTATGGGGCGGAAGTGGTCGAACAAGCTTGGTCGATCGAGCGCTATTTTGAATTTGTCTTACTTTTACTTTTTAGTACTGGCATCGCCTTTCAAATTCCCGTTATTCAATTGATTTTAAGCTTTTTAGGCATTATTTCCTCGCAAACGATGTTATCGGGTTGGCGTTTCGTGGTTTTGGGGGCGGTGATTTTAGGCGCGATTTTAACCCCTTCTACAGATCCTCTCACCCAATCCCTGTTAGCAGGGGCGGTCTTGGGTCTATACTTTGGGGGCATTGGGGTGGTGAAATTAACGGGACGTTAGCAGTTTTTTGATAAAATTTGACGGCTGAAAACTAATTAAGCCAGAAAGCTAGAGATTGATTCTAGATTGAGTAACAAAGTGAAATATTTTTTCTTAACGGCAGGTTGGACAATAGGACGGGTGTGGGAATTTGGCGGTTTGTGGGACCATGCGAGTAGTTGGCGACGACCACCGCAGATAGAGCGATTAAATATCGGTATTTTAGAGGGAGAACAGGTTTTATGGCTTTATAAGGTGGAAGAAGCCGTGATTATGGTGGAAGTTGCCCCCAAGAGTGCCGAAATTGCCGATACTGTCCCCACCATCGGGCAAGTGGTGCTAAAACGCTTGATTAGTGCCGAACAAGTCCTCGAAATCCTGCAAAATGCCGAAGAACTACTGAGGAAGTGATCAGTTATCAGTTATCAGTTATCAGTTATCAGTTATCAGTTATCAGGATTCAGGAGTTAGGAGTTAGGATTCAGGAGTTAGGATTCAGGAGACGGGAGATTATTTTTATTTATTCTCCCCACACCCCACACCCCACACCCCACACCCCACACCCCACACCCCACACCCCACACCCCACACCCCACACCCCACACCCTACACCCCACACCCCACACCCCACACCCTACACCCCTATCTGGAATATTCTGGCGGAAGATCGATCGCAAGCACTTGAAATCTGTTCTAACAATAGTTACACTTCTTTAGAATAGATACACTTTTCAAGGGATAATGTAGGTTGGCTAACTCTTGCACTTAACAGTCGAGATTGTTGGGCTTATATTTTGACCCTGAATATAAAAAGCGTCTAAGTGGACACTAAATTGTTAATAGGAGGAGCGTAGTCAATGGGACTACCTTGGTATCGAGTACACACAGTCGTTCTCAACGACCCGGGCCGTTTAATTTCCGTTCACCTGATGCACACCGCACTGGTAGCGGGTTGGGCTGGCTCCATGGCCCTCTATGAGCTTGCTATTTTCGACCCCAGTGACCCCGTATTAAACCCGATGTGGCGGCAAGGAATGTTCGTGCTGCCCTTCATGGCCCGTTTAGGTGTCACCGGTTCATGGGGTGGCTGGAGCGTCACCGGCGAAACTGGTGTTGACCCCGGTTTCTGGTCTTTTGAAGGCGTTGCCGCCGCTCATATCGTCTTATCCGGTCTGCTATTCCTAGCGGCCGTTTGGCACTGGGTTTTCTGGGATTTAGAATTATTCGTCGATCCCCGCACGGGCGAATCTGCCCTCGATTTGCCGAAAATGTTCGGTATTCACCTGTTCTTATCCGGTTTACTTTGCTTTGGTTTCGGTGCTTTCCATCAAACAGGCCTTTGGGGTCCTGGGATGTGGGTTTCCGATGCCTACGGTTTAACCGGTCATGTGCAGCCCGTAGCTCCGGAATGGGGACCGGCTGGTTTTAACCCCTTTAACCCCGGGGGTGTGGTAGCTCACCACATTGCTGCGGGTATCGTTGGGATTATCGCCGGTTTATTCCATTTAACCGTTCGTCCCCCCGAAAGACTCTATAAAGCCCTGAGAATGGGTAATATCGAAACGGTGCTTTCTAGCAGTATCGCCGCCGTTTTCTTTGCCGCTTTCGTTGTGGCTGGAACCATGTGGTACGGTAATGCTACCACGCCGATAGAACTCTTTGGCCCGACCCGTTACCAATGGGATAAGGGCTATTTCCAAGAAGAAATTGAGCGTCGTGTGGAGGCCAGCATCGCCAATGGGGCCACCATCGCCGAAGCTTACCAAGCAATCCCCGAAAAACTGGCTTTCTATGATTATGTCGGTAATAGCCCCGCTAAAGGTGGTTTATTCCGTACTGGTGCCATGGATAGCGGTGACGGTATCGCTAAATCTTGGTTAGGACACCCTGTTTTCAAAGATGGCGAAGGTCGCGTCCTTAGCGTGCGTCGGATGCCTAACTTCTTTGAAACCTTCCCCGTTGTCCTGACTGACTCGGAAGGTATCGTTCGCGCTGATATTCCTTTCCGTCGTGCGGAATCGAAACTGAGTATCGAACAAAGTGGTGTTACCGTTTCTTTCTACGGTGGCTCTCTCGATGGTCAGGTGTTCAGCGATCCTGCTGATGTGAAGAAATTTGCGCGTAGAGCGCAACTCGGTGAAGCTTTCGAGTTTGACACCGAAACCCTGAAGTCTGACGGGGTATTCCGCACTTCTCCAAGAGGTTGGTTTACTTTCGGTCATGCTGTCTTTGCTTTACTATTCTTCTTCGGTCACATCTGGCACGGTTCTCGTACCATCTACCGCGACGTATTCGCCGGGGTCGATCCAGATCTGGAAGAACAAGTGGAATTCGGTTTATTCCAAAAATTGGGTGATCTTAGCACTCGTAAACAAGAAGTTTAGTTTTAGCTAAATCATCCCTATAACTAAAGGAGTCAAGTCTTTGACTCCTTTTTTTTGTTAATCACACTATTAAAAACGGATTTATCCTAAATCCGGTTATTAAAAACTGATTATTTATTCTCCCCTTTTTCTGTGCGTTACTCAAGGGATTTAGTATTAGTATAAAGTTCGATCGAGCTTTACCTTTAACCGAATAGTGAAAAAACCGCTAGTTATAGAAATAACTAACGGCTTTTTGCTGGGGAAAATTACCCGGAATGGAATTACATAGAGGAACCTAAACCGGCATAAGCTCCGTAGAAGAAAAGACCAAGCACAGCGATAACGCCTAGACCGGCGATGGTGGCGACTAACCACAAAGGAATACGACCTTCTGCGAACATGAATAACACCTCCTAATTGCGATGACAATAAATCGGGACTAATTAGTTAAAGAAATAGCTGGAAAATAAAATTCCCAAGACAGCAACTAGGAGTAAACCTAGATAAAGAGAAGTACGATTTAACTCGACGGCTTGCCGATTCGGATTAGGTGTTCTTTCCATAATTGTTCTCCTAGCGTTGAATAAACTGCATTGCCGCAATTGCACCGATAAAGAAGACAGTGGGGACAGCTAAGGTATGAACTGCCAACCAGCGAACGGTGAAAATGGGGTAAGAAATGGGTTGATTGGGATTACCACTAGCCATTGTTTTTATCCTTAATTAAAGTAAACTACTGATTAAACTGCTCGATTTGATTTTTGGCCTCAAAGCGATCATTAATGATCGGTAATTCTTGACGCTCTTGAGTGTAATACTCATCGGGACGGGGAGTGCCAAAAACATCGTAAGCCAAACCGGTACTCACGAATAACCAACCTGCGATAAACAGCATGGGGATGGTGATGCTATGGATAATCCAGTAACGAATACTGGTAACGATATCGCCAAAAGGACGTTCGCCGGTACTACCTGACATGGACGGTTCTCCTCGGAATGATAGGACTTGAAAAATTCAATCTCTATAATAGAGACTTTCTTGACCCTGAGACAAGTTTTAGGCCGGTTCGCTGGGGGGATTATATTTCAGTAAGACCCCATCTTGTCCCAAGACAAAACCCTTGTCGGAATTGATAAAAACAATTCGATAGAGATTGGAGGGGACACTTTCCACCGCGCGATCTTTTTGCCAAGACTGGCCGCCGTCATCACTGACCAAGAGATTGCCGCTACCACCAGCGACCCAAATTTCTTCGGGGGTGCGGTAGTTGAGGTCCAAAAGTCCCCAACTGGTGGAAAACTCGGGGAATACCTTATCTTCCCATGTATCGAGATCATTAGGGCTAGTAAATTGTAGTTGACCACCCCGGGCCAGGGCCCACAGTTCCCCTTTTTCACCATAACCGACTTTTTGTAAACGGCGGGAGGAAAGACGATTGTGGGGTTGCCATTCTGTTGACCCCGGTTCCCAGGTGGAATAAAAGTTACCGCGTGCGGAAACGGCCACATATTTACCATCATGGGAACGAACAATTGTCCGGGCCACACCCACAGCACCTTCCACTAAAGCTTGCCAAGTTTTGCCTCCGTCTTTGGTGCGGTAGATAGCGCCTAAATCCGTGACCATTTCGGCGGTTTTGTCGTTGAGGGCGATAATTCCGTAGGGGGAACCGGGTAATTTTTCACTTAAGGGTATACGGGACCAGCTGCTGCCCCCGTCTTCGCTATGGAGAAGAATCGAGGGTTTACCGACAATCCAACCCTCTTGGTCGTGGAAACTGACGGCGCTAAAGCTAACTTTTTCGTCGCCAAGGTTGAGGACTTTTTGCTGCCAACTGTCCCCTCCATCGGTGGTTTCAAAGAGGGTAGATTTGGTCCCCACTAACCAACCGTGCTGCGGGTCGTCGGTAAAGGCGATATCGGCAAAAGTAGAGTCAGTGTCGAGGGTGAGGATTTGCCAAGGACTACTGCTCAGGGATGGCACATTACTACAGCTAAAGCAGAAAAAGGCTACAGCTAGAACTATTACGAATTGTTTCAGTTTTCTCATCAATGGTTCAGAGGTATTGGTCAAGGAATCGGGACAGATTAAGGTTTGTGGCCGATGGGTAACAGGCTCATAAGAGCCGTTGGATTAAAGATAATGAGTGCTTGAGTTAGTTTAAACCATATAAACTAATAAAGAAAACAAATCCTAGCGCTAAAGCCCCAAAAATCAAAATATTTTTTTGTGCGGGAGTGAGACGGTTGACTCCAAAACCATAGCTAAGATTTTCTTGGAATCCCGAAGGAGCATCTTTAGCTCCGATGTTGATAAATTGGGAACGACGCACACCACACACGGGACAGCGCCACGTTTCTGGTAATTCCTCGAAGGGGGTTCCAGCGGGAGTGTTGGTTTTACTATCTCCCTTGCTGGGGTCGTAAACGTAGCCGCAGGAGCGACATTCGTAGTTGGCAGGGGCCTGGTCGGCTAGGGTTAGTTCTGGTGGGCGATCGCTCATAACTAAGATTAAAGGAATTTTCAACACTCTGTTACAAATTATCCTTGAAAATTGACCTCTCTCACGGCCAACCCCTGACAGAATAGCCAGTTTTCAAGTCTTAAAAGGATTATCGAGGCAGCATATCGGCTTTAAAAAAGGTAAGATTGATCTATTAGGGCTTAAATGTCTATTAAAACTTTATTAAGTTTATATTTGGGTTATTTACCCTGATTTTGGTACTCAAATTTATTCCGAAAAATTGAGAAATTTTAGGCAGGGAAGAAATTAGGGGTCTGATTTCTCACCTCTAACCGATTATTCTTGACCAAATTGACTAAATCCCTAGCTTAATTTCTTCTTAGAGGCGAGAGTGAAGCTAAATTACTTGTCTCCATATTGCATAAATTTAATCAATTTTAGCGATCGCTTTTATATTTTGGCATAAATGGGCTGCTCCCTCGCCGTTCCCTGTTCCCGAAAACGAAAACTTCGCACCTCACCATTAAGATAACTGCTATCAACCTTATATTATAGGTATATAATTAACCTTAACATCCCTTAAAAAGAGAGTAAAAATTGTGTTTAACCAGCTTGATTGGAATCCTGCCTACTCAATTGAAACCTTAGAACCAAATACGGTATTTTTTCTATCTGAGCGAGAATCTATCTGTTTTCAAGAGCCGCTTTATTATCGTTTAGTAAGATTAATCGATGGTCAACGTAATTTTGATGAAATTATTGATATTCTTCAGTTAGAATTGTTACAAAATCAAGAAATTAATCCCAATAATCCTAATTCGCTTGCAGTTATTATTAATTATAGTCTGGCAATTCAAAAAGCAATTTTTCAGTTATATAAACGAGGGTTTTTATTAGAAAAAAAAGAATTATTGCCGTCTAATTTAGCAATTTTATGCCATCATCTTCAGGTTTCTCAGTCCGAAGCTTTTGAACGATTACAATCTCTGAAGGTTACGGTTAAAAGCCTAGGCTCAATTCCCCAGCAAGATTTGATCAATATTTTAAATTCCTTGCAAGTTCAAGTCGCAGATGAAGGGGATTTAACCATTATTTTAACCGATAATTATCTTCATCCTGATTTAGAGAGTATTAATCAACAAGCTTTAGCCTCGCACAAGCCTTGGTTATTAGTTAATCCCCTGGGAAACCTAGCCTGGATTGGTCCCTTATTTGATCCCGATAAAACTGGTTGTTGGCATTGTTTGGCTCAACGATTACGAGATAATCGTCCCGTGGAGGAATTTATTATTAGACAGAGAGAAAATAAGATTTCTTTAATTTCTCCTTTAGGGTTTTCTTCAGCGACAATACAGACGGTTTTAAATCTGACGGCTATGGAGGTTTTTAAGTGGATTATTCAAGGTAAAAATCAACGTTTAGAAGGAATGCTGATGACTTATGATACTTTAAATTTACAATTTCAAGAGCATATTTTAGTTAAACGTCCGAACTGTCCTAGTTGTGGATATTCTCAGAATAAAACACCTTTACCTGTGGTTTTGGGACATCGGAAAAAGGCGTTTACCAATGATGGGGGACATCGTTTTTGTTCTCCTGAAGAAACCTTAAGAACCTATCAACATCATATCGGTCATATTACGGGAATTGTGCGAGAATTAAATAAGATACAAGGGAATGCTTTAGTTCATACTTATGTAGCTAAACATCATTTTCGCAGTGTCTTTGATGATTTAGACAGTTTACGGCAAAATATTGGAGGTAGAAGTGCGGGAAAAGGCCGTACAGATAGTCAAGCAAAAGCAAGTGGATTTTGTGAAGCTATTGAGCGGTATTCGGGGGTTTTTCAAGGGAATGAAATCAGAGAAAAAGCCAGTTATCAAGAGTTAGGAGATAAAGCTATTCATCCTAACAAATGTATGAATTTTAGTGAAAAACAATATCAACATCGAGAAGAATGGAATGCGAATAATCAAGGATGGTTTCAAAAAGTCCCTGAACCTTTTGATGAAACTAGAATCATTGATTGGACTCCTGTATGGTCTTTAACTGCTGAAGATTTTAAATATTTACCGACGGTATATTGTTATTATGGTTATTCTCAATCTGAACCCTTAGATTGTTGGGCTGATTCTAATGGCTGCGCCGCAGGAAATACGATAGAGGAAGCGATTTTACAAGGGTTTATGGAGTTATTGGAACGAGATTGTGTGGCTTTATGGTGGTATAATCAATTAGTTAAACCTTCCGTTAATTTAGAGAGCTTTAATGAGCCATATTTTGAGCAATTAAAGCAATATTATGAGGGGTTAAATCGGGAGCTATGGGTGTTAGATATTACCAGTGATTTGAATATTCCCTGTTTTGCTGCTATTAGTCCGAGAAAGGGGCGGGAAGTGGAGGATATTTTATTAGGATATGGGGCGCATTTTGACCCGAAAATTGCTATTAGTCGGGCGTTAACGGAGGTTAATCAAATCTTACCGAATGTGTTATCTTTTAAGGAAGATGGGACAACGATTTATCCTCCCTCTGCTGATCCTTTGGCGGTTAAATGGTGGCAAACGGCAAGGTTAAGCAATCAATCTTATTTAGTTCCCGATAGTAAAATAATACCGAAAAAAAGTTATGATTATTTACAATTAGCCAGTGATGATTTATTAGAGGATGTTAAATTGTGTCAGCGAATTGTTGAGTCAAAGGGGATGGAAATGTTAGTATTAGATCAGACTCGTGCTGATATTGGTTTAAGGGTAGCTAAAGTCATTGTCCCCGGAATGCGTCATATGTGGAAGCGTTTAGGGGCAGGAAGATTGTATGATGTTCCTGTTAGCATGGGATGGTTAAAAGAAGCTTTAACCGAAGAAGAATTAAATCCTTTTCCCATGTGGATGTAACCCTTGTTCATGGTCAATTGTTGATGATTTTAAGTTACTTGGTGAAGATTTCGAGTTTAACTTTCATTCCCGTTTTATCTAAAAGACTGAGTAATTTATCAACAGTAAAACGGCTAATTTCTCCATTCATCAAATCACTAATTTTCGGTTGTGTTTCCTCGAAAAAAGTGGCGGCTTCTTGCTGTGTCCATCTTTTTTCTTGGATAAAAGACCGCAAGGTTAACATCAAATCGGCTCTAATTTTTAAGTTAGTTGCTTCTTCACTGTTAAATCCTAAATCTTCAAAGATGTTATCGCTACCAAAAGTGATCTCAATAGGGTTAGATTGTGTCATGGTTATCCCTCCTGTAATTGTTGTCTAAATTGAATCATTTGTTGATAACGTTTTTGTCCCAATTCAATTTCTTTTTTCGAGGTTTTCTGTGTTTTTTTACCGAAAGCATGAAGGACATAAATCGCTTCTTTAAACCTTGCTACATAAAAGATTCTGTAGGTTTCTCCTGTCCAAATTCTAATTTCTTCTGTTCCTTGACCAATAATGGGAATGGGTTTAAAATCATTGGGTTTCTCTCCTTGTTGAATAGCTCTCAGTTGAAAACCTGCTTTACGCTTTGCGTCTTCAGGAAAATCTCTAATATCTTCCCTTGAAGTCCCAATCCAGTAAATGGGTTTATCTCCCATGTTGGGGTTAATGATTAAGGTTTATACCTAATTTAGTATAACAGGATCATCAGTTTGTCAATTGTTCGTTAGTTAACAAGCAAGATGATGATCATTTTAGTTTAACTCGAACCTTCAAGGACTTCACCATCAGGGATTGAGACAATTACTTCATCCTCTTGATACCTAGCGTTAATGTGCCGTATATGGTGTTGTTTGTTATCTATAAAATACCTATAAACGATGATTCCATAGAACATCGATATTGCCAGCATCTTTGATTCCCTCTCATGTTAAGGTTAAGTACGAAGATAAACCCAATTTCTAGGCCGATCATTCCTCAATTTTAACTGATCTAAGCAGAAAATAAAGGCTCTTCGGGACTTGGTATGGTTCGATATGGGGGCATAAATCGACTCAATCTTTATCTGGCAAGAGATTTAATTGATTAGTTCGCTCCAGATCGCAAACAATTGACAAAAATTGCGGTAATGTCTGTCTCTATAAAGGTTTCATTCCTTATAACCCCGTCCATTGCATAAGACAAACCGAAGAACCAAAATAAATAAGCTCTCCTGATGACTGATAGTAAAAGGTGTGTCACCGCAGTAACACACCTTAAATAAAATATTGTTGGGTTTCGTTGTTTCAACCGTTCGGCGGTTCGGCTGAGCGTTCGACAAAAGCTCACGCGGCGGTTCGACAGGCGGTTCGGCTGAGCGTTCGACAAAAGCTCACGCGGCTCGACTGAGCGTTCGACTGAGCGTTCGACAAAAGCTCACGCCGAAGTCTCACGCCGAAGTCTCGCCGAACGTCCGAAGTCTCGCCGAACGTCCGAAGTCTCACCGAACGTCCGAAGTCTCACCGTCGAAGCCTGAGCTCACGGCCGAAGCCCAATCGAGAAGATCGGCGATCGCTTATCACAACCATTGCTATCATAGAAACTATTGATATTCAATGATTTAGGGGTAATCATAATGACACAGTTAACTGAAGAACGAAAACAAGAGATTATTGCTGAAGTTTTAGCAGCGAGAGCAAACCGCGAACAATTTCTATTAGAGATGAAACAACGGCAACAAGCAGGGTTAAAAATTGCTCAAAAATGTGCTAGTCTCCTTAAAGAGAAGTATGGAGTCACGAAAGTTGTTTTATTTGGTTCATTGTTAAATTATGAAGAAATAACTCCCCATTCTGATCTTGATTTAGCGGTTTGGGATTTACCAGAGAAAGATTATTTTAAGGCGATAGCAGAGTTAGATAATGGACAGGATTTTGAGGTGGATTTAGTAGAAGTTCAAAAGGCTCATCCTTATATTTTAGAAGCAATTGCTCAGGGGGTTGAATTATGACTAATTTATCAATTCAAGATAGAATTAATCAAGAACTCAATAAAATTCTCCAAGCCCTACAACAGTTAGAGATATTTTTAAGAGAATTATCTAATCAATCGGATGTCATGTATCGAAACGCAGAGGAAAAGGTTTTAATCATCGCCCATCAAATTGTTAATTCTTATCAAACCATAATCAATGAAATTCAATTGTTTTGTAATAATTTAAGTAAGGGAGAAACTTAATTAAAGATAACTGGTGATCGCACTGAATCTAAGTAAAGTGTATCAGGGCAAACATCTTGTTCATGAGGCCATAAGCAAAGTTATTCTGGACTTAAACGTACCTGTAGGGGCAAACCCCCTGTGGTTGACCCCGTGTTGCCCCTGTAGCGCACTAAGCAATACAAGCGCGTAAATCATTAAGAGTAATCATCAACGTCATCGGTTCAAGAGGAGACACATCAAAACCTAAAGCCAAATAAAAATTCTTAGCTTCTTCTGAAATAGCATGAACAATAATTCCCCGACTACCAATGGTATCAGCCGCTTTAACAACCCGTAGCGCACCATCACGAAATAAACCGCATCCTAAACCTTGACCTTGGTAAGAAGTATCTACTGCCAATCGTGCCAAAATTACCACTGGAATTGGGTTAGGCATATTCCGCCGAAATTTACCATTAGCTGATTGTATACTAATCGCCCCGGAAGCAAAGGCGTAATACCCAACTACCCTATTGTCAACGCAGGTAACAAAAGTTCTAGTTGCACCACTGGCTTGATTAGCATAAGCTCGACGCTTCAACCAATCATCAAGAGAAGTAATTCCGCAGGAAAAATCAGTGATTGAGTGATAACTAGCCAGAGGTTCAGGTGGTGTCAAATTCATTCCTTCTCCCAAGGTGCGAGCGTCTGCATGGTTTTGCGTAAACGTTCATTAGGTTGAGGTGGTGCATCTAGAAGTGCGATAAATTCTGCATAAGCCTCTGGACTAGCCAAAAAAATAGTACGTTCGAGCAAAGTTTCCTCCGCAGCATTCCGCGCGGCTTCCAAAATAAAATCAGTTCTATTCTTACCTTGCACTTTGGCTGCCATATCGATCAAATTGCGTTCTTCTGGCTTAATTCGCAAATTTAGGGTATTACGCGGAGTCTTACTTTTTGTTTTACTACTCATAAGATGGGTGTGTAATTCCAAACTTAATTATTTTAACATAATGTAGTGACAACGACATTACACTATGTACGATACGATACCAGGATTTTTCAGAGAGATGAGCATCATTTGATGAAAGTCTAGGCTTCAAACCTTTCCATTATAACTGATAGGTAAAAGGTATGTCACCGCAGTAACACACCTTAATTAGTGTTGGGTTTCGTTATTTCAATCCAATCGAGAAGAAGGAGCGATCGCAGTGATAAAACATTACATTCGTCAACCAAGCCACAAGATAAGTTTACTGCTACGCATTGCTTTCAGGAGCGCACTTCTATTGAAACAAAACCATTGATAGTTTCGTTCTTAATTTTTCAAGAGCGTAAATTACTGTTTTGGCAACTTCTCGATCACCGTCTTGATAGCCAAGAGGAGCAAGATGTATACGATCAGGTAAGACAATTAAAGCCTTCAACCGCTTTTTTGCCTCGAATATATGATCGAACCATTCTACTGTTTTACTGGCTTGTTTATCCTTGCTAAAAGCAATTATATCTAGTATTTGAAAATAGCTACTTTGACTAATTAAGCACTTCGTCTCTTTTACACTAGGTCGTACATCTAAACCGAAATACTGCAACAATTTAGCTAAAAAAGGAATGGGGATAGCATTCTGAATTCCTGCAATCACAGGAGCTAAAAAGATAGATGGCTGGTTTTTGAGTGAAACATCTGCTAGAGTGATACCATCCAGGGATTTTCTAATATTTTTTGCTTGTTCTTGGATGCCACATTGCCTTAAAATTGGACTTTTCTTTAAATCCTCTAAATCGGGAGAATCTAGCTCAGTTAAGATTTCCAAAAGTTGGATATATTTACAACCTAAGCTATGTCCTATCCATACATAATAAGAGTTTTGAGCAATTGGTGATTCCAAGTAGATTCCAATGTTAGTGGTATAGTTTAAAGAAAGAGCCTCTTGATAAAGACTTTTCCTAACTTCCTCTAAGTCTTTAAAAATATTGATCGCTACAGACCAATGATCAAAAGTGAAACGATAGGGAATAGCGACAATCGTATAGCCTTGTTCAAACACTTCTTGAAGAAGGTAACGATAGAAAAAATTAGGAAAAGTTCCAAAAAATGCACCACCAATAAAATAAACAACGCCGATTGGTTGAGGGTGAATAGCGCACCAATGGAAACTTAAGGGGATAAATTTAAACTTAGTATTCATACTTGTAAGACCTCTGGTTGTTTTTTAGTATTTAATTGGTTAGGACAGAACAATCTGATCTTTAGATAAGCAGGAATTAATGCTTAATAATAACAAAGACTAAAGAATAGAAGTCTGCCCTAACTCAAGCAGTGATACTAGATGAAATTACTATTAGCCGTCGGTAAACCGTAAGCTTGTTCGGCAAAAACTTCTAGAGGCATATTAGTATCTGAAGCCGTTTTAAAGAATGTTCCCCGCGTTTGAGGAGAAACAAGAAGTGATTGAGGTCTTGATACCGAAATTTCAACTGCTCCTCGTAGTTCAAAGCTCAAATCACGAGATTGAGGGTCTTTAATAGCTTTAGCTACAGGGATGACATCGGGCTGAAGGAGAAAAGTAGCAGTAGATTTAGCACCGAGTGCCAGAATAGCTTTAGCTGTAGAAGGGGTAGTAATTTCAAAGTTAGGTTCACTCAATGGCATGGCGGCAGTCAGATCCAGAAAAGCAGAGACAGGTTTAAAGTTGCCGTCCTGACTACCCTTGAAGGTAGAATTCCCACCAGTGTCTGCTGTAAATTCTAGAATTGCTGTAACTGATTCGGAACTAACATTTGAAAGAATTAGAAAGTAAGATTGTAGCACTAAAGGATCGACAGATTCTAATTGAAGCATCTTAGCTAAATTGCTAGGAATGATCGGCTGTACCAGTAATTCAAAAGAAGACAGTAATTGCATGATTATCTATCCTGAAATAATAAGGTGAGTGGCTAAAAATCTTAAGACACTCAAAAAAATCCATTTCTGAATTTTTTAGATTAGCCATAATGCCTTAAGCAAAATGCCTTGTCTTTTGGGTTAAAAGTGATTTGTTCAATGACCTTTGATACCAGAATAAGTTTTATTTTGAGTAATGGCAATCTCTAAAGTTAATACTTTTCTAATAGGTTTTTTTGAGCAGAATATTAACTTTTATATGAGATTTATATTAGATTTGTATTAGATTTAAAGGGTCACTTTATGGTATGACTACCTCATCACTGAAAGTAGAACTAATGAATTAATCGGGCGACTAAAATCATCAAAACCCTTTTACCCTCTGACTTGTAGCGGTTTCAGGGGATTAAAAAAAAGCCTAAAAAAAGGGACCGCTTTTTCCCAATCAAATATAATTTAGGTAGAAAATTGCCGAAAAATCGCTATGCTCAACGGGTACAAAATTATTGATGCTGATTCCCACGTCATTGAACCCCCCGCAATGTGGGGACAATACCTAGAACCTAAATTTAGGGAATTTGCTCCTTCTGCTGACATGAAAATCAAAGGAGAACCGATTAGTCAAAAAATCTCCCCACAAGTCCAAGCAGAAGGGAATAAGCAGATGATGCAAGCTCATCCCCACGCTTATCTCAATCGCTATAACCCAGAGTCCCATGTTCAAGCAATGGTACAAATGGGGGTCGATGTGGCTTTTATTTATCCTACTTATGGACTGTGGTTATTTGCCATTGATAGCCTACCCGCCGAAGTGATGGGGGCTTTTGTCCGTGCCTATAATAGATGGTTATCGGAAGAATTTTGTAGCTATGACCCCGCTAGACTGAAAGGAGTCGCTGCAGTCAATCAACACGATCCCGAAGATATGGTCAAAGAGCTACACCGCATGGCAAAGTTGGGCTGGAAGGCGGTTTTTTTGCGCCCTAACCCCGTTAAAGGCAGAATTTTGAGCGATCCAGCCTATGAACCCTTTTGGACGGCCTGCGAGGATTTGGACATGGCTGTAGGAATTCATGAAGGCACTCATAGCCGCTTACCCACCACTGGTGCAGAGCGATTTAATAGTCGGTTTGCGCTTCATGCTTGTTCTCACCCGATGGAACAAATGATGGCACTGTTAGCCTTAATTGAAGGGGGGGTTTTAGAACGTCATCGGAGGCTGAGAGTGGCGTTTCTAGAATCAGGGTGTGGTTGGCTTCCCTATTGGTTATGGAAGCTTGACGAAGAGTATAAAAATTTACATTGGGAAGTCCAAGGTCGGGTAAAATTACTACCATCGGAGTATTTTCGCCGTCAGTGTTACATTGCAGTGGAACCCTCGGAACCCTGTTTGGCTCAGGTCATTGATTTTATCGGTTCTGATAACTTAATCTTCGGGTCTGATTATCCTCACATGGATCATCAGGCTGATGGGGTAAAAAAAGTTATAGGACTTGAAGACAACTTATCTCAGGAGATAGTTAAAAAAATCGTTTGGGAAAATCCTCAACGATTTTATGGTTTAGCATCTTAAAGAAATTTTTTTACGGAGTTTAGCCATCATTTAGCGTCTCTATTGTTTCAACAAATCTTCAAATCAAAGGAGTTTCTGCTCATGATTACATCTCAAAGTCTCAAGCAATTACACAGCTTTGTTGTTAGTACCGATACCAATAAAGCTTCCCGTGCGTCAGATTCAGATGGTCTAAAGACTACACATAACTATTATAATCGAATTGTAAAACAGTGCAAAAAATTGGCTCAACTCGTAGCTATTTCTTGGATAAAACATGAAAAGGCCGAACAAATACGGCGGATATTTCTCGACTTTAAGAACAATGATTTTCAACGCCAAAGTCCGACATATATAGATATGGTAGATTTACTAACAGGAAAAAAGGAGATTTGTTAGAACCTTGGTTTCCCGATAATAGTTTTGGAGCAATTTTTGATCAGGAAGAAATCGACTATTTTCTCCTCCAAGTCAAATGGGATACCTTTGAAGGAAGTCTCCAAGAAATTCCTCAACCTTCTCTAGAACAAAAAGGGCCTTTCTTTATTATGACATTGCCCTATCCTCCCAAACCCAGTGACGAGAATGTTAATTTAGATGATGTCCCGCGTGCATGGTTAACAAGCAAGGTAGATGTGAACAACCCAAACGAAATAGTTAGCGATCCCTTTCCACCGGTTCCTTATCTTCCAACAACTTGTAGCTAATTAAATACCTAAGACCTAGCCTAGCCATAGAATAAGTGTTAAAATTTAAACATGGGTTTATCCTATGGCTTACTGGGTTAAAACATTATGAAAGACTACCAAATCGTCGAAAAAATTTACGAAAGTCCCAATTCATTGGTTTACCGTGCTACTTTAAATCAAAATAATCAGCCGATTGTTATCAAAATTCTCAAAGAAAACTATCCTACGCCCTCAGAGCTAACTCGTTATAAACAAGAATATGAAATTACCCGTTCTCTTAAGGTAGACAATATTGTTAAAGCTTATGACTTACAGCGATATGAAAATAGCTTAGTAATACTTTTTGAAGATTGTGGTGGTCAATCTTTAAAATTATTACTCTCCCAAAGTAAATTAAGCTTAGAAGAATTTCTAATGATTGCCATTAAGATAACTGAGGGATTAGCGGCCATCCATAAAGCTAACATTATCCATAAAGATATTAACCCTTCTAATATTGTCTATAACCCAAAAACGGGACAACTTCAAATCATTGATTTTGGCATTTCTACTCGTTTATCCCAAGAATTAATTACGCTTGTTCCCCCTCATCAATTAGAAGGAACATTAGCTTATATTGCCCCAGAACAAACAGGGAGAATGAATCGTGGACTTGATTATCGTAGTGACTTTTATTCCCTTGGTGTAACTTTTTATGAACTGTTAACCCACAGACTTCCTTTTGAAACTACAGACCCAATGGAGTTGGTTCATTGTCATATTGCCCAACAAGCTTTACCTGTTCATGAACTCAGTCGAGATGTTCCCTTAACTGTTTCTAATATCATTAGCAAATTATTAGCGAAAACGCCAGAGGAAAGATATCAAAGTGCGTGGGGAATTAAAGCAGACTTAGAAAACTGTCTGAATCAATTAAAGATGAAAAGACAAATTTTACAATTTCCTTTAGCAAGTCAGGATATAGCGGAAAGATTTCAGATTCCGCAAAAACTTTATGGTCGAGAACAGAACATTAATCAACTTCTCACCGCTTTTGAGAGAGTCAGTCAAGGAACAACAGAAATCGTTCTAATTTCCGGCTATTCAGGGATTGGCAAATCTGCATTAGTTAATGAAATTCATAAACCTATTACACGCCACCGAGGACGGTTTATTAAGGGAAAATTCGATCAATTACAGCGAAATATTCCCTATTCTGCTATTTCTCAAGCATTTCAAGACTTAATTCGTCAACTGCTAAGTGAACCAGAAATAATTCTACAAACTTGGAAAAAGAAGATATTAGAAGTCTTAGGTAGTAATGGTCAAATTATTATCGATGTTATTCCTGAACTTGAGAAAATTATTAGCAAACAGCCCCCAGCCGAATCACTAGGGGGAACAGAAAGTCAAAATCGCTTTAATTTATTTTTTAAACGATTTCTCAATGTTTTTTGCCAAAAAGAATATCCTTTAGTGATCTTTATTGATGATTTGCAATGGGCTGATTTACCTTCTCTGAACTTAATTGAGCAATTAATATCAGATTCGGATATTAAATATTTTTTTCTGCTCGGAGCTTATCGAGATAATGAAGTGAATCCTGTCCATCCTCTAGTACACAC
The DNA here is from genome assembly GCF_000981785.2 of Microcystis aeruginosa NIES-2549. NCBI lineage: Bacteria > Bacillati > Cyanobacteriota > Cyanophyceae > Chroococcales > Microcystaceae > Microcystis > Microcystis aeruginosa. The sequence goes on along the minus strand of NZ_CP011304.1, from coordinate 3,345,253 downwards.
TTTAGAGAATATTAAACAAGCACAAGTCCCAATTTTGGAGATTACCCTCTCCCCTTTAAAACTTAAGCACATTAATCAATTAATTGCTGATACCCTTAATTGTTCAACAGAAATTTCTCAACCGCTCGCTAAGTTAATCGCTAAAAAAACGGGTGGCAGTCCTTTTTTTCTGACTCAACTTATCTATTCTTTGTATCAAGATAATTTATTAATATTTAATCCTACTCAATCTCCTTTGATTAATTCAGAAAATAATGAACGAGGTTATTGGCAATGGGATATCGAACAAGTTGAAAGGGTATCTATTACTGAGAATGTCGTTGATTTGATGGTTCATAAAATCAAAAAGTTAAATCATAAAACTCAAAATATTCTTAAACTAGCAGCTTGTATTGGCAACCAATTTAATTTAGAAATTATTGCAATTATAAATAATAAATCTCAAAAAATCACTGCTCAAGAACTACAATCAGCTTTAGATGAAGGACTGGTAATTCCTTTAGATAATAAATATAAAGTTCCTCTTTTATGGAACTCCGAAGAATTATCGAGTAAACTTTTAGAAAACGAGCCTGAGTCCTCCATAGATATTCCCTATAAATTTTTACATGACCGAGTACAACAAGCAGCTTATTCTCTAATTCCACAAGAAGAAAAGAAGCCGATTCATTTACAAGTTGGTCGCCTACTTCTGAAAAATATTAAACAAGATGAGTTGCAGAAAAATATTTTCGATATTGTCAATCATCTGAACGAAGGTTCTGAATTAATTACTGAACAATTAGAAAAAGATAAGTTAGCCAAATTAAATCTTCAAGCAGGGAAAAAAGCCAAAGCATCATCAGCTTATAAAGCCTATCTAAGATATATGACAATTTCTTTAAATTTGCTAGTCGTTAATAGTTGGAAAACCCATTATAAGTTAACGTTAGAAATTCATTTAGGACTTATAGAAGCTCTCTATTTGAATAACAAATTTGAGCAGGTCGAATATTTTTATAAAATTGTTCTTGAAAATGCTAAAAATAGCATTGACAAAGTGCCAGCATATCAAGACATGATTTCATCATATTTTGCTAAATTTAAACAAGAAAAAGTAATCGATATTAGTCTCAATTTTTTAGCTGAATTAGGAATAGATATTTCTCAAAAAACAGAGGAGATCGAAAGAAAAATTAAGCAAGAAAAAGAAAAAATTCAAATTTTTCTAGAAGAAAAAAATATTGAAAGTTTACTTAATCTTTCTCCCATGAATGATCCCTATAAATTAGCCGTAATATTAATATTGCAACAGATTTCTGGTATAACAATACAAACGAATTTTTTATTATGTATTCTTATTACTCTAATTCAAGTCAATCTCTGCATTCAATATGGCAATCCTTCTCAATCTCCCGGTATCTATGGATTTTATGGCATCATGCTCTGTGGAACTCTAAATGATATAGATTCGGGGTACGAATTTGGAAAAGTTTCTTTAAAGTTGCTAGAGCAATTGAATATTCCCAAATTAGAAGCCAAAGTTAGTCATCTGTACTATGGATTTATATGGCACTGGAAACAGTCTCTTAGAAATATAGTTACAGAAGAAAAATTATTACAAGGGATTCAGAAAGGAATAGAAACCGGAGATAATGAATTTGCTAGTTATGCAGCCATAACTTATTGCTTTATCAAGTGCTTTGGAGGATATAATTTGCAGGAGGTTTCTCTAACTTATACAAAATACAGACAATTAATTTATAAAACCCAACAAGACTATTCAATTTTTTATCTCGAAATTTCTTATAGTTTTATTCTAAATCTGATTCATGAAGCCCCAAGTAAATTAGTTATTGGTAGTTCTCAGATAGAAGAAAATCAACATCTTAAAAATTGGCTTGACAAGTCTAATGAATGGTTATTGTGTATTTTTTATTTGCTCAAAACAATGATTTGTTATTTTTTAAAAGATTATGATCAAGCTTGTCATTATGGACTGGAAACACAACAATACATAAAAAGTAGTGATTCGTATTTACCATCTCCTCAACATAGTTTTTATTCTTCTCTTTCTTTTTTAGCTCATCACAATAATTGTGATATAAAACAGCAAGAAAAATTACTACAACAAGTAGATAACAACCAGCAGAAGATGGCAAAATGGGCAAGTCATTGTCCAGCAAATTTTCAACATAAATATTATTTAGTCGAAGCAGAAAAAGCGAGAGTCTTAGGTCAAAACTGGGAAGCTCAAGAATTTTATGAAAAAGCAATTCAAGGAGCAAAAAAGTATGAATTTATCCATGAAGAGGCTTTAGCTTATGAACGCGCCTCTGAATTTTATTTTACTTTAGGTAGAGAAGAAATCGGGAAATTATACCTCAGAAATGCCTATCATTGTTACATTCGTTGGGGTGCAAAGGCCAAAGTTAAACAATTAGAAGAAGAATACCCTCAATATTTATTAGGTATCAGCAATCAAAACAAATCTAAAGGACTGAGTACCACTATTTCAACCACTGGTAATGACGGAGCAGTTCTTGATTTAAACACTATTCTCAAAGCCTCGCAAGCGATTTCTGGAGAAATTAAACTGGAAAATCTCCTAACAAACTTAATGAAAATTGTTATTGAAAATGCAGGAGCGCAGAAAGGTTATTTGATTTTAGAACAGCAAGGAAATTTGGTCATTGAAGCTCAAGGAACAATTGATCAAGAAACGCTGAATATCTTACAATCAATTCCCATAGAATCTATCGACCATAATAACTCAATTCCCATTTTACCCACTAGCATTATTAATTATGTCGCTCGTACAAAAGAAACTATCGTTTTAAATGATGCCACATCTGAAGGTCAATTTACCAACGATTATTATATTGTGGCTAAAAAAACTAAATCTATTCTTTGTACTCCTTTACTCAATCAAGGTCAATTAAAAGGAATTGTTTATTTAGAAAATAATTTAACAACAGGCGCATTTACCTCAGAAAGAGTTGAACTGTTAAATATTTTAGTGGCTCAAGCTGCTATCTCTATTGATAACTCAAGACTCTATCAAACCTTAGAACAAAGAGTAGAAGAAAGGACAAAAGAACTCACAAATACTTTAGAGGTACTGAAAGCAACCCAAGCAGAACTTATCTTTGAAAATGACCTGCTTAAAAGTTCTGAACAACCTCCCAAATTTGTCTATCAAGTGGGGGGAAGTTTACCGATGGATGCACCAAATTATGTGGTTCGACAAGCTGATCGCAATCTTTATAAAGCTCTCAAACAAGGTCTATTTTGCTATGTTTTAAATGCACGTCAAATGGGAAAATCTAGCTTAATGGTGCGGATGATGAGCCAATTACAAAAGGAGGGAATTAGATGTGCAGTAATTGACTTAACTCGGCTAGGAACAGACAATATTACCCCCGAACAATGGTATAAAGGATTAGCAGTTGATCTGCTCCGTAGTTTTGGATTAATCAAACAATTGAAAACTTTTAAAGCTTGGTGGAGTGAACAATTAGATCTGCCTCCTGTACAACGATTAGGAGAATTTATGGAAGAGTTTCTTCTAGTTAATGACGATTTTGATCAGCAGCAATCTAGACAATCGACTGTTATATTTATTGATGAAATTGATAGCATTTTAGGGTTAAAATTTGATGTCTCTGACTTTTTTGCTTTAATTCGTTCTTTTTATAACCAGAGAGCGATTCAACCTCAATTTCAAGAGCTAACTTTTGCCTTTTTTGGTGCTACCACACCTTCAGCTTTAATTACTGACCCCCAGAAAACACCTTTTAATATTGGTAACGCTATTGAATTAGCAAGTTTTAAGGAACACGAAGCCCAACCTTTATTATATGGGTTAACAGAAAAAGTCAGCAATCTTCAGACCATGCTCAAACAAGTCTTAAGCTGGACGGGAGGGCAACCTTTCTTAACTCAAAAACTCTGTCAACTGATGCGGGACAGTGAGCAACCAATACCCTCTAATCAAGAAGAACAATGGTTGGCCAACTTAGTAGCAGAAAAAATTATTCAAGATTGGGAGATGCAGGATCAACCCGAACATTTAAAAACTATTCAAGATCGCCTTCTTCAAAGTCCAAACCGAACCCAATTATTAACCTTGTATCGACAAATCCTCCATCAAAAAGCAATACAGATTGATAACAATCCCTATTTACCTGAGTTATTTTTATCTGGATTAGTGGTAAAGCGTCACGGGAAAATGGACGTTCATAATCGGATTTATCAGACGATATTTAATACTGATTGGCTTGAGCGATCGCTGTCTTAACACCATGGTTCAAAAATTTATTTATACTGAACCAGTATATTGGCTTATAAAGTACTTTTGATACAACTGACAGCTGACAATTGCTTGATTTTCTCTGAGTTTAATTAAACCCATACTATTAAGTTTATAAGCAATAATTGGATCGACTATCATTGGTTGATTCCCTTGACAAATCTGTTGAAAAATACCGGCAAGTTCAGGTTGTTTTTGTAAAGTGACCCAGTGCAGCTGTAAATGAGAGGAATAAATTCCCGTTGATGTAATGGCTGATCTGATTAAATCTGGCATCGTGATTTGCTCTTGGCTAAGATGATAAATCGCTAAATGAATCAAGGCAGGATGTCCCCCCACTAAGTCGATCAACTGTTGAATTTCGTTGTTTGCTAATTCATTTAATTGATATTTTTTTGCCAATTCTGCCACTTGTTCTTGATCAAAACCCTGTAACTCTATGGGTAATCCCACATTAAAGGGAGACTGTTCTAATCGCAGAGAAACATAAGATTCTGTGGATTGAACAATAATTAAACGTAATTTCTGCCAGAGAGAAGATCGCTTAGATTCTTCATAACAAGCTCGGATTAAAGGTAAAAAATCTTCCGCTACTTTCGGATGTTCAAAGACTCGATGCACTTCGTCTAAAGCCAATACCAGTGGCTGTTTTATTTCTCGTAAAATATACTCTTCAAAATAAATTGTCCAACTCATTTTAATTCCTATATCTTCATCCCAATAATCATCTAATTTGGCTTCTAAATTCAACTGCCGAGCGCAATTACGGCAGATCCAGCGTAAGAACTTGTTAAAATTGGCTATGATGTTTTGGTCTGCTTTTTGTAAATCTAAACTAACAATTTGATAACCGAATTTTTGTTGACAAGCATCTAAAATTGTTAATAATAAAGACGTTTTTCCCCATTTTTTGGGAGCTTTAATGCGGACTAACGAACCAGTTCGGCCGATTTCGTCGATAATTTTTGCTTCAAGGTTTCTTTGTTTCAGATAGTAAGGAGAATTATAGGGAATAGGAGCATCGGGGTATTCTGGACGCTCATTTTGGAGATATTCCTGACTGCGATACTGAGACGACGTGGAGTTGCTAAAATGAGATTGTAGTCTAGATAAAAAATTTTTCTTATTGATCGGTTCTCCGATCAGTTGCGAGACTCTATCATAGAGTCCTGGGGCAACTACATTGGCAAAATAGCTGCTACTATAACCATTTTCTTGGGCAATTTCTTGATAGCTCTTTTTCTGCCAAAGTCCTCGCAATAATAATTGTTCTGTGTCATTGAGAGAGCGATTCTCAAGCTCGAGCAGTTGCCCATTAAGAATCTCTTGGATTTCCTCGAATTTCATTATTTTTGTCTAAGGATAGATTATTTAATTTTTCAGTTCCGTTGCAGCCAGAAACCCTGAATCTTGACATAACAGCACCGATTCAAACCGGAATGGGTATATTTTTGACAAACAAGCTGACGAGAACCAGTAACCGACAAAATTGTGCGACGGCAACACCGAGAGGGATTAATTCTCCCCTTACCAAGAAATTATAGCATTTCTTGTCAAGGTCAATTACACGGCAGCAATTATCTCTTGATCATTTCTATCAAAACCCTAAGTCTTCAGCGTCTAACTCCTCGATAATCCTATTAAGAATTAGTTCGGAAAAATTCTCACAGGAGTTGACTAGACAGGGTTTTAGCAATCAGATGTACTACATTTCAACTGCCTATTGAGAATTTTAGTACAGTGGCTGCTCCCAATCTTCGCGACAACGGTGAACAGTTATTGTTCATCCCTCAATAGACTTGCTCCCAGAGCTTTGAGGGTTTCTTGCAGCATTTCAGCCCGAGAGACATTACCCTGATCTTTCAATAATTGTAGGCCTTTTTGCCAAATCTCGATCGCCTCATTATAACTACCGAAAGCTATATAAGCCACCCCTAGATTTTGGTAAATAGCGGGATTATCGGGGTTTAACTTGAGAGCTTTTTTATAAGCTTTAATCGATTCTGGTAGCCGGTGCAGTTGTTTGAGAACCAGTCCTAAATTATAGTAACCATCGGCATAACTAGGATCAATTTCTACGGTTTTCTCAAAGATAGATAAGGCAGTTTCGTAGTTTTCTGCTTCGTATAATAACCCACCGAAATTATTATAAGCAGCCAGTTTTAATTTATCTAAAATTGGCTGCTTAATCGCTTTCATAAAATGATCTGCTGATTGCTTAAATTCCTCCACCGAATAATAATAATTAGCGAGATGATAATATAACTCGTATAAAATATGCGGATTAGAGCCATGGCATTTTAAACCGTGTTTGAGCAGCTTAAAACCCTCTTTATCCCTGCCAATCTTTAGATATAACCCTCCCAATTTACTGCACACATAGGGATCGTGGGGATGTTGCTGATAAAAGCCCTCCATCGCTTTTCTTGCCCGTTCAAACTTATCTAAGCTGGCTATTTTATCGACGGTGTAACCGTAGTGAAAGATAGAAATTTCTGGCAGTTCAACTATTTTCCAGCCAGGTTCTTTTTTTAATAAAATAGCCACATTATCATCAATAATTGAGTGATAGGGTCGGGTAAAAGTAACTTGAGGATGTCGGCGAAATAGCCGCGAAATTAGAGAATAGGGTGATTGTACGGCTCCGATTTCATGGCGGATTAAATTAATAACTAAATTTTCCTCTTTTTCCATTGTCCGACGCATTTTCGGTACGATAGCGGGATTTAATTCCTCATCGGCATCAAGAACTAAAATCCAATCACCAGTAACATATTTTAAAGCCTCATTTCTGGCATCGGAAAAATTACCCCGCCAATCGTAGCTAGGAACTATGGCACCGTAACTTTTAGCAATAGCAATCGTATCATCGGTCGAACCCGTATCCATAACGATCATCTCATCCACCACCCCTTTAACGCTATCCAAACAGCGCCGGAGATTTTCGGCTTCATTTTTGACAATCATACAGAGACTAAGTTTAGGCATAACTTTACTCACTCTAGCGGTCAATCTTGAGGGATAGCGGCTAATCAATAACCCAGTGATTACCGCTCACCGATTATCGATCATCCTCTGAGTCTACCTTAAACCGTTCTACCGAAGACAGCAGCTCCCGGGAGATACTAACCAATTTTTGCAGAGAACCGGCCACCCGTTGGGATTCTTGGGAAGTTTCCTGAGCGGTTAACTCCACCGACTGCATAACTTGGGCGACATTGAGAGAATTCTCCCGTTGTTTGACCGTATCGGCGGTAATCGAGCGCACCAGCGTATCGATGCGGTTAGACACTTGGATAATATCTTCTAGGGACTTCTTGGCCTGTTCCGAGCGCTCGGTGACATCGATAACCTGTTGAATCCCTTCCTCCATTGCCGTCATTACCGAACCCGTTTCCGATTGAATCTGTAAAACGATCTGTTCAATTTCCTTAAGAGATTTAGCGGCTCTATCGGCCAACTGACGCACCTCATCGGCCACCACTGCAAAACCGCGGCCCGCATCTCCTGCTCGCGCTGCTTGAATCGAGGCATTAAGAGCCAATAAATTGGTCCGCGAGGCAATCTGAGAGACTACTGCGACAATTTTCGAGATTTCCTGGGAAGCTTCCGCCAAACGCTTCACTTTTCGCGCCGTTTCTGATACAGTGTCGCGGATTTGCAGAATTCCCGCCACGGTTCTTTCCACGGAATCGCCCCCCTTCAGGGCGGTAATCGAGGAAGTGCGGGCGACTTCTTCGGCTTCTCTGGCGTTTTCTGCCACCCGTTGAATTGAGTCGGTCATCATCTGTACCGAATTAAGGGTGACTGCTAATTCCTCCGCCATCCGCAGGGCATCGCTAGACTGATTGCGGGCGAAAGATTCACTATTGGTACTGGCTTGATTCACCTGTTTTGCCGCTTTTTTCACCTGTCGGACAATTTCGCGCAGGTTTTGGATAGTCAAATTAAAAGCATCGGCCACCGCCCCCAACACATCGGCACTTACCTCCGCCTCCACGGTCAGATCCCCCCGAGCCGCTCCTTCCACATCATCGAGAAGTCGAATCACTTGCCTTTGTAGATCTTCCCGTTCCTGTTCCGTTTCGGCGGCGCGGCGTTGGGCTTCCGTGGTGGTAGTTAGCACCACCCGGTACATCTGATTGAAACGATTAGCCAGTTGACCGAATTCATCTTCCGAGTAGATCGTCGCTTTAGCGTTAAAATTGCCTTCCGAGAGATGATCGAATTGGCTTTGCAGATCGTTGAGACTGCGCTTAATTTGACTAATTAGCAACTGTAAACCTAGCCAAGTCAGGCCAAGGGTTCCCAGTCCGGTTAATAACATCATGGTTAGTACCGGTTGACTAAAAAGGGAAAGGCTGGCTGGGGCCGGTTTCGGGGCAACTTTTTCGGTTTTTTCCTTGCTATTCGGGCCCGGTTTGGCAGCCGATAGAGAAAATAGCCAAGAGGTGGTACTAACGGCAAAAATCAAGACTACAGGGGTAATACCCGCTAAAGCCGCTAGGATTAGTTGTTTTTTGCCCAAAGAAGCATTGACAAAAAAGGCTAATTTGCCCGGATTGACTTCCACCACTGGCTTGAGCAGGCGCTCGGAAACAGGGCCAAGATGACTATCTCTTTTGTCATCGGGGATTTCTAGACGAGAAGGATTAAAACTAGACTCTCCCACAGCAGAACTGGCATGAAGGCGCGCACTGGGTTCGGGGACAAAACCAGCAGTTAAAGCTTCCTCTCCCGAACGGGTAAATAGCTCCGATTCCCCCAGTTCTTCGGCTATATCCGTCAGATGCAGTGGGGAAAAACCGTCTAAATCCTCATCATTGAGTTTTAGTTCTCTAAAATCTCCGGTTTGGTCCTCCTCGTATCTTTTTTGAGTGACTATGCCCTCATTAAGGCCAGTTTTCGCCGCTTGTCGGTAGGTCGGGTTCGGGTCAATGGCAAAAGTGCTTGTTTCTAGGGTATCGGGATAGGATAACTCCTGATCTCTCCCAGTGACGGGATTTTCCCGCCAGTTAGAGGAAGTCATAAAAGTGGCTTCTCCCCTTGACCCTAACCCACCACCCCACCCTTCCGGCAGCGAGTCAATCTCCGCTGCTTCTAAAAAGGGGAAAGGGAGTTCTCCATCTGGAGAATCGCCAGACCACTGGGAACCGTGAGAGTCTGAACTGGCCAGGGGAAGGGAACCAAAGGCGGTTTCCTCCGATTCCCCAAAATCATCGCCATAGGAATCGACTGTACCCACCGTAGGCTCCCCGAGATACTCCTCATTGAAAAGACCACTATTCCAATCTATTGACTCATTTTGCCGATCAGGATCAGCCCCTTGCGACCGCCCAGACAAAGAATTGCTGAAACCTTGACTGGGATCGAAAGCTGCCTCACTGTAGGCAATGCTTTCTGTAACAGCGATCGTAAAATCTCCATCCTCGGGTTCAAAACGCAATTGCCGAATCTGATCGAGACCCCGTCGAGCATAATCCACCAGATCAAAGCGATTGGGAGAATTTTTAGCCAATTCCAGCACTTTTTCGTAATGTTTCTCTGCCAAGCTGTATTGTTCTAGTCCTAGATAAATGTGTCCCTGTAAAAGGATGACATTGGCATCATCGGGATACTTGCTGATCATGTCTTTGACAATGACGGCGGCATCTGAGAGGTTGCCCTGGCAATAGGCAGTGTTAGCCTTTCCATAGAGTTTCGCGTATTCTTTCCCTGACGGCATTTGCCCCTCCCCTAGTAAAGATAAAGTGGTGAAGTAGTTAGTGGTTTCAAGAAATAATTGCTATAAATGCTATTCTGCTATTTTTTTGGGTTTTTAAGCCGCCCAACGGGCAGAACGGAGTATGGCCAGATGATCGAGTAGTCTTAAGGTTTTTTTTGATTCTTGGCCCAGAATCCACTCTCCCTGCACATAGGGGGCGATCTGATCGGGAATACCGGCGGCACTACCTAGTTGATCTAGGTCGAGCCATTCCATCTCTCCCAAACGTTGCACCCCTAAACCGAGGATCGTTTCCTCTTCTTCGATCACAATTACGGGAATTTCGGCTTGTTCGGTATTTAAGCGGCTCTTATCCCCCAAAAATTGACCGAGATCCGCCACCCAGATCACTTGACCCCGGAGATTGATCGCACCGAGGAGCAAGGGTGAAGCATTGGGAATTGGGGTAATGCGATCGAGTGGTTGCTGTATTACCTCGCAAATGCCCACAGCACTAAGGGCAAACTCGTCCTGAGAGGGTAGATAAAATCGCAAGTGCAGTTCACCGACGGGAGTTTGTAATTCCTGAGTGTCGGGGGTGATATTTTGAGCGTCACCAGCAAAAAAATCGGCGTTGTTAAGCATTTGTTTGGTTCTCTTGCAACTAATAGTTCGTTGACGCTCCCCGCTCTAAAGAGACGGGGATTCTTCGTTCATTGAGTCTCCGTTAGCAAGCAGGATTTCTCCAACCAACCAAGAGGGAATCTCTCCCGAAGCGTTTAAAGTTTGCGTGCGCCCCACGCTACTTAATCCCTTTTGCAAGATGTTTAAAGCGGCGTTTCTGTCTCGACAATCTGTATATCCACAATGAGGACAAACATGGGTTCGAGTAGATAGCGACTTTTGGACTTTTTGTCCACAATTAGAACAATTTTGAGACGTATTATGAGGTGAGACAGCTATAGTTAACTTGCCGTATTTGTCCCCAAAATACTCTAGCCATTGCCTAAAAACAGACCATCCTGCATCGGTTATCGACTTCGCTAAATGACGATTCTTAACCATGCCTTTGATATTTAAGTTTTCATAGGCGATTAAGTCGTTAGACTTAACTAAACGGAGTGCCACACTCTTGACAAACTCTTCTCGTTGCCTACTTACTCTTAAATGTTTCCGAGCATATCGCTTTCTAGCCTTGTGATAATTACGAGATTGTTTTTTACCCTTACGGTATTTCTTTGACTTTTTCCTGTTTAATCGGTTTAGTTGTTTTTCAGCTTTTCTGTAGTAGTTTGGACAATCAATTTGATGGCCTTCGCTATCTACTAAGAAAAACTTTAATCCAACATCAATCCCAGTGGTTTTCTGGGAAGGTGTTAAAGGTTTAACCCTGTCTCTGGGGTCTAATTTAATGCAGAACTGCACATAATAACCATCAGCACGATTAAGGATTCTTACCCGTTTAATCTGGTCTGGTTGATAGTAATTAATATCTCTAGAACCAATCAGTTTAAGAGTGCCAATACCTTTTTTATCTGTAAAGGTAATATGACGTTTATCTTTTGATAGCTTCCATCCAGATACTTTATACTCAACGGAACGGGAATGTTTTTTAAACTTAGGGTAGTTCTTCTTTCCTTTAACTTTATTTTGGCAATTATCATAAAACCGAGTAATTGCCCGCAAGGTTCTTTCTACGGCAGTCTGGCAAGCATGGGAGTTTAAATCATCAACAAATTTAAACTCTTTCCTTAATGCTGTGTTGTACCGAAATAACTCTGTTTTGCCAACACCCCGATTATCCATCCAATAACGCAGGACTTTATTCCGAACAAATTGAGTTGTCCGTATTGCCTCATTAATGGCTTCTATCTGATTAGGTTTTGGCTTAACTTTGTATTCTAGTACAAACATTTTGACACTGCTTGACCGAGTATCAATATCTTAACACAAAATTCCTTAAGTTGACAATACATATTTATTTAAAGCCGCCCGACCCTGCGCGGGCATGGCGGGGCTTGTACCCAAATTTTCGGTCAGCTTTTTTAGCTGTCTTGACCTATACCATAGCTAGACTGTCACCGGTGAAGGCGATTTTATCGGCGCAGCAGTTGTTTAACAGTGCAAATGAACTCAATCGGTTCAAAGGGTTTGACAATGTAGGCATCGGCTCCGATTTTCATGCCCCAATAGCGATCAAAGACTTCCCCTTTCAAGGAACAAATGATCACGGGGATATTTTTGGTTTTGGGATCCGACTTGAGACGACGACATACCTCATAACCATTGATGCGGGGCATGACGATATCGAGGACGACGAGATCGGGATTGACTCTCTGAATATGTTCGAGGGCCTCCACCCCATCTTTGGCGATCGTGACCTTAATGCCGCTATTGCGGAGCAGATCACAGATCAGTTCCCGTTGCGCTTGGCTGTCTTCTACCAGCAATATTTCTCTCATAACTCCCTACCTAGCTAGGCCGCCAAGGATAACAATAAACAAATATGCCCGATAATAGTTCCCCTTGACCCGATGCTCCGAAATTATTCCCATTTTTTGCCTCCAACGCACGCTGAAATTTATCCGGGGGTTTCCCTCTCAACGAAGGAATTCATTCCCCCTTTCAAGCTTTATCTCTATAGTTCCCAATTCCACTGTTAAAAACGACTAGCCAAGAGATTTTTTTTCGGGTTTGGGGTTTAGTGTCAGGTTTGAGGATGTTGGGGTTTTAGGGTTTTAGTGGAAATTCCCCTATCCTGTCATTACGCTAATTACCCCATTCCCCCATTCCCCTGAACGTATTTTTCCAACAGCAGTCATAACTCATTTTCGCGCAAAGGTTTGTTTAAATAATCGGTTGCCCCGACCATTTTGGCTTTTACCCTTGCCAGCAGCCCCCCTTGACCGGTTAAACCGTCGAGTTTTGGTAGGGCGATATCCCAGAGAATGAAAGCAGGTTCGATCACTATAGCCTGAGCGAGAGCTTCTCAGGGAAAAGACCACAGGAATAGTTGGAATTTTCTAAAATACTCCCGACTTTTTCACCAATACTGAGAGCGTCATCAATAGTTCTCCTGTTCTTTGTCCTAATTCAATCAATTGTAAAATACTGGGAATGTCAATCTCATTGAAGCTTCCTTGCATAATTTCTCGGAATTTCCCCCACTAGACGCTATTTCTTGTAGTCTAGAAGAACTTAGAGCCGTTATCTTAATGGTGAGGTGCGAAGTCTCTGGTTTTGGGTAATACTGGAACGATAGCTGGTCGTCTGGGGATGATGCCAAATCTCGTCATACTTCATCTTGAGGAGAAACGCTGTCTTCCTTCCTCTTGTCACTAATAATAAATCTGATAAGCTAATTATGTGAGATATTTTTCAGTAAGCTTTGCTGCATTTAAACTAGGCTGGGAAATTTTCAGTACAAAAGGTCTAGCTTTCTATCCTTGCCTCTCGCTCTCACGCCGTCTTAACCAATCATTTAGATGTGTGGTCAGCTTATTCAAACTGCAGCCAGAGGTAAAAGGGGTGAGAAAACCTGAGCCGATTTATGAGATTGACTGCCGAATTTTTTGAGACTAGGTCAGTAAATTGGTGCTGAAAAATCTGCAAAAATTTAAAATTTTCCAGTGGGTAAGAGTAAAAATTGAGAACAAATGTATGTCTCAAAAAGAAAAACTCGAATGATAGAAACTAAAAATTTTTTGGCAGCCGATGGGTACAATGAAACTATAGACAGGCCGCTCCTAGCCTCGATCGCCAACTCTCTCTAAAACCGATTACAAAAACTTTCATCACAGAGGAAGACTACTCGTGCTATACCTTGCAGAAGTAAAAAAACAGACTAAAGGTTTTATCGGCGGTTACAAAACCGAATTGAAACTATTGGCCTGTCAGCATAAAGATCAGACGTGGAGTGCCATAGCGGGGAACGATATCTTAACCTACGACGAAACTAACCCCATAAGTGAAGGTGCGCTTCTCTTGGTGAATTTGAGCGATAATCGTCAACTGCAAGGAAACCCAGAATTAGCGGGAGCGGAGATGGTGCGGCAACTGCAAAAGATTTCCCGTTTGATGGAGCGCAATAAGGAAGATCAAGAGAAAATCGATCAGTGGAAAAAATCCCTCACCTATCAAAGCGAGATTCTCAACCGCCAGAAAATGGAAATGGAGGCAAGAATTGAGCAAATTGAGCGAATAGAAGCAGAATTCGATGATTTAGAGCGCAAAAGACAAGAACTGGAAAACCTAAAACAACAATTAACAGAGCAACAGCGACACCTGGAAGAAGAACAAATAAATTTCAACTCCTCCCCCAATCTTTCCCCAGAACAACAACAATTTATTCGCTCTCTAGCGGAGAGTTTAGCTAATAATCACAATCTGGGCAATTCTCCCTCACAAATTCTCTATTCAACTCTTGAATCTGTGCAGGGACAACAGACAATTTTAAATAGTTGTTGGCAGAGTTTAGAGGAGCAGAAAAAAGCTGTAGAAAATCGTCAGGTCGCCAACGAACAAATGCTCAATCATCTCGAACAAAGAGCCAGGGAATTACAGATAAGTCGCAGTGCTTTGGAAACAACGAAAATACAACTACAAATACAAGAAACTGTTCTGAGTCAAAAACAGGAATTATTCGAGCGCCTTAAACTCACCCTACAAACCACTCATTCTACTCGACAAATGCTTCTTCGTCTCCTCGGAGGGGAAGAACTAGGTTTTGATGGCAAAATCGATCTAGAAGCTCTTGAACAAATGCCTTTAGAAGAATTGGAGAGCTTAGTTAACAATTTACAAACAGACCTCAAGCGCTGGGAAATTTTTGTCAACGACCAAGAGGAAGAATTAACTCTCCAATGCCAAACCGTGGAAGAATTAGAAGCAAGAATGGCTACAATAGATGAATTTGAGCGAGCTAATTTAGAAGAAGAATTAGCCGAGGAACAGGAGAGAAAAGGAATGCTGGAGGAAACTTTGATCGGACAAAGACGTAATCTTCGAGAAAGGCAAGCTATGCGCTCTCAACATCTGAAAATTCTGCACCAGAGACAGGGAATTTTATCCCCAGAAGATGACCAAAAATGTAGCTTTGAACCAGTGTTAATTCTCCTGGGGGATAGTTATCAAAATAATCTCCAAGAAAGTCAAAGTTTAGCAGCAGAAATCAAGCGACTACAAGAGGATTTACAAAAAACCAGAGATACTATTGACGAGCAATGGTCGGATTTAGAGCAAAAAACTCGTGAATTTGAAGAACAGGAGCGACAATGGCACGATGCTAATCTGGCATTAGTGCGTTTAAAAACTCAGATACAACAGTACGAAACTTTCCTGCAACCCGTGCAGGATCATCTCGATCAAATCCGTCAAAAACTAGAAAATATCTCCCAGTGGTTTATACCGATGGAATCTAATGGTATTGCCTATCATTACGCTATTAACAGTTAGGCTTAATTAGGGTTTGCTGAACAAATAATACAGGGCAATTTAGACAAAGATTTCGCCCTTCTTGCCGATAACTTTTATAGCTTTTTATCTATGAATAAAATAATTTAGATCAATTTAACTCTAGGTTAGATGTGGTATAGACTAGGATTAGTAATTTATACTCAGATAGTTATGAGACAATCCGATCGAGAAATAATAATTCTAGCAGCTGTGGCATCCCTCTTAGCGGTGGTGGCGGAAGTTGTGATCGCTTTTTAGATAAAAAAAACTGATTTATGGGGTTAAAGTCTGGCAAAATTGGCAATCAATGCCGAGGAAAGATATCGATAGAATGCTTGTAACAGCAGCAGAAATTGCGATCGCCTCGATGAGGGAAATTAAAGCATGAGCATTAGTGTAACTGGTCAGGTGAAAAGAATCGAAATAGGCACGGGAACTTGGGCATTAATTGCCGATAACGGTCAAACCTACGAATTAATGGAAGCACCCGCCGAATTAACCCAAACAAAGGCAAAAGTGACAGTTATAGGTCAAATTCGCTCAGATGTGATGACCCTGGCCATGATCGGGCCAGTTTTACAAGTGACCTCCTTTCAATCCCTGCCATGAAGCCGAAAAATACTGCTTAAAAACGGGCAAAAACCACTTTTTAAGCCCGTAATCTCGAAAAATTACCGTAATTGTCCCTCAGCTATCCCAGAAAGAAAAATTGTCAAGAATACCCTCATGGTTGATTTTTTCGGGAATAATCTCGAAATTTTGAATAATCATACTACAATGGACAGCAACTTGGTCTTAGGAACATCGGCATAACCTAAACCGATCTGTCTGATTGGTTTAACTCGTAGTTACCTAAGTTGGCGTGAGGAGAGGACTGAATGAATTTGCGCGATAATGCTTTAACGATTCTGCAAGAAACGAGTCGAACTTTTTATATTCCCATAAGTCGTTTACCCGATCGTCTGCTCGAGGCAGTAGCCTCAGCTTATCTCTGTATGAGGGCGATCGATGAAGTAGAAGACCATCCCGACCTAGATAACTTCAGTAAATCTCAGATATTAAGACAAATTAGCCTGAATTTACAAGCAGGTACCGAAAATTCTACCAAAGAGGATTTTACTTTTGGCTTAGTCCATCGGGAGATTTTGCCGGAAGTAACCCTGAGAATTGGCGAATGGGCAATGTTAGCACCGGATTCGATCGCCCCCCGGGTCTGGGATGCCACGGCGGCTATGGCCGATCGCATGGCCTACTGGGCCGGAAATAACTGGGATATTCGCACAGAAGTGGAATTAGATCAATATACCTTTAGTGTGGCTGGTGCCGTGGGTTTATTGCTGTCCGACCTCTGGAATTGGTACGATGGCACTCAAACTAATCGCAGTTATGCCATCGGTTTTGGTCGGGGTTTACAAGCGGTTAATATTGCCCGCAACCATGGCGAGGATCTGCGCCGGGGGGTAAGTTTTCTGCCCCAGGGTTGGACAATTAGTGATATTCATAATTATGCCCGTCGTAATCTGAAATTAGCCGATTATTACACTCAATCGCTGCCCAAAGGGCCAGCCCTTGATTTTTGTAAGATTCCCCTCGCTTTAGCCCATGGCACTCTCGAAGTCCTAGCATTAGGTAAGGAAAAACTCAGCCGCAGCGATGTCATCGCTTTGGTACAACAAATTACCCGATAGGAGAAATCAAAATTAAAATTGCCCACGATCGCTCTTCCAAAGTCAGGAATCACAAGCGTGGGCAAAAAACCCGTGGTGTTCAGTAAATTAGAACAAACCGAGAGTTAAAGATGTATCGATGGGGAAAGTGGCACCAATACCTAACCAAATCGTGACCACAGTACCAAATAGGAAGATAGCGGTAGCGACGGGACGACGGAAAGGATTTTGGAATTTATTGACGCTTTCAATAAAGGGAACTAACATCAAGCCTAGGGGAACGCCGGCCATGCAGGCGATACCTAAGAGTTTGTTAGGAAGAATACGGAGAATTTGGAAAACGGGATAAAGATACCACTCTGGCAGAATTTCTAAGGGAGTAGCGAAAGGATCGGCAGGTTCACCGATCATGGTGGGATCCATAATCGCTAAACCGGTGCAGAGTCCGATCGTACCAAAGATAACCACCGGGAAGACATAGAGTAGATCGTTGGGCCAAGCGGGTTCACCGTAGTAGTTGTGACCCATACCTTTAGCCAACTTAGCACGCAGAGCGGGATCGCTGAGATCGGGCTTTTTTAATGTGGACATGGATAATGTCTCCTAAAAATGATTTCGGATCGACAGAGATATTTTTCTGAATTATAGAGGCCCAGAAATGCCTTGTTTACGGATCATCAAGAAATGTAGCAACATGAAGACCGCGATCGACCAGGGCAGTACAAAAGTATGTAAGCTGTAGAAACGGGTTAAAGTTGCTTGACCGACGCTTTCGCTACCGCGCATCAGGGTGACGAGTTGATCACCGACGACGGGAATAGCAGCAGGTACACCGGAAACAATTTTAACCGCCCAGTAACCCACCTGATCCCAGGGTAAGGAGTAACCGGTGACACCGAAGCTAACGGTGATCACGGCCAGGACAACCCCAGTTACCCAGGTTAATTCGCGAGGTTTTTTGAAGCCACCAGTCAGATAGACGCGGAAAACGTGCAGGATCATCATTAAGACCATCATACTGGCAGACCAGCGATGGATAGAACGAATTAACCAACCAAAGTTGACTTCGTTCATGATGTACTGTACGGAGGAGAGGGCCTCTGCTACAGTGGGTTTGTAGTAGAAGGTCATGGCGAAACCAGTGGCAAACTGGATCACGAAGCACACAAGGGTGATACCACCCAGACAGTAGAAGATATTAACGTGGGGGGGAACGTATTTGGTGCTGATATCATCAGCGATCCCTTGAATTTCTAAGCGTTCCTCAAACCATTGATAGGCTTTGGAATCCGTTACTTGTTTGGTAAACATCGCGTAACCAGTAAGAAAAATGAAAGATTTAAGGTGTGACCTTTAAAAAATGTAACACAGTTTTCAGGGCTAATTCTCGCTCTTGTCAGGTTTCTCCACCGGTGGGGATCAATTGGCGATCGCTGTCTGCCAAACGGCTAACTTCCTAAAATTTCCCTTAAAATGTCTCCTAGACTACAAAAAATCGGGCCAATTGTCCGACACTGGGAATAGGTAAGGTTGACAGCTAGTTACTGATTGGCTCACATTGACCTACATACGCCACTATTTAGGCGAACGTTTGTGACCCTAAGAAAAGCCGTTGAGCTATGGGGATTACATCCCAATACATTCAGAGAATATGCCGATGAAGGGAAAATCAAAAGTATCAAAAACGAAGCAGGGCAACGATTGTACGATGTCCAGTCTTACGTCAATGGTGCAGCTAGAACTTCCCTTGTTTGCTACTGCCGAGTCAGTTCAATCAAGCAACGAGATGACCTTGAGAGACAAGTCAGCTTTATGCGCGGATTCTATCCAGAGGCAGAAATCATCCAAAACATCGGTAGTGGGCTTAAATTCCCAAGAAAAGGACTTAGAGCCATACTGGACAGATTATTGTGGGGAAATAAACTCACAATTGTTATGTCCACACTGGACAGATTATGCCGATTTAGATTCGAGCTTATACAGTACATGGTCGAACAAAACGGTGGCAAAATCTTGGTTCTCGACCAAACTGTTCACAGTCCCGAATCAGAACTTACAGCAGACTTGTTATAAATACTTCACATCTTCTCTTGCCGAATGTCCGGACTCAGGAAGTACGCTCAAAAAATCAAAGAAAGTGCGGATTTATCCAACAACAGAACAGAAGAAACTGATGAAACACTGGTGGGGAGTATCTCGGTTTGTCTTCAACCAAACCATTAAATATCTACAGGAACCAGATAGAAAAGCTAATTGGAAGGCTATCAAGACCGGAATCATTAATGATTTACCAGAATGGGCTAAAGAAGTCCCCTACCAGATTAAATCAATAGCAGTCAAAGACGCTTGTGAAGCCGTTAAAAATGCTCAAAGAAAATATCAAAAAACTGGGGAAATCCAGAAAATAAAATTCCGTTCCCGTAAAGATAAACAGCAATCATGTTATATTCCTAAGTCAGCCATTTCAGAAAAAGGAATATATCACACAAAATTAGGGCAAATACGCTTCACCGAATCACTGCCCGACAATTTTGGGGATAGCCGATTAGTATCCAGAAATGGACAATACTATTTAGCTATTCCCCATGAGGTGCAACGATGCGAATCCGATAACCAAGGACGCATTGTCGCCCTAGACCCCGGTGTTAGAGATTTTCTGGCACTATTCTCGCCTAATAGTTTTGGCTCAATCGGGAGTCAGGATATAGGTAAAATCCAACGATTATGCTATCACCTTGATGATTTAATTTCTCGTTCTACCAAAGTTAATGCTAAAACCAGAAACCGTTATCGAAAAGCCGCTAATCGACTAAGAAATAAAATCAGGAATTTAGTAGATGAACTTCATCATCAAGTTGCTAGATTCCTAGTTGATAACTTTGATGTGATTCTTTTGCCTACTTTTGAAGTGTCAGAAATGGTTCTAAAAAATAGCAGGAAGATTCGCTCAAAATCTGTTAGACAGATGCTTAACTGGTCTCATTACCGATTTAAGCAATTTCTCAAGCATAAGGCTTTTGAGATGGGTAAATTAGTAATAGACTGCTGTGAAGCCTATACGTCGAAAACAGTTAGCTGGACTGATGAATTAATACATAACTTAGGTGGAAAAAAAGTCATTAAATCCAAGATTGATGGCAAGACGATGGATAGAGATATTAATGGCGCACGAGGAATTTTTCTTCGTGCTTTGGGAGATACCCCCTCTTTAAGAGACTCTCTTAGAGTGCATTGTTAATGTATGTTAGCAAAAAAGTATCGGTATGGAATGAGGTCAGCGTGCTATTAAATACCTACGATCCCGAAGGCTTCTACGACGAACTATTCTTAGATGATGGTCAACCTCGTCCCCACGCGTCCCCTTTAATCAAATGGCTGCAGAATCTGCCCCCCCGAGAACTTCAACAACACCGGGAAACCGCTCAGTCGGCCCTGTTTGAATTGGGGGTGACTTTCAATGTCTATAGCGACAATCAAGGGGTAGAAAAAATCTTTCCTTTTGATATTATTCCCCGAATTGTCGCAGCTGAGGACTGGGATTATTTAGAAAGAGGACTGAAACAACGCATCAAAGCTCTCAATCTTTTTCTCTCCGATATCTACAATGACCAGTTAATCATTAAAGATGGCATTATTCCCCCCGAATTAATCGCCTCGGCGACGGGATTTCTGAAACCCTGTCTGGGACTGAAACCCGCCGGAGGGATCTGGTGTCACATCACGGGGACTGATTTAGTCCGCGATAAGGATGGTCAATGGTACGTTTTAGAGGATAATTTGCGGGTTCCTTCCGGTATTTCCTATGTCCTCGAAAATCGTCGGGTAATGAAAAGCACCTTCCCCGATATTTTCCAGACAATGAATGTTAAACCGGTGGATGATTATCCTTCCCATCTGTTGGAAACTCTCCTCAATTTAGCCCCACCCCAATTACCTAATCCCACCGTGGTGGTTTTAACCCCCGGAACCTATAATTCTGCCTACTTTGAACATTCTTTTATCGCCCAACAAATGGGGGTAGAATTAGTGGAAGGGCGTGATTTAGTCGTCTTTGATGGTTATCTACAAATGAAAACCACCAAGGGATTAAGACGGGTAGATGTGGTATATCGTCGCCTCGATGATGACTTTTTAGATCCAGCGGTTTTTCGTCCCGATTCGATGTTAGGTGTACCCGGGTTATTAAAAGTTTTCCAGGAAGGCCGCGTCGCTTTAGCTAATGCCCCGGGTACGGGAGTTGCCGATGATAAGGTTATTTATGCTTTTGTCCCCGATATGATTCGTTATTATCTAGGAGAAGAAGCGATTTTAAATAACGTTCCTACCTATCTTTGTTGGCGAGAAAAGGACTTAGATTATGTCTTAAATAATCTCGATAAGTTAGTCGTAAAAGCCGCTAATGAATCGGGAGGTTATGGGATGTTAGTCGGTTCTCAATCTACCTCGAAAGAACGAGAAGAATTTGCCTCACGCATCGCTGCTAATCCCCGCAATTACATCGCTCAACCGGTGTTAAGTCTTTCTAGGGTTCCCACTTTAATTGACAGGGAAATTGAAGGTCGTCATGTGGATTTACGTCCCTATATTCTCCATCGAGGCGATGAAATTTATGTGCATCCAGGGGGGTTAACTCGCGTGGCTTTGAAAAAGGGTTCTTTAGTGGTTAATTCCTCTCAAGGTGGTGGCAGTAAGGACACTTGGGTTTTAACCAAGTAATCAGGACAATAATCGAAATTTTGCTGGGTTACTAACCCACCCTACTCTTTCCTTTTTCCTTGTTAATTATGCTTAGTAGAGTTGCCGATTCAATTTATTGGTTAAATCGCTATATTGAACGGGCAGAAAATGTCGCCCGGTTTATGGATGTTAACCTTAATTTAATGTTGGATATTCCCACCAGTGTTTTGCAACAGTGGGAACCTTTGGTTTTAACCACAGGAGATTTAGAACAATTCAAGGAACGTTACGGCACAGCCACCGCAGAAAATGTGATCAATTTCTTGACATTTGACACGGAATATAGTAGTTCAATTATCTCTTGTTTGCGCTGGGCGCGAGAAAATGCTCGGTCAGTTCGTGAGATTATTTCTTCGGAAATGTGGGAACAGGTTAATGGTTTTTTCTTGATGGTAAAAGACGCTTCCTCTTACCATCCTCAAACTACTTTACCGAACTTTTTTACCCAAGTTAAATTGGCTAGTCACCGTTTTGCGGGGGTAATGGATGCAACGATGACTCATAATGAAGGTTGGCATTTTGGCGTTATGGGAAGATTACAGGAACGCGCCGATAAAACCGCCAGAATTCTTGATGTTAAATACTATTATCTCTTACCTTCCGCTCAATGGGTAGGAACTTCTCTAGACCAAATTCAATGGATTGCTTTACTGCGGTCGGTGAGTGCCTACGAAATGTATCGTAAATGTCAACGACGGATTACTCCTAGTGACGTGGCCGAATTTTTAATTCTTAATCGAGAATTTCCTCGTTCAATTCACTTTTGTCTGCGGGAATTAGACCACTGTTTACATCAAGTTACAGGGACTCCTGTAGGAACTTGGGGGAATTCGGTAGAAAGAAGTTTAGGGCGACTTTGTGCGGAAATGAGCTATCTAACTATCGATGATATTATTGAAATGGGATTGCATGAATTCCTCGACCATATTCAAAAAAGAGTTAATGATGTGGGAATAAAAATGACAGAAACTTTCTTCGTTTTTAATCCTGAACTTGCCTCACCTCTGCCAGTAAATAACTTTCAATATCAATCCCAATTAACAACTTAATGCGTTATCACATTCGGCATCAAACTAACTATTTCTATAATCAGCCCGTGATTTTATCTCCCCATCTGCTGCGCTTGCGACCAAAATCCGATGGTGGGCAAACTTTGCGAGAGTTCACGCTCAAAATTAACCCAGAACCTTTAACGATAACTAATATTATCGACCTCGATGGCAATTCTTGTTTACAAATTTGGTTTAATCAACCGACGGAAGAATTATTGATTGATGTGGTCAGTGAAGTGGAAACCCATGGGGTTAATCCTTTCCAGTATTTATTGGAACCTTGGGCGACCTGTTTACCCTTTGATTATCCCATTTCTCTCCACAGTCAATTACAACCCTACGGACAATTTTATGGGTTAGCTAATGACCCCGATGTGGCAGCATTAGCCCAAGAAATTATGCAGGAAACCGAAGGACAGGTGCTATCTTTCCTGTTTAATCTTAATGACAAAATTTACCGCAATTGTCAGCAAATTATTCGTCTTACCGGGGAACCCTATCTACCCGGAAACATTTGGAAAAATAAGCAGGGTTCCTGTCGCGATTTGGTGGTTTTATTTATGGATGTGTGTCGCTGTGTGGGATTAGCTTCCCGTTTTGTCAGTGGCTATCAAGAAGGGGATTTAGACCAAGAAGAAAGACATTTACACGCTTGGGTAGAGGTGTATTTGCCGGGGGGCGGCTGGAAAGGTTATGATCCTACCCATGGACTAGCGGTGAGTGACCGTCATATTAGCCTCGTTTCTAGCCCAATTCCCCGTTATTGCGCTCCGGTACAGGGAAATGCTCGACCGGTTAGTCTCGGTCATCAAGTGATGGAATCTCACCTATCATCGACAATTGCGCTCGATTTGTTATCTTGAGGGTGATTCTTTATCGCTAAAGGATTTGGCACAGCAACAAAAGGACATTTAGGCTATGTTTTATTGTTTATGGGGCTAATAATAGTTTAGATGGGGAGGGAGAGGAGTTTATTGGGGTTACTAATCTGTTAGAAATGGCGCGAGTTTGGACTAAAAAAAATGCGGCGCGTGAGGCGATAATCAAATATGCAGATTTTTTGATTGAACAGTTAGAAGAAACTCCCCAAGTAAATATTCAGATTAGAAGTTTAAAGCGTTTAGCCAACGGCAAGTTGGTTACGGAAGTGTTAGAGGAGTTAACTTTTGAACAAAATTCGGACTCTCCTAGATAGAGAGCCATTTAAGTAATTTTCTATGGAGAGTTAAATTATGTCGTCAACTGCCTACGAAACTGATTATAATCAATGGCTAAAAGAGACGGTAAAACAGTTACAAGAGCGCAATTTTGAGCAGGTGGATTGGGATAATTTAATTGAAGAAATCGAGAGTATGGGTAAAAGTGATAGACGAGCTTTAATGAGTCTGTTAACCCGTCTTATCGAACATCTTTTAAAGCTGGCTTATTGGCAAGAAGAAAAAAAACGGTCAGGTAATCATTGGGCGGCAGCAATAGTCAATTTTCGCGCCCAAATTCAGCATCGTTTAGAAGATAGTCCCAGCTTACGGTCAGAATTAGCAGCCATGTATGATAAAGTTTATCCAGTGGCGATTAAATCGGTTTCTCAGCTTTTTTCCCTCAATTCAGACGCTCATATATCCCTCGAACAAACATTAGATGATAATTGGTTTCCCCCGGCTGAAAAATAGTTCTTAATTAGGAGTAATACTAAATCCGTTGAGTATAGGCTACTTATGAGTATAGGCAAAAGACAAAAGGGAGAATAAATAATCAGTCTTTAATAACCAGATTTATTGTAATTTGCATAGTCAACAGCTTACCCACGACTATAAAATTAGCATCCATCTTGCGGGGGTATTACCCTAGTTAATACCCCCTATTTTTGGTCCGATATAGTGTTAAGCTTCTCCTGTGATTGATAAACCCTCTACCCAAACGTAGGGACAAACACCACTGGGAGTAATAACTGCTTCCGGTTCCAGATAAACAATCGATTTCAGCAGTGTTAAAATATCCCCGGCTACGGTAGCGGAATCGATGCTAACGCGCTCATTTTTGTTCACTAACCAACCGTCAAAGGGCAAAGAGAAGGAACCTTGTAGAGAATTAACTCCCGCATGAAGTGCCTGTAAACTATCAATTAAAACCACATTTTCTGCTGTTTCCAAAGAATAGCTTTTTGGTTGATTAGCACTAGCAAAAACGTGATAAAAATGGGGACTAACCGTTACTTTTGACCCAATGTTACCGTTGCCAGTCGGTTCTGTATTCATCCGTTTAGCGGTAATCGTGCTATGGAGAAAATTACTCAAAATCCCCTCTTTAATTAATTCCACACGACGGGTGGGAGTGCCTTCACTATCAAAAGTTTCTGCGGCAACATTAGCCGGATGGAGGGAATCATCGCACAAATTTAAGGCAGTAGCAGCGATTTGTGTCCCTAGGGATTCAGGGGTAGAAAGACTCTGTTTATCAAGGACATTTTGGGCATTAAACAGATTAGAAAATGCTCCCATTAGACTCAAAAAGGCGCGGGGGGCAAAAACCACCAAATATTTACCCGTGGTAATCGGTTGATAGTCCAGATGGCTAACAGTTTTGGTAATCGCTTCCTCGATGCAACCATCGATATCTAATTTTTCCAGGCCCGGACTCACCCGAAAAGCACCGGCGCTACGGGGTTTTTTGCCTTCCTGTTCGGTTTTGGTGTATAAATACACACTGGCATAACTACGCGCTTCCTGACGCATTGCCCCGTCGCTATTGAGATAAAAACGTCTGACCTGCTGTTGTCCCAAACCATTATAGGGAACACTGGCAATAGCCGGATGGGCTGCTAGTAGGGATTTTTCGGCGGCTAATAACTTATCGATGAGAGTGGATACAGGTGCTTGATTATACATTTCGCTGGCCACTTCTGTGGTAGGTGCGGTGGCAGCGGGACTAAAATCGGGGACATTTTCCTTAACGCCAAAAACGCTGGCTTCCTGAGCGGTTTTTAGGGCTAATTGCAGTCCCACCGGGTCCACATCGGTGGTGGAGGTGACACCGACTTGATTATCCTGATTCCAGACGCGAACGATAACGCTGGAACGATTGGAAGCTTGTACCTGTTTCGGTTCCCCTTGAAACACATCCACATCGGTTTCATCGACCGAGGAACCATAGATGTCGTATTTAGCAATTCCTAAAGCTTGGGCGCTAGAATTAGCGATTTGGGCGATATCTTCAACTTTTGGCATAGATTTGGTCAGAAATGAGATGAATGTAGAATTGAGCGGTCAGCCATCAGCAGTCAGCTAGATAAAAGTGATATTTATCAGAAAAATGGCTGATTAATTGAAAAACAAAGAACTCAAATCTGAAAACTGAAAACTGATAACTGATAACTGATAACTGATAACTGAAGAGAGATTGGGCCAAGTGGTGACAATAAAGACGATAACGGCGGCCGTGGCCAGCATAGCTTTAGCAACGTGACCGATAACCGTACCGACGACGATACCGACACAGACTTTTAGGGATTGCTGCAAACGGGGAGTTAATTCCAAATCGCGACGATAGGCGTATTCTCCCAAAAAAGCCCCCACCACAGGACCGACAAATAAGCCGATAATCGGTCCGCCAATGGGTAAAGCGGGTAAAAGCCCGAATATTCCCGCTAATAAACCCACTACTAGCCCGATTTGACTCCAATTGCTCGCCCCAACTTTTTGGGCGCCGAGATAACTAGCGAGGAATTCCACCCCGATACTGAGGAGAAGGACAACAAAGGCCACGGTTAAAGCGACCCCCATCCCCGCAAATTTGGTGACAAAACCCCACACCAGCATGGCGATTAAAATCAAACTCATGCCGGGGATAGCGGGCAGCAGTTCGCCAATTATTCCCACTATCATGATGGCAATGAGGAAATAGTAGAGAATCACTAAAGTCATGATTAACGACCGCCAACGGTAATAGAATCGACTTTTAAATGGGGTTGACCAACGGTGACATAAACGCTACCACTAACGGAACCGCAAAAACCCGCCGCTAGACCTAAATCTTGGGAACACATAGAGATTTTATTCATAATCTCCTTAGCTGAACCGATTAAAGTCGCGCCTTTCAGGGGTTTAGTCAGGTTGCCATTTTCGATAAGATAGGCCTCCTCGACGGCGAAATTAAATTCCCCCGTGGCCCCCACACTACCGCCGCCCATTTTTTTGCAATAAATGCCTTTATCGATGGAATTAAAGAGATTATCGAGGGTATATTCCCCGGGGGCGATGTAGGTATTCCGCATCCGACTAGCGGCCGCATAGGTGTAGTTTTGACGGCGACCGCTACCTGTGCGCGGATGGCCGGTTTTAATTGAACCGGTGCGATCGGCAATGAAGTTTTTTAGGATACCATTTTCAATTAGGAGAGTACGCTGGGCCGGCATTCCCTCATCGTCCATATCGATAGTACCGAACGCTTTATCGGATAATCCTTCGTCCCAAGCCGTCAGGTTTTCGTGGGCGATTTTTTCGCCTTTTTTATCGAGAAAGGGCGTGGTTTTTTGCTCAATTTGCGTAGTTTCTAGCAAATGGCCGCAGGCTTCGTGGAAGATAACGCCGCCAAATTCATTGGCCATGACGATGGGATAACTGCCGGATTCTACATAGTCAGCGTAAAGCATTTTACCCGCCGATTCGGCCACTTCTGCCGCCGATTCCTCGGCATTCCACGTCCGCAGAAAATCAGGATTACTGGTACTACCCACCCGTTTACCAATGCTAGAACGATTAGTCCCATCGGCACAGAGGAGATTATAGCCCACCGATTGGGTGAGGCGAATATCCCGGGCAAAAGTGCCATCACTAGCGGCAACTAAAATTTCTTGCCAATCGCGAAAATAAGCGGCGCGACGAGATTGGACGTGAGAGGCTTTCTGATTGAGTTGAACGTTAGCATTTAGCAGAATATCACCCATTTCTCCCAAAGAACTGCAATTATTCAGCCAAATATCTTTGTTTTTGACCGTGGCATAATCCCGGAACATTTCCAGATTGATTTCGGGAATATACGCGTTAGGACTGGGTAGGTTTAAACCGAGAATCGATAAACCTTTTTCTAGGGCATTTTTTAAGCCTTGGAAGCTTAAATCGTTGGTACTGACATAACAATCAGCTTTCCCGCGAAAAAGGCGGATTCCTGCCCCTGTAGATAGTTTCGGTGAGAGACTGGTGATGCTGTCATCTTCGGCTAAACAACTGATATAGTTGACTCTTTCCAGGAAAAATTCGATAAAAGTCGCCCCGGCAGCCCGTCCCAGTCCCAGAAGAGTGGACAAAGGGGCCGCCCAAGAGCTATCAAAGCGCTCCAGACTAGGATTATATTTCAGGGTGGGGAGTTCTTTGGAGATGAGTAGGGTGGGTGACATAAAGCTCGTTTATCAGTTAATCTGCTGGTTTCTAGTCTAACAGTTCTCAGTTTTTTGCGTCTTGGGGGCGTTAGCGCCGCCCAACCCTGCTAAATTTTTCTCCTTCATATCTCTTAATAAAAACCTTGATTCGATCGCTGATCACCCGCAAGATTAAAGAAAGAGCGACTCAGGATCAAAATAATGGCCACAGCGACACAATTCTTAAACATTTCTGACTTGACAAAAGATGATTATTGTGTATTCGGTTTAGCGATTTGTTTTCTTAAACGGGAGGGAGAATTAGAAAAAGTGGCGGTGTTAGAACCGATTCCCTCGGCAGCCCTAGAGGCAATTGTCAAAGGAATTCCCACTTCCTACGAATTTGCCCGCGCCATGGCTTTGGGAGAGGTATTTCAGGACGATAATCCTCAAATACCCAGTAATTTTCCCGATAATACCCAATTATGCGAGAATTTTGTCGAAAGGGCGATTGCAGCCACTCGCACCTACAAAAATCAACCCCACCTACAAGGGTTAATCCCCTTGGGCGGCCAAAAAGACGATTTAAACTTTTCCCTAGAGAAAAAACGCATCTTGAATGCTGTTCATGTGGTGCGGACGGAGGATAACGTCAAACAACATTCTCACACCCATAAGGTTTTGTAATCAAGGTTAGTTCGGGTTAGGGAAATTTTGCAGTTTTCCCTGATTCCGAACTCAGGTTATCGCAGTGGAGCAATAGCTGCTCAATTAATTGTTTAGTCTCTGGTGATACTAATCGAGGGCAAATATAGGATAATTTTCCCAAAAATCAGCGATAAAAACCTTTTTTCCCATCTGGACTGGCTCTGAAGACTGGGAAGCTCGGAAAAATCTCAATTGAGCCACAATTAGCTTAATCAAAAAATATGCTATAATCAGAATGTAAGCACAAGGGGCCGTAACGGTTTCGACAGGTTAGCGAAAGCTCCCCCGTGATACAGGTCGAGAGTGAGTCTCCTCTCGTAAATCAAAGGCTCAAACAAAAAGTAAATGCGAACAACATCGTTCCTTTCGCTCGTAAAGCCGCTCCTGTAGCTGCCTAATAGTCTCTAATCGACTCGAGCATTCATGGTTTGACTCCGTTAAGGACTATGGATAAACCCCCAACGGATGCCACGTTTAACTTTCTCTAGTTAGTTAACCGTCTAAGCTTTAACTAGAGCATCCCACTGTCCGGGATAAGTGACAGTCCCCGTTTCGAGGGTAATCGAAACTAAACCTGTGAATGAACGGACAGTCAATACCTAATTTGGACAGCAGTTCGACTCTGCTCGGCTCCATTGATTACTTTAATAAAAAACCCTTAAAAAAAGTGTCTAAGGCTTTTCTCCTCCACGAAGAAACGGGGACTCTCTTGGAAATTTCGGGACGGAAAAACCGTTTTTATCTGGGAAAGGTCAATCCGAAAGTGACGGTAGATTTAGATCTTTCCCATCTTCCCGATGCGGAAATAGTTTCCCGCGTCCATGCGATTATTTATGTAGAAAAAGACGGTTTTTATCTAGAAGATGCCGGCAGTCTTAACGGCACTTATCTTAATGGGGAAAATCTGCAATCGGGACGCAAAAAGCTGAAAAGTGGCGATAGGATTACTTTGGGATATTACCGGGCGATTAATCTTTTGTTTGAGATTGAATCAGCCCATCCTCCCCAATATACCTTCAAATCTCTTGCCAACTGATGAAAAACCTTCTCTCTCGCATGGACGGGGTACAAACACCAATTATTCCCGTGGTCGGTCAATTAATTAAAGCGAACCCCGGCACTATTTCCCTCGGTCAAGGTGTTGTTTCCTATTATCCACCCCAGGAAGCGCTCGAATCTCTATCTTTATTCTTAGCTAATCCCAAAAATCATCAATATCAATCTGTGGCGGGAATTCCCCCCTTATTAGCAGTAATTCGGCAAAAACTAGCCGAAGATAATCGGATAGAAATCAGCGATAAACAGGCAATTTTTGTGACGGCGGGCAGTAATATGGCTTTTATGAATGCCATTTTAGCCATTACTTCCCCGGGGGATGAAATTATTCTCAACACTCCCTTTTATTTCAATCATGAAATGGTCATAAAAATGGCTGATTGTCAAGTAATTTTGGTCGCCACAGACAAAAATTATCAATTGCGTCCAGCTGCCATTGAAGAGGCAATCACGGAAAAAACTAAGGCAGTGGTGACGATTTCTCCTAATAATCCCACGGGAGTAGTTTATCCAGAAAATACCCTAAGAGAAGTCAATCGAATCTGTCAAAAAAAGGGCATCTATCACATTCACGATGAAGCTTATGAGTATTTTACCTATAACCATGCTCGCCACTTTTCTCCGGCGGCAATTGTTGGTAGTGAATCCTGGACTATTTCCTTATTTAGTCTCTCAAAAGCCTACGGTTTTGCCAGTTGGCGCATTGGTTATATGGTAGTACCAGAACATTTATCTGAGGCGATTAATAAGATTCAGGATACTATTTTAATTTGTCCGCCTGTGGTGTCGCAATACGCGGCCCTAGGGGCATTACAGGTGGGTAAAAGCTATCCTTTAGAACAGTTAAAAACCATCAGTAAAGTTAGAGAAATTTGCCTGAATGCTTTAGAATCAATCGGCGATATCTGTGATGTTGCCACTGCGGAAGGGGCTTTTTATTTCTTCCTGAAAATTCCTACAGACAAGAATGATTTTCAGTTAGTTAAAACTTTAATTGAGCAGCAGCGGGTGGCGGTGTTACCCGGTTCAACTTTTGGGATAACAGAAGGCTGTTATTTGCGTCTTGCCTACGGTGCTTTATCTCCAGAAACGGCTTTAACGGCAGTAGAAAGATTGGTAAAAGGACTGCGTTATTTTAGTCAATGATTTTCAAGAATAAATACCGGCTTTCTTTCTTGGTTTTTACTTTAAGCTCAGACTAAATCCGGTTATTAAAAACTGATTATTTATTCTCCCTTTTGCCTCTTGCCTGTTGCCTTTTGCCTCATCTCAATAAGCAATTTAAATTAAGAACAGCTTATCTTTTGGGCTATTCTTAGTTTAGCCGAACGAGAACGGGGATTTTTAGCCTGTTCTTCTCGGCTGGGAATAATTGGCTTTTTCGTGATAATTTTCAAGGAATTATCTTCGCGAAAGCCATACTTGATCAGACGATCTTCTAGACTATGAAAACTGATCATAGCGATAATTCCCCCGGATTTTAGCCAGTGGGGGGCTTGATTTAACAATTTTTGCAGAGAATCTAATTCTTGATTAACAGCGATGCGTAGGGATTGAAAAACCCGCGTTGCCGGATGAATACGTCCATAACGGTAACTAGCGGGGACAGAACTAGCGATGACAGCCGCTAATTCTGTAGTGGTAGTAAAAGGACGTTTTTGGACGATAGAACGAGCAATAGGACGAGATAAACGTTCTTCTCCGTATTGATAAAAAAGATCCGCTAATTCTTTTTCCTGCCAATGGTTAATAATATCGGCTGCCGTCAGGGATTGACAGCGATCCATCCGCATATCTAAGGCTGCCGTGTGGCGAAAACTAAAGCCGCGCTCGCTCTGATCGAATTGGGGAGAACTGACCCCTAAATCGGCGATAATGCCATCAAAACTGCTATTTTGTCCATTATAATCGGCGAAGTTCCCCCACCAGAGGGTTAAACGGCTATCTAGATAGGGGCCAAGACTAATTTTAGCGGCTTCTAGGGCGCTTTGATCGCGATCGATGGCGGTTACTTTCGTTTCGGGATGAGCTTCTAAAAGCAAGCGGCTGTGTCCACCACCCCCTAGGGTAAGATCGAGATAATGCCCCCCGGGTTGAATATTTAAACCGGCGATTAATTCTTGACTCAAAACGGAAATATGGGGAAAATCTTGATTCATCTGTACTGATAACTTCCTGAAAATGGCGATTTAACCTAAAAATAACTGATAGGCCGGATTTTGACTTTCATCCCAATAGCGATAGCCGAGAGTATCGAGAAAAGCTTGCCATTGATTCATTTCATCGGGGGGGACCTGTATGCCCACGACGATGCGCCCATAATCGGCCCCGTTATTGCGATAATGGAAAACGCTGATATTCCAGTGGGGACTCATGGAGGCGACAAATTTCATTAAAGCCCCCGGTCGTTCGGGAAACTCGAAGCGATAAAATAATTCATAATCGGCTAAATGCGATCGCCCTCCCACCATGTGGCGCAGATGCAATTTAGTCAATTCATCATCACTAATATCGAGGGTTTTAAAGCCACAAGCTTCAAAACTCTCGGCTAATTTCTTGGCATCGCTGCGATTTTCGATCTGGGCGCCGACAAAAATATGCGCTTCTTTTTCATCGGCAATACGATAACTAAATTCGGTTAAATTGCGTTTGCCGACACATTCGCAAAAACGCCGTAAACTGCCCGGTTGTTCGGGAATAGTAACAGCATACAACGCCTCGCGCCGTTCCCCTAATTCGGCCCTTTCCGCCACAAACCGCAGACGATCAAAGTTCATATTCGCCCCACAAGCCACAGCAACGAGGGTTTTATCCTCAATTCCTTCTCTTTCTACATAAGCTTTCGCTCCTGCTACCGCTAACGCCCCCGCAGGTTCTAAAATCGAGCGTGTATCTTGAAAAACATCCTTAATCGCCGCACAAATATCATCCGTATCCACGAGGATAATCTCATCCACATACTGCTGACAGAGACGAAAAGTCTCCTCTCCCACCTCGCGCACCGCTACCCCATCGGCAAATAATCCCACTTGAGACAAACGCACCCGATAACCGGCTTTTAGGGATTGATTCATCGCGTCTGAGTCCACAGGTTCTACCCCGATAATTTTAATTTCTGGGCGTAAACGCTTGACATAGGCTGCAATACCTGATATTAAGCCACCGCCGCCAATAGCGACAAAAATCGCCTCGATCGGTTGCTGATATTGTCGTAAAATTTCCATACCGATCGTACCTTGGCCGGCGATTACCTCTGGATCATCGAAGGGATGGATAAAAGTTAAGCCTTTTTCCGCTTCTAACTGCCGCGCGTAGGTGTATGAATCATCGTAGGTGTCACCGTGCAGGACGACAATTCCCCCCCGGGCTTTTACCGCGTCGATTTTGACTTGGGGAGTGGTGACAGGCATAACGATAATCGCTTGGGTTCCCAATTGCCGCGCTCCCAAAGCGACTCCCTGAGCATGATTTCCCGCCGAGGCAGCAATTACACCTTTTTGTAACAAATCCCTTGACAAATACGCCATTTTGTTGTATGCGCCGCGCAGTTTAAAAGAGAAAACTGACTGCATATCCTCACGCTTGAGTAACAGCTGATTGTGCAAGCGTTGGGAGAGATTGGGGGCAAATTCCAAGGGGGTTTCTTGGGCGACATCGTAGACGCGTGCGGTGAGGATTTGAACCAGGTAATCGCAGTACATTATTCTTTTTTGGCGGTGGGGATTGGCAAGTCAGGCTAGGATCCAGAATAGATCATCGTCGGTCCAGTTAGCAATAAAGAGCTATCATACTGAATCCTTTGATCATTTTCAACTTTTTCGATGAGTTTTCCTAGTCCGTAATCCTCTAGGATTTATGCAATTTTTTCAAATTCGGCAATGAGAATCTTAACGGCAATCAGCTTTTGATCCTCGTCTAATACATAGTTTTTGGTAATTTCTAGCATTTGGTTTTCCCTCCGATACAATTCTTAAAAATTGGCTGTTACCTTTATATGTTACATTTTACAAGTCTCGACGCGAGAGAAGAGATTGATTCCACGCTTGATAGCTGGAAAAGAACTCCACCAAATCGGGTCATGCCAATTTCCACACCGCCATATCGGAACATCAGCAGGAAGATGTCCTTGCAGTGCTTTGAAATCAAAAATAACATCTTTATACTCTATCCAGCTGTTATTTATCCGCCAGCCGATTTTATCCCCGAAACCGTTCCAGATTTTATCATTATACTCCTGCGTCCCGCCGAGGTCGTGATAGATTTTCGCTTGCACAGAAAAGCCAAATTTTCCGTTACTATATTTCACCCATAATTGGTCAATTGTTCGCAAATCTTCGCAGGGTAACTTATCGATATCCTCCTTTCTCAGCCATCTCTCTTTTGTGCGGTTGGCAGTCTGTAGCATCACTCTCTCGGTTTCCTGGTCCGCTTCTTTCCATTGCTGCCGTTTTAATAAATCCTCTAAGTTCCGATAATCGATTCCTTCCGCACTTTTAAGCTGGATAGATGGGGGAGTTTGCGGAACGGAAATAATGGGAGATTGAATAATTGTTGCTACAGGTTGTTTTTGATTAATAATCTGGTGACTAGAAGTCTGACAAATAAATATTCTTGAGGTTAGATGATAGATAATATAACTTCCTTCTCCCTTATAACCGTAGCGTATTAGCGGCAAATGACCTTGAGGTGCTTGCCAACTATAATTAATATCTTGCCAATTCCAACTATTATTTTTTTGCCAGCCTACCAAACTGCCAAAAATATCCCAATTTCTTTCATTATATTCTTCCATGCCACCGATTTCTCGATAGATTTGCCCCTGCACAGAAAAACCAAATTTTCCGTTACTGTAATAAACCCATAATTGGTCAATGGTTCGCAAATCCTCGCAGGGAAATTTCTGTATATCTTCATCTCTTAACCAGTCTTTGACACGATTAGTTACTTTTCTTACTAAGTTCGCAGTTTCCTCGTCTGCTTCTTTCCATCGCTTTTGTTTTAATAAATCTTCTAAGTTCCGATAATCGATTCCTTTGGCACTTTTAAGCTGGATAGATGGGGGAGTTTGGGGAACGGAAATAATGGGATTAACGGGTTTTTGAATAGTTGTCTGGGATATAGAGACTGATGTTTTTATCTGCAAAGCTTGCAACACTTCCGAGGCGGATTGATAGCGTTTTTTTGTGCCGAACTCGATTAATTTATCCAGAATATTCCCTAACTCATTACTAACAGGATTATTAACCAACCACTGTCGCCATACCCATTGGTGTTCCCCCCCATCGAATAAATCAAAGGGAGATATTCCAGTTAATAAATAAAGGCAAGTTACACCCAAACTATACAAATCACTGGCATTAACTGCCTTGCCATTTCCCTGTTCAGGGGCAATATATTCAGCAGAACCGATAATTGTTCCCGTCATGGAACGATTTAAAGGACTGACAAATTTTGCCGCCCCAAAGTCCACTAAAATCAATTTATTATCGCTTTTTCTGCGAATAATATTTTCGGGTTTAATGTCGCGATGAATTACTTGTTTACTATGAATAAATTCTAGAATCGGTAAAATCTCTGACAAAAGATGTTTAATTTTTGCTTCGTTAAATACTCCTTCCTGTTTTAATTCTTGTTCTAGATTTTGTCCTTCGATATATTCCTGGACGAGATATTGTCGCCCACCATTACCGGTAAAATAGGCGTAAAGTTCGGGGATTTGTGGGTATCTTCCCAAACTATCTAAACGAATCGCTTCTTCTTTAAATAATTCTGCTGCTTTCTGTAAAGTTTCTGTTCCCTGCGCTGACGGGAAAAATTGTTTAATTACACAATAGGGTTTTGAAGGTTTATCCTCATCTATCGCTTGAAATGTTTTACCAAAACCCCCTTGACCGATTAATTTTAGCGCTCGATAACGTTCTCTGAGCAGTAATTGAGAACCGCACTTATGACAGAATTTATCCGTGGGGGTGTTTTGGTGCGAACAATCGGGATTGAGACAGAGACTCATAGCCGTTTGACAAGTGTGGGAAGATTAACACTTATTATAGAAAAAGAAAGCAAGCTAGGGCGACTCTAGTAGGCAAATTTTCTGATAATTCGCTGAAAATAAGGTGACAGGTATGGTCAATCCACAACCCGTTATACTTTGTCCATACCACAATTTAGCCATTTTGTCAAAAAAAATTTGACTTTGCAACAAAACTACACAAAAATTAGATCAACGTTGTTGGGGAAAAAAGGGATAATTGGCGAAAGTGTTTGGTTTTGCTCAAGGGAAAAGTCTAGATTTAGCAAGGGTTTTAAGACAACCTAGACCATTAAAACCCTAAAAATTACAATAAGAGCCATCATAGCATAATGGAAAATTGTACCAGAATCGCTGGAAGTATTGCAACCTCGTAAATAAATAAAAATTATTCTCAATAAATTCTTAGGTAAAAATAAATATTACCGATTGTAAATTTAAATATTTTTAAGCATTGAAGCTATTTATATATAAAATACTTATCATTTTTCCTGATTGCCTCTGACTGGAAAGAGGGTGTAGGGTGTGGGGTGTGGGTAGGGTTGATTCATGAATCAACCCTACCTTGAATCAACCCTAGGGGTGTGGGGAAGGAAACCTCTTTCATCTGTGGGGGTGAAAATTTTTTCATCGGGACTGACTTGAAAGAGGCGGTCGGCAGGGGGCAGGAGGGAAAAGTACCACTTTGGGGAGTCAGTCGTCGATACCAAACTAGGCTAAACTCTATAGGAGAAACCCGATGACTAACTTGATTATTTCGCAAAAATATGGCTAAAAAGCTCGATTTTGTTATTCCCGCCGTCGGTGGAGTCACAGGAGCCAATTTATCTGCTTGTCTGGGAAATATTGGCTTAGTCGGCGGATTTGGCGGTATAAGCGTCGGTTTAGTGGGAATGACGGGGATTGGCATCCTGACAAGTTCGGCAATTTATGCCAGTCTGCAAGGACTAGAAACAAACGATCACAATGTCGGGTTAGCTTTGGGAATAGGAAGCCTTGGCGGAATCGGTATCTACTCTACCTTTGGGGGTGTGGGAGTCGCGGTTAAAGGTACAGCTTTCGGTGTTGGTGTCGGTTCTATGGCGATCGCTGGTGGGATAGTCGGGTTAGGAGTCTACGGAGTGATGAAAATGTTATCTCCCACCTACTCCGACAATAATTTTTATAGCAATCTAGAATTTTTTGATCGCATTACTAGAGAGTACGAAGAAGCTTTATTTTGGCAAGAAGTTACGGGGAAATATGAAAATCTAGAGGCAGAACTACAGCAACTGTTGGAAGAAGTATCTATTCAGGAAAATCAACAGTTAGATTCTACAGAAATTACTATTCCAGAGCGTTTATCTTGGCAGTGTTTCCAAACTCTTAAAGGTCATCAGGAAAATATTGGGGCGATCGATGTTAGTCCTGATGGTAAAATTATTGCTAGTGCGGGAGAAGATCAAACCATAAAACTTTGGCAGCGAGAAACGGGTAAATTAATTTATTCCTTTGTGGGAGTTAATGAACCGATCCAAACTCTGGCGATAAGTCCTAACGGTAAATCGATCATTGCTGGTGGATTAGATGGCAGAATTAGTCAGTGGCAATTAGACACTAAGCAGTATAAAAGTAGTTTTTTCGCTCGTGTCAATGCTCCCCATAGCCATGATGGTGTCATTTTACAATTAGCTTTTGCTGCCAATGAAAGATTTATTGTTAGTGCTAGTAATGACAAAACTCTGCGAATCTGGGGTTATCATACAGGAGAATTAAAGCGAACTTTAATCGGTCATGAGGAGGCAGTTAATACCTGTGCTATTAGTCCCGATAGCCAAATTATTGCTAGTGGTAGTGATGATAAAACTATTAAATTATGGCGATTTGATCATAGTTATGCTTATCAAACTTTTATCGGTGACAGGGCAGCCGTTAACAGTTTAGCTTTTAGTAATGATGGTCAATATCTAATTAGTGGTGGTAGTGATAAAGCGATTAAAATCTGGGATATAAAGACAGGAGAAATGATTAAAAGTTGGCAGGCACACGAGCAGGCAATTATCAGTATTGCTATTAATCCTCATCGCCATCTAATTGCTAGTGCTTCCCGAACAGAAATTAAAATTTGGCAAGGACAAACAGGAGAATTAATTAAAATTTTACGGGGAACTGCTCCCTTAAAATTTAGTCCTGACGGTCAGTTTTTAATTACAGGTAGTTATGGAGATAAGGTAAAAATATGGTCAGAAATGTTAGGAGAATTAGAAATATTACCCCCAGATTCCGAGGATTGGTGGGAAGTTTTAGAAGTTTCTAAAAATGCCAGTTTTTCAGAAGTTAAACAAAGATATTATCAGCTTGCTCGTCAGTATCACCCCGATCACAATTCTTCCGCCATGGCGATTAAAATTATGCAAAAAATTAATCGAGCTTACGAGCGGTTTTTATTTTCTATCTCCCAACAGTAAAATTGTGAGCCTAGGTTCAAGTATTTAACTATCTTTCGATTCTCCCTTGATCCCCCCTTGATCCCCCCTTGATCCCCCCTTGATAAGAGAGGTGTCGATCCCCCCTGCCCCCCTTGATAAGGGGGGTGCCGATCCCCCCTTGATCCCCCCTTGATAAGGGGGGTGTCGATCCCCCCTTGATAAGTGGGGTGTCTGATAATTTTTAACGACTACCTACTTATCTCACCATTAAGATAAATGCTATAATTATTGGATTCAAGAGGCAAAAGTAAAACCAGAAATATAGAGAGCTTACTAACAAGCTCTCTATAAAGTTTAGGTCTTCTACCACTTATTTTCCAGACTAGGATTTGTTAGCAGTATTCAAGCTACCCACTTGAATATTCAGATTAATTTTTTGTCCTTCCCGGCTAATTTCTACGGGTAAATTATCGCCGATTTGAGTATTAGCCACAATTTCCTGAACCGCATCGGGATCGGTGACATTCTTACCACCTACAGACTTTAACACATCACCCGATCGCAATCCTGCTGCTGCGGCAGGAGAATCTCTCATCACCCGCACTAACAAGACACCAGAATCATCGGGGATAGTCCAATTATCAGCCATGGGACTATCGGCTAATTGTTCTTTTACCTCTGGGGTTAACTGTACCATTTGAACACCGAGATAGGGATGTTCCACCTTACCCGTGGCGATTAATTGTTCGGCGATTCTTTGGGCAGTTTTAATCGGAATAGCAAAACCTAAACCCTGGGCATTTTGAATGATAGCAGTGTTAACTCCGATAACTTCTCCCCGAGCATTTAACAAAGGTCCGCCAGAATTTCCGGGGTTAATTGCCGCATCGGTTTGCAGGAAATCCACCCGTTTATCACTAGCACCAATTTGGGAGCCATTGCGTTCCTTGGCGCTAATAATCCCCGTGGTGACAGTGTTATCTAATCCCAAAGGATTACCGATAGCAATTGCCCATTCTCCCACCTGTAAACTATCAGAATTACCTAATTTAACCGTGGGTAAATTGCCCGTTTCCACCTGTACCACTGCCACATCAGTTAAAGGATCACTACCTAAGACTTTACCATCGATAGTGCGACCATCTTTGAGGGTGACAGTCACCTTATCTGCTCCCTCGACAACGTGAGCATTGGTGATAATTTTACCGTCATTACTGATAATAAACCCGGAACCTGTACCCCTTTGAACTTGTCTTTCTCCTCGCTCCGGTATTTGGGAACCAAAGAAGCGACGGAAAACAGGATCGTTAGCAAATTCCGAAAAATCACCGCCTCCATTGACTTCCCTAGAAGCATTAATTCTTACCACCGCCGGCCCCACTTCTTGCACCACAGAAGCGACAAAATTGGTGGGAATAACTAGGGTTGAGGGAGCGGCTGCGGCTGCTGTGGAGGGGCGAGGATTAGTGGCAGCGGTGGCAATATTTTGGGCTAATTCTAGAGGATTTTGACTGTAGGCGTAGGTGGCACCGATACCTAACCCGGCACCCAAAACCAGTAAGGAGGAATAGGCAAAAAGTTTTTTCATTGCAGAAGATTTGGAGCGTTTGGGATTGCCTTCGTTGCTCGGGGAAATATTATCGTTAAAAATATTGTGAGTCATAGTTTTTATTGTTTAACCATTCTGAGAAGGGAATAAAAGTCAGTCCTAATAATCGTGGGTGTGAGAGGAGTGTTTCGGAAAACGGCTTGGGACTGACTATCTCTAATTTAGGTGGGGGATATGAACTTACTGTGACGCAGACATGAAGTTTTGATTACAAGGTCATTGTCCTATCAGTTAGTTTTTAACGCCTACCTACTTAATTCATAATTCTTGCTCCCCCTTCTCCCTGCTCCCCACTGATTACTGATTACTGTTGACTGGACGGCTACGCCGTGCCTTTGGCAACACTGAAAAGCTCCCCCTATACTTTTTCAACAGGATGGGGAAAGACTGCGCCGGTTTCAGCAGGGTTTAACCACTGGTAATATTAATCTTTCCGCAATTCTAGGCGATAACGATACAAAGCCACAGGACGATTCGGCGCTTGGAAATAATCCGGCGATTGGGGGGACAGATAAATGGCTGTCACCTGATCGCCTAGAATTTTATTAGGAGATAATAACTGATAGGCGGTGGTGGTTTCCACCTCATTGAGATAAGTGTTGGTTTCTCCCCGGAAAATTTGTTGACTGATTTCTGTGGCAATAAATTGATTTCGGCTAGGAGTTTCGCTATTTCTGGCAATTACGGTGGAAATGAGTTGATGAGCGCCGCGTAAAAAGGTAATCTGACGATTGGGATTATTGGGGTCAGTTTTTACGGATAATACCGATTGATTACCTAAATAGGCGCGACTAATTGCTAAACCATTAAAGGATCGATCGGCCACAATTGATGGTTTACTGATAATGGTGGATAAAAAGGCAGCATTTATCGGTCTGGAAATAGCTTTCTCGATGAATCTCACCGGAAACTCGATCGATTGTTCTAGGTAACGACGATTACTTTCAAAACCAGGTGTGATAATCTGGGGAGCAAGAGGAGCGGTTAAATCGATTAGGGTACTGGTGACAGTCCAATTGCCTACCATCCAATCGGGATAAACTAAATCTCCGCTGGCAAAACTAACCACTGGTTTAGTCATCCAGCGAGGATAATTAGTTAAGCGATCGCTTAAATTTCCAGCTATAGATAATTCTAAATGGTTACTACAGCCTAAAATCAATACTAACAAGAACAAAATTATCCTTTGCATGGGTAAAAATATTTTTTAAGTAATATTCTTTGATTATGAACGATTTTATCAACTCTCAAGCCGTTAATCTCGATTCGGCAGTAATTCCCATCGCACCGACCGGTTTTAAATCGGGTTTTATTGGCATTATTGGTCGTCCTAATGTGGGCAAGTCCACCCTGATGAATCAATTAGTGGGACAAAAAATCGCCATTACTTCCCCCATCGCTCAAACTACCCGCAACCGTTTACGCGGCATTGTCACCGGCGAGCGATCCCAGATGATTTTTGTCGATACCCCCGGCATTCACAAGCCCCATCACGAATTAGGCAAAGTTTTAGTTAAAAATGCTGAAAACGCCATAAATTCCGTAGATTTAGTTTTATTTGTTGTCGATAGTAGCAATTTTTTGGGCAGTGGCGATCGCTATATTGCCGATTTACTGACTAAAAACCAAACTCCCACGATTTTAGGGCTAAATAAAGCCGATCAGCAACCGGAAGACCGGGAGCCTCTAGACGATAGTTATCGTACCTTAGCGGCGGAAAATAACTGGCCTCTGCTCAAATTTTCGGCACTGGAGGGGATGGGAATCGCAGAATTGCAAAATCTGTTAATTGATTCCCTCGAAGTCGGTCCCTATTACTATCCCCCCGATTTAGTCACAGATCAACCGGAAAGGTTTATTATGGCTGAATTAATCCGCGAACAGATTTTACTGCAAACCCGTCAGGAAATTCCCCATTCTGTGGCGGTGGTGATTGAACGCGTCGAGGAAACTCCCGCTTTAACTAGGGTTTTTGCCGCCATCAATGTGGAACGAGATTCCCAAAAAGGGATCGTCATCGGCAAAAATGGCAGTATGTTAAAAGCGCTCGGCACTTCCGCTCGCTCGGCTATTCAAAAGTTAATCGCCGGGGAGGTATATTTAAAATTATTCGTGAAGGTAGAACCGAAATGGCGACAATCTCGCTCACTTTTAGCGGAATTTGGCTATCGCACCGAGGAGTGAAGTGGGGTGTAGGGTGTAGGGTGTAGGGAGAAGCTTTTTTCAGTTATCAGTTATCAGTAAACAGTAATTAGTGAACTGAAAACTCACATCTGATAACTGAAAACTCACATCTGATAACTGATAACTGATAACTGATAACTGAAATGACTGATATTAAAACCCTAATTAAACAGGTACACCAAGAGGCAAAAAAAGAGGATTTTCCCATCGATACCCTAATTTACCAAGAGGCAAAAAAAGACCCCTTTGAACCGGTTTTGTATGCTGGTAATCTTGCTAGTCAGTTATGCTTTTTTGGCCGGGATTTAGGACGAGATGAAGTGTATGCGGGACAACCTTTGATCGGGGCTGCCGGTAGAATGGTAAGAGAGGGATTTTTTCAAGCTTGGCAGGGGAGAAAATCCCATGATCGTCAAGAGCTATTATCGGTGTGCGATCAAATTTTCTTAACTAATACAGTTCCCTACAAACCTCCGGGTAATAAAGCTTATTCTGGGGAAGTGAAGGATCGTTTTCGTCCATTTATAGAAAAACTGCTCGTTTTTTATTGGCAAGGTGATCATATCATTACCCTTGGTACG
The DNA here is from genome assembly GCF_000981785.2 of Microcystis aeruginosa NIES-2549. Classification (NCBI taxonomy): domain Bacteria; kingdom Bacillati; phylum Cyanobacteriota; class Cyanophyceae; order Chroococcales; family Microcystaceae; genus Microcystis; species Microcystis aeruginosa. The sequence continues at coordinate 3,302,421 of NZ_CP011304.1, read as the reverse complement.
GAAGCTTTTAAATGGTTTGAACCCTACGGTAAACCCAAAGAAGTGGATAAATTCTATCTTGATAAAGAACGCTTTACCAAAAAACTGCTAGTTACCCTTACCGCTACCGATGAAGATGGATTAAAACAGCAAAAGAAAGTGACTTTATTACCTCTCCCCCATCCCTCTCCTCTCAATCAAAGATACTATGCCCTTTTTCCTGATTTATTACAAAAAAGATTAACTGAATTTGCCTTTTAACTAATGAGAATTTACGGCAATCGTCCCATAAAAACCCTGGCAGGACAATTAACCCGTCCTACGACAGCAAGGGTCCGAGAAGCTTTATTTAATATCTGGCAACATAAATTATCTGGCTGTCGTTGGTTGGATCTTTGTGCGGGTAATGGTTCCATGGGTGCGGAAGCTTTATGTCGAGGTGCGAGTCTAGTAATCGGAATTGAACAATCAGGACGCGCTGGCGAAATTATTAAGGAAAATTGGCGCAATTTAGCAACTTCTCCCCAGCAATTCCAAGTAATTCGGGGGGATGTACTGACAAAGTTAGCCACTTTAGCAGGGGAAAGTTTTGATTTAATTTATTTTGACCCTCCCTATGAAAGCGGTTTATATTTACCGGTACTAACTGCCATCTCTCAATATAATTTATTAGATTCTCTGGGGGAAATTGCCGTGGAACATAATCCCAAATCTTGGCCAGCAATTAATCTAGAAGGTTTAACCATTTGTCGTCAAAAACGCTACGGCAATACTACCTTAACTTTTTATCAAAAAACAGATGAATTATGAATTATGAATTATGAAGTGGGGAGAAGGGAGAATAAATAAAATAATCTCCTGTCTCCTGTCTCCTAACCCCACCAACAAACTTTTTCAGCAGACCCTACTTATTACAAGCGGAGAATGGGAAATCTGGGTACTGCCGCAAGAAATGGTCAATTTTATTTGGCAGCCCAGAAAAATGGCTCTTCTGGTTTTTGTGTGGAAGGAAGAAGAATAGGGATAATTTGGGTGCATCTCAATTTGGTCGAAATATCTAGATGACATTTTGGGCGCACGCGATGCGCCCCTACCATTGGCGCAATCATATTATTGTAGGGGCGAATTGCATTCGCCCTCTTTGAATAACTTCTGCTGCTCACCTATAGGTGTCGAGGAGAGCCGAAAAATTATTATTTCTCAACAAAATCACATAATTTGTCACTTTTCTTGACAATTATCCTGAGTAAAGCGAGAAACTTTCTGGCAACCGCAGTTAATCGCCCCCCTTTTTAGGCTATTTAAAGAAAAATTAGGGTTTATTTCGATAAAATTAGCAGTAAATAGGCTGTAACCTCCTAAAAAACTTAAATCCCTTCTCCTAGTCCTTTTTTTGACCTGAAACTACCCCGAAGTTTCCTGACACGGCAGCCCAACCATCTCCCCTTAACCCTTGCTGCTCCCCAGATTATCACCTAGTTTTTGTATAAATTTATACCCGACAAAAATAGTCGGGTATATTTGACACCAAGATTTTGCCGGTGATAGGATGTTTGTACATCAGTTGACGGCAAGACAGGAAAATCATGACCCTAGCGACAAACATCGAAACCTCAAAATTCATCCCCACCTTTACCCGCTTGGTTTCTAAGGAAGGAGGGACCTCCTACCCCCTGAAAGCGCTGAATATCTGCGAAGAAACCTTTGCCCCCCTGGAAGTGGACTACGATTACGACCTCATCCGTCGCACCGTTACCAGAGAAAGCATTCAAGCAGGTCCCAATTCCATCTGGCGCTATCGTTCCTTTTTGCCGGTGGAAAGTGAAAATCCCATCGATGTGGGTACGGGTATGACTCCCCTAGTTAAATCCCACCGTTTAGCCCGGCGCTTGGGTCTCAAAAATCTCTACATTAAAAATGATGCCGTCAATATGCCCACTCTCAGCTTCAAAGATAGAGTGGTATCCGTCGCCCTTACCCGGGCTAAAGAATTAGGTTTTACTACCGTTTCCTGTGCTAGTACGGGAAATCTGGCCAATTCCACCGCCGCTATTGCCGCTCACGCCGGTTTAGACTGTTGTGTTTTCATTCCCTCCGACTTAGAAGCGGGTAAAATTCTCGGCACCCTAATCTATAATCCCACGGTCATGGCAGTTAAAGGCAACTACGATCAAGTTAACCGTCTCTGTTCAGAAGTGGGCAATACCTACGGTTGGGGTTTTGTCAACATCAATCTGCGTCCCTACTATTCCGAAGGTTCCAAAACTTTAGGCTTTGAAGTGGCTGAACAATTAGGCTGGAAACTCCCCGACCATATTGTCGCACCTTTAGCCAGTGGTTCCCTCTTTACCAAGATTTATAAAGGCTTCCAAGAATTCGTCAAAGTCGGTTTGGTGGCAGATAAAGCAGTGCGTTTTAGTGGCGCTCAAGCGGAGGGTTGTTCCCCCATTGCCCAAGCTTTCAAGGAAGGACGGGATTTTGTCGCCCCAGTTAAACCCAATACTATCGCCAAATCGATCGCTATTGGTAATCCCGCCGATGGTGTTTATGCCCTTGATATTGCGCGTAAAACTGGCGGTAATATTGAATCCGTCACCGATGCCGAAATTATCGAAGGTATTAAACTTTTGGCAGAAACGGAAGGCATTTTCACGGAAACCGCAGGCGGTACAACTATCGCTGTCTTGAAAAAATTAGTAGAAGCGGGTAAAATCGACCCTGAAGAAACCACGGTCGTTTATATCACCGGTAATGGTCTAAAAACCCAAGAAGCGGTACAGGGTTATATCGGTGAACCCCTGTTAATCGAACCGAAATTAGAAAGCTTTGAACGGGCCCTGGAACGTTCCCGCACCCTCGAACGCCTCGAATGGCAACAGGTTCTCGTCTAGAATTGATGTTCAGGGATGATGGGGCGATTATCCCCTTGCCTCATCTCCACAAGCAATTTAAATTTGCGCGCAGCTTACTGTCCTTTCCACTTTTTCCTTGATATCTATGGCCGTAAAAGTTCTCGTTCCCACTCCCCTGCAACAATTTACAAAAAATAAGGCTACCGTCGAGTGTAGTGCTAGTAATGTCGGTGATTTAATCGAATCCTTAGAAGCAAGTTTCCCCGGTATTAAGGCCCGCTTATGCGATGAAGAGGGCGCACCCCGGCGCTTTTTAAATTTCTACGTCAACAGTGAAGATATTCGCTTCCTCGATGGGACAAAAACCCCCTTAAAAGATGGCGATGAAGTCAGTATCGTTCCTGCGGTGGCTGGAGGTTAACCTCCCCATAAGTTTGTTTTCCGTCAATTGTAATTAAACCCCTAGAAAGTGATGTTTTCTGGGGGCTTTTGTTCAGGTAAGTTTTAGTTAGGGTTGCCAGAAAAACCTAATCTTTGTGTCCTTTGTGCCTTTGTGGTTGTTCATATTATTATAAGCTGAGACACATTTGGTCAATTGCCATAGAAGTTCTCATCTAAGATTTGCTCTGGCAAGAAAGGACAAATTTGAGGATAATCATTTTCTGGGGGAATCCGAACACCAAATTGAGCAAGTTTCCCTTCCTTAATTGCCACTTGACGAGCATCTGGATAAGCTTCCTCGATAGCAGTTTCTAGATAGGATTTCAGGGAAGGCGTATTGCGTAAGTTTTTCTCAATTCGCTGGCGATGCTCAATAATAGAACAATACCAGCTATCCTTCATTGATGGCGGTGCGTCCTGCTGTACTTTTAATTTGAGCAAATGAGCTAAAAGAATCATCAAATTACTTTCTAAAGTTCTTTTTTCCGATTTTCCCAACTCGGTTAACTCCTCAATTAAGTTATCAGTATCCAGCGCAGCAAATTCCCGCTTCTGTAGGTGGCTAATTGTTGTTGCGAGCCATACTTGAAAATCTTGTTCGTAGAGAGTTTTGGACATAGCGATAAGTTGTTCCTTCGAGTCAATAACTAGATTGATAACTAAGCGGCTACAATTCTCAAGGCGTTACTAATTTCTAGCTTCCCTTGTAGTTTACCAAAAAATCACCTAAAATGGAAACTATCTGTATCCCTTGCTGACTGCATCTGGCTCCCTACACCATTTTCTACTATCTTTGAGCAAACCCGCGAAAGATAAGGATTTAAAACTATGCCTTTAAGTTGGAATGAAATTAAAAATCGCGCCATCGCTTTTCAAAAAGAGTGGGAAGGAGAGACTTCAGAAAAAGCAGAATCTCAGTCTTTTTGGAATGATTTTTTTAATGTCTTTGGCATTTCACGGCGTAGGGTAGCTAGTTTTGAGCAACCGATAAAAAAAGCAGATAATAAACAGGGTTTTATTGATTTACTCTGGAAAGGAACGATTTTAGTTGAGCATAAATCGAAGGGGAAAGATTTAGAAAAAGCCACACAACAGGCTAAGGATTATTTTCCCAATTTAAAGGAACATGAGTTACCGCGTTATATTTTAGTATCGGATTTTCAACGGTTTAAATTATATGATTTAGATTCAGGAAATCAATGGGAATTTGAATTAAGTAATTTTGTTGATAACGTTCATTTATTTGATTTTATTGCTGGTTACGAAAAGCGAGTTTATAAAGACGAAGATCCCGTCAATATTCAAGCAGCCGAGTTAATGGGAAAACTTCATGATTGCCTCAAAGAAATTGGTTATATGGGGCATAATTTAGAAGTTTATCTAGTGCGTTTATTATTTTGTTTATTTGCCGATGATACGGGTATTTTTAATAAGGGTATTTTCTGGGAATATATTGATATACATACCAAAGAAGATGGCAGTGATTTGGCGATGCACATCGCTTATATTTTTCAGGTTTTGAATACACCAGAAGACAAAAGATTAAAAAATCTCGATGAGAATTTAACTCAATTTCCCTACATAAATGGCAAGTTATTTGAGGAGTCATTACCCTTAGCGGCTTTTGATAGCAAGATGCGAGTCATGTTATTAGAAGCTTGTGCTTTTGATTGGGGAAAAATTTCCCCTGCTATTTTTGGCTCTATGTTTCAAGCGGTAATGAATCCAAAAGAGCGACGCAATTTAGGGGCGCATTATACCTCCGAGAAGAACATTCAAAAGGTGATTAAACCGTTATTTTTAGATGATTTACACAGAGAATTTGAGAAGATTAAAGGCAATCGCAATAAATTACTAGAATTTCAGAAAAAGATTGCTAATTTATATTTTCTTGATCCTGCCTGTGGTTGCGGCAACTTTTTAATTATTACCTATCGAGAGTTAAGAGATTTAGAGATTTTGGTATTACAGGAGTTAGATAAATTAGATAAAACGGGGCAGTTAGTAACAGATATTAGTGCTATTATTCAGGTAGATGTAAACCAGTTTGCTGGTATTGAATACGATGAGTTTGCGGTGAGGGTGGCAGAGGTGGCAATGTGGTTAATTGATCATCAGATGAATATTAAAGTTAGTAATACTTTTGGTCAGTATTTTGTGCGTTTACCATTAAAGAAAGCGGCAAAGATTGTTCATGGAAATGCCTTGCGGATTGATTGGGAGGAAGTTATCTCAAAAGAGAAGCTCAATTTTATTTTAGGGAATCCTCCTTTTGTGGGTGCGATGATTATGAACGAACAGCAAAGGAATGATATGGCTTATGTTTTCGACGGTGAGAAAGGAATAGGCGTTTTAGATTATGTGTGTGCATGGTATATCAAGGCTGCTCAAATAATTCAGGGCAATAGAATCAGGGTTGCTTTTGTTTCCACAAATTCTATATCTCAAGGTGAGCAAGTTGCCTTACTTTGGAATATTCTTTTTCAAAAATATCATTTAAAAATTCATTTTGCCCATCGTACTTTTAAATGGAGTAATGAAGCAAAAGGAAACGCCGCAGTTCATTGTGTTATTATTGGCTTTGGAAGTTTTAATATAACAACTAAAATCCTATTTGATTATGAAGATATTCAAGGTGAATCATTAGTTGTTCAGTCTAATAATATTAATCCCTATTTGGTTGATGGAAGTGACATCATTATTTCTAATCGAAGTTTTCCTTTATCTAATGTTCCATTAATGCGTTTTGGTAGTATGCCAAGAGATGGTGGTAATTTTATTTTTACAGAACTGGAAAAAGAAGAATTTTTAAAATTAGAGCCGAAGGCAGAAAAATGGATTAAACCTTATACAGGAGCGCAAGAATTTATTAATGGTTATAGTCGCTATTGTCTATGGTTAGTTGATATTTCTCCCACTGAATTAAAGACATTACCAGAAGTCATCAAAAGAGTAGATAAGGTTAAAAATTTTAGATTAAAAAGTAAAGCTGCTTCTACTCGTAAATTTGCGGCGACACCTACTCTATTCTGTCAAATAGCACAACCCGATACTAATTATTTACTTGTTCCCCGTGTCTCATCTGAAAGAAGAAAATATATTCCGATAGGTTTTATGAATAAAAATGTGATTGGTAATGATCAAGTTTTATTAATTCCTAATGCCAATCTATATTTATTTGGTATTCTTACTTCAGAAATGCACATGGCATGGGTTAAATATGTCTGTGGGAGATTAAAAAGTGATTATCGTTACTCAAAAGATATTGTTTATAATAACTACCCCTTTCCAGAAAATATCACCGACAAACAAAAACAAACCGTTGAAACTTGCGCTCAAGCTGTGCTAGATACTAGGGTAAAATATCCCGATAGTAGCCTTGCGGATTTATACGATCCTTTAACTATGCCTCCCGACTTGCTCAAAGCTCACCAAAAACTTGACAAAGCTGTTGATTTGTGTTATCGTCCCCAACCTTTCACCAGTGAATTAAACCGTATTGAATACCTCTTTGAACTCTACGAAAAATTAACCGCTCCCCTACTCCCTACCAGCAAACAAAAACCCCCGAAAAGAAAAAATCCTCAATAACGAAGGCAAAAGGCAAAAGGCAAAAGGCAAAAGGCAAAAGGCAAAAGGCAAAAGGCAAAAGGCAAAAAGCAGCTTTGTTCTCCTCATCACCCCACACCCCACACCCCACACCCCACACCCCACACCCCATCACCCCACACCCCATCACCCCACACCCCACACCCCACACCCATCCCTAAGCGCCGCAATTCCGGAGATTATATAAAAAAACACCCAGAACAATCGAGGTGATGGACAATACTAAAGGTTGTGTAGGTCATCAGAAAAGCCCTGTCAGGGTAAAATACTATGAAACTAGCGTCACGAGTCAATCAAGTCACCCCCTCCCTTACCCTAGCTATCGACTCTCTGGCCAAGGAAATGAAGAAAAACGGCGAAGATGTCTGTAGTTTTAGCGCCGGGGAGCCAGATTTCGACACACCCATTCACATCAAAGCTGCCGCGAAAAAGGCCCTCGATGAGGGAAAAACTCGCTACGGACCTGCTGCCGGAGAACCAGGGTTAAGAAAAGCCATCGCCGAGAAATTACTGCGGGATAATCAACTAGCATACAATGCCGATAATATCATCGTTACCAATGGGGGTAAACAGTCTCTCTATAATCTAATCATGGCGTTAATTGAAGCGGGGGACGAAGTAATTATTCCCGCACCCTACTGGTTGAGTTATCCTGAAATGGTGACGTTAGCGGGGGGAACATCGGTTATAGTGAACACTAGCCTAGAGAATCAGTATAAAATCACCCCCGAACAGCTAGAAGCGGCAATTACACCGAAAACTAAATTATTTGTTCTCAATTCTCCCTCTAATCCTACCGGTATTGTCTATACTCCCGAAGAAATCGCAGCTTTAGCAAAAATTGTGGTTGAAAAGGATATTTTAGTCGTTTCTGACGAAATTTACGAGAAAATCCTCTATGATGGCGCAATTCACCGCAGTATCGCTTCTTTGGGTCCGGAAATCTTTCAGCGCAGTATTATTAGTAATGGTTTTGCTAAAGCTTTCTCGATGACGGGGTGGCGCGTCGGTTACATAGCAGGACCGGTGGAAATTGTCGAGGCCATGACTAATATCCAAGGTCATAGTACCTCTAATGTCTGCACTTTTGCCCAGTACGGTGCGATCGCTGCTTTAGAGAGTCCCCAAGATTGCATCGAGGAAATGGTCAAAGCTTTTAGCCAGCGCCGACAGTATATTTTAGAACGAGTGCGATCGCTCCCTGGACTCAATTGTCCTACTCCCAACGGTGCTTTTTATGTGTTTATCGATATTAGTCAAACTGGTTTAAAATCCCGGGATTTTTGTCAGAAACTCCTAGAAACCCAAAAAGTAGCCGCTATCCCCGGTATTGCTTTCGGTGCTGATGATTGTATTCGTCTTTCCTATGCTACAGACCTAAAGACGATTGAAAAAGGATTCGATCGCATTGATAAGTTTATCGGCACTTTGTAGGATGATTACTGTATCTGTTAGGGTGAATTTTGTTCGCCCTTTTTTTGGGTTTTAACGAACTTGAACTATAAAACAGGGAATTTACTTCCTAAAGGCCCTTCTGGGGACTTTCCCTAGGGGCTTTTGTTAAGTTACATTAAGCCCTACAATAAAATCCTAGGGAGTTAGACGAAATTCGCTCGATCGCTCGGTCTTATCTGCTCCTAGCTGAGATAGAGAAAAGATAGCGCATCGAGAAACAGAAAACTTGAACTACTCAAGCCTTCGTCAATACTGCCCTTGTCATCTATCTTGAGTTATAACCTAGTGTCCCAAACCCTACCTAAACCCACCCTAGAAAGGGAATTTTTGCCATTTACCCTACAGGATGTCCGTCTAGCTATCCCGGCACGTTGCTTCCAATCAAGCGTTTTTCGCTCTTTAGCCTACTTTTTTTTTGATATTGGCATTATTACCCTACTTTACTGGATAACTTACCAGATTAATCAAGCTTGGTTCTTCCCCCTTTTTTGGTTTATGCAGGGAACCATGTTTTGGGCCTTATTTGTTGTCGGTCACGATTGCGGTCACGGTTCCTTTTCCCGTTATCGTTGGTTAAATAACTTAATCGGTCATCTCAGTCATACTCCCATTCTCGTACCTTTCCACGGTTGGCGCATCAGTCATCGCACCCATCACGCTAATACCGGCAATATCGACACCGATGAAAGTTGGTATCCCGTCACGGAAACCCAGTATAACAATATGGCTTGGTACGAAAAATTAGCTCGTTTTCAGCTAATTTTATTTGTTTATCCCCTCTATCTTTTCCGTCGTTCCCCTAATAAACAGGGGTCCCATTTTATGCCCGAAAGCCCCCTCTTTCGCCCCTCGGAACGCTGGCAGGTACTGACTAGCACCTTTTGCTGTACCTTTATGTTAGGTCTATTAATCGGGGTGGGTATCAGCCAAGGCTTTTGGTTTCTGTTTAACTACTACATCATGCCCTATATCGTCTTTGTGGTTTGGTTGGACTTGGTGACATTCCTACACCACACCGAAGATGATATTCCCTGGTATCGCGGTCAAGATTGGTACTTTCTCAAAGGGGCGCTTTCTACCATCGATCGCGATTATGGCATCTTTAATCCCATCCATCACGAAATTGGTACTCACGTCGCCCATCACATTTTTATCACTATTCCCCACTATCATCTTAAAGAAGCAACCGAGGCTATCCGTCCCGTCTTAGGAGACTATTATCGCGTCTCGAAAGAACCGATTTTCAAATCTCTCTGGCGGTCCTACCGCAATTGTCATTTTGTCAGTGACCAAGGCAGTAAGATTTTTTACCGCAAAAACTGATCCTGTCTTATCCATCAGGAGGAGGAGGCAGCAAAATCTGCCTCCTCTTCTCACACCGAGAATAGTTGCCAAAACTAGCAATAAAGTCTTTTTCTGGATTTGGTTCAGTGGCAAGGAATTAAGCTGATGCAGCGAAATTGAACAACGTACAAAGGGAATGACATCGGCAGCATTGGCCAAGAATCAAACAAATATCTAATTGGAGAAGCAACTAGAAATGTACCAAAGGAAATTAAGTCTCGCTATTCTCTTATTCCTTGGCGTTTAATCGGAGGAATGAGAAATATTTAGAAAAGGTGCTATTATGCGGAATAATAGTTGACTTGTGTTAGAATCGGTGATGTTGTTAATTTAAGGGATAGTTACATGAAAATTGTTACTGTTACTGAGGCCAAAGAACAAATTGATGAATTAGTGAATGATACCAATGATAATCATCAACCGATTTTGTTATCTGGTACGAAAAAGAATGCTATTTTAATTGCTGAGGAAGATTGGAACTCTATTCAAGAAACGCTTTATTTGTATTCTATTCCTGGTATGGTAGATTCAATTATTGAAGGTGGCAACACTTCTATTGAAGATTGTCTGGATGAGGCGGGTATCAGAGCAATTTTAAATGGATAATTGGCAGTTGTTTTTTACCAAACAAGCGAAAAAAGATGCTGAAAAGCTGGCTCGTACTGGGTTGGCAAAACAAGCTAACGAGTTATTAAATATTCTTAAGTCAAATCCCTATCAATCTTATCCTGTTTATGAGAAACTCAGTGGTGATTTAGCGAGCTATTATTCTAGACGTATTAATATTCAGCATCGTTTGGTTGATCAGGTTATTCCAGAAGAGAAGGTTGTCAAAATTATACGGATGTGGACTCATTATGAATAACCCCTTTTAATTTATTTTACCTAAAATGTCGGATGAATGCCCCCGCTAGATTTTTCGACAAGATACTCACCTTTGCGGGGAATGAAATCCGACCAGAATATCAATGACCCTGAGCGAAGTCGAAGGGTCAACCGCGAAGCACGATTTTCATTCTACTATTTGTAGGTAAACTGTGTTATACTTAATTTAGCCAGGGTCGAGGATTAATCAATGCTAGTCGTAAAAGCCAAGTTAAAAAACGGGACACCAGAGAGGCAGGAAAATTTATTGTAATTTCTCAATAATACTGATAATGATTCTCTTTAGCTGGGGGAGATTGTTTTGAATCACTTTCCAGACGACTTTTTCATCAATTGCCCAATATTCATGAACTAATTTATCCCGCATACCTGCGATGTTTTTCCAAGGAATATTAGGATAATTAACTCTCACTTCATCAGGAATATTTTTGACTGCTTCCCCAATTATTTCAATTAATTTTACTACCGAAAGAAAGATTTCTATCTTAGTTGAAAATTCTTCAAAGCTTAGATCCTGAGTCATCTTTTCTAGTTGACAAATTGCCTCTAGAATGTCTTGCAAGAAATCTCTAAATTCCCGTTGCGTCATACATAAATAACCTCGGATAAAATTCTTTCTCGCCTTCTTCCTTTTAATCCATTTTTACTGATAACATCCGCTTTTACCTTAAGTAAATCACTTAAATAATATTCCATATCTACTAAATCCAGTAAACTAGGCGGTTCTGTATAATCTATCAGAATATTAACTTCACTATTTTCCTGCACTTCTCCTTTTACATAATCTCCAAAAATACCTAATTCACTGACATGATACTTTTCTTTTACTAAGGACTTAACTTGACCCAAAATCGCTTTAATTTCTTCTAAATTTTTCATGATGCTTACCTTCTAAGATAACGGAAAAGACTTTTACCCTACTGATCAAAATTTTATTTCCTGTATCTGTATTGTAGCAGATAGCGGATGAAAGGATAAACCATACTCCTTAAAATCATGAGAATTGAGAGAGTTATGCAAAAAATACCCCCTCAACTGACTAAATGAAGGGACATTTATAGTATTTTTAGAAGCAATTTAACCTACTTTTCTGGTTTCTTTTTCGATGGATTGGGAGGGTTTTAGTTTGCGTTTGAGGGTTGAAACTGCGCCGAGTGTACTGACTACCAGGAGACTTAAAGTTCAAGTTTTCCAGAAAGAAAATTAAACTAATTAAACATTCATATTAGTGTTTTATGTTAAATCTAATGTGTATCGCATCGCCTCTTCCAATTGCTGTAAATAACTAGAAGAAAGTGTCCCCAACTGTCTCTGAAGTCGTTGTCTATCAATAACAACAATTTGATAACATAAGGCTACTGATTCCTGATTTAAGCCTCCTTGTCCTGCGGGAATAACCATTGTTCCGGGAATTTGTGCGCGACGTAAATTACTGGTTAATGGAATTACAACAACAGTGCTAGTGAAGCGATCAATATTGTTATGTTGGACAATAATAACAGGTCGAATACCAGCTTGTTCTGAACCACGACTCGGATTCAAATCAGCTAGATAAATATCGCCTCGCATTTATTCCTTATCCTCTTGTTCAAGGTGAGATAAATAATCGGGTAAAATACTTTCTGAAAAGCTAATATCCTCTTGAGCAAATTCATTTTGTAACGATTGTGCTTCTGCATCTGAAATATTATCCCATTTCTGAAAACGTGAATTTCTTTGTAAGGATTTGACAAATTCAAGGACTTGTTGCTGTTTTTCTAGCGGTAAAGTCTTAATACTTTGCAAAATCTGGTCTTGAAGATTATTAATATGGGTGACAGACATTTCAACTTTTACTATATTTACACTAGGGTGACTATTTTACCACAAAAAACCCTCTTGTTGTCAATTAGTTAGCAGCAATTAAATAATAGACAATAAACAATACACAAAAAATAACCCCTCTACTGACTGAATGAAGGGGCATTTATGGTATTTTAGAAGCAATTTAGCCAACTTTTGTGGTTTCTTTTTCAATGGATTGGGAGGGTTTTAGTTTGCGCTTCAGGGTTGAAGCTGCGCCGAGTGTTCCGAGTGCGAGGAAGCCTAAAGTAGAAGTGGGTTCGGGAACTGGTTGGACACCCAAAAGTTCGCCATCAAAAGTAACTTCGCTGGCAAAGACCCACGCAGTGCGTCGATTTAGAGTAAGTTGTAGGGAACTACCACTAAAATTTAATCCTGAAAAAGTATAGGATGTTGGCGCTGCACTAGGCGGATCAGTAAGAGTTCCCGAATCGTAATTAGAGCTGCCCATACTTAATAATATACTTTGCGGTACGGAAACACCACCAAGACCATTTGAGTCACTCACATGGACAGTAACTGAGTTTATCCTTACTGTGTCAGCAAAGTTAAAAGTAATGACAGGATTCCGGTTTTCCCAACCAACATAAGGTCCTGTACCGTCTGGAACTTCTATATCATTCCAATTTTGTGTAGGAATTATGCCATCAGTTAGATCTCCAACTCCTCCGCTGAGAAGAGCATAATCTAGCGACGTGTTTCCAGTGCCATTATATTTCTTGTCCCAGTATTTAGAGGCGCCTCCATTTTCCATATTATAACTGATAGGTGTAATTTGAAGAGCATTAGCAGTACCTATTGTTGCCAAACTGATAAGTACGGCTCCCCCAATAGAATTTTTGACAAGTTTAATGAATACCATGATAGATGCCTCAAGACATTGAAATTGTTTAGTGGGATTTAACTGTTTTTTGGCAAAGTTGGCAAAGAGTAAATTGATACGATCGCTTTTCTAGCAGCCAAGTTAACCAGCAGTTTTACCTAACCCTAAAGGGTCAGCAAAGACAACAATACACATTCCCCCCCCCACAATTGTATTTTTTGATACAATTTAATAAATTTTTATATTTCTCTCTTAATCCCGATAAAGAAACCGCAGAACCAAGTCGGTTGTGAACAGCCCACCGCTTTTACCATTTTTGGTTAGTATCTGGATGTGGTATTATTTGAGGTGTGTTCGGATTATCTGATACGATCAAGGTCTATGACAACTTACTATGAAATCCTCAGCCAAATAGAGAATCTTCCCCTTACGGATAAGTTGCGACTTTTAGAGGATTTAAAAACTATCATCAAGCCGACCGTAGCGCCAAAAGATGACGATGAGATCATTCCAGCCGAAGAACTTGCTGAAAGCCAAGCAGCATGGCAAGATTATTTATCCGGTCGAGATACTGGAATCACTTCAACAGAATTAAAATACAAATTATTTGGAGATAAACTTGGCTGATTATATTCTACTTAGACAAGCAGAACGCTCCTTAGAAAGGATGCCTAAAAATGATCAAATTCGTCTTCTTGAAGCTTTAGATACTTTGATTTCGGATTCTACAAAATTAGATATTAAACCCCTTTACGGAAGAGATGAACTAAGATTGCGAGTAGGTAAGTATCGAGTGTTGTTTTTTGAAGATAGAAATAACAATCTATACGTCATTACAACTATTAAACCTCGCGGCGATGTCTATAAATAATACCAGAACTCTTTTCTAGACTGCTGTTTCTCCTTTCGCCATAAGACAGTGATTCACAGAAGAAGGATTCTCAGGTGTTTTTCCCTGTTTTTCCCCTTTTCAGGTGAACTATCCACTTCCGTGAGGGATTGTGGTGCGGTATGTCGGATTTGCTGCCTAATTATTGGGAATTAATGAAATCTTGAGGATGAACGATGGTAATATTGGGAATAGGGATAAAGTCATCAGGATTAAAGGTTAATAAATGGGTAATGTTAGAAGCTTTCATAACAGCAAGAAGCCTAATATCATGAGTGCGTTTTCCTTTAATGTTGTAGATGGTGACTAATTGAAACCAAAGGGGAAAAATATCCGGCGTTTCTGCAATTAATGTAAAGTTATCTAATAAATCATTGACATAATTTGTAGCTTGTGCTGGAGTCCAACCTAAACCATTAACATCAAGGGGGCGGGTTGCAACTACCCAAAATTCAATTAAAACTTGAGGAATAATAACACATTCATTAGCTGTTTCAACGATTTGAGTAATTACATTATTAGCAAGAGAATAAGTTGCTGAAGACGTATCAGCCGCCCGAAGCAAAATGTTAGTATCCAGTAAATATTGAGTCATTAGTCTTCATACATAGTGTCACGGTGTAAAGCTTCATCAGGTAAATTCGCACTTGTTTTAGGAAGTTTAGCGATTACTTTCTGCCATTTTTGAGCTTTTTCCTGGGGAGTGAGACTATAATCTGGGGAAGGGAGGGAAATTCTTGAGGTGAGAGATTCGGTGAAGGATAACACTTCTTGTTGTTTTTCTAAGGGAAGTTTTCTTAGGTTTTTAATGATAACTTGTTCAATGTTCATTTGACTTAGACTAATAGGCAACCATATCGATCATATCTCATGCCGCAATTTCTCTATATTTAATAAATCTTTACATTCCTCTCCCTCATGGCTTACGCTGGTATCTGCACTACTTCCTTGTCAGCATCAGGATTTTCAGTGATTTGGGGATTTTGAGGATGGGTGATGGGTGAAGATGGAAACGCTCTCGACATTGACCTTGTAGATTATCATTGAGGGAAAAAACATGATGACCCTGAAAAATCCCGTACATCCGGGCAGAATTGTCAAAAGTTCGATTGAAGAGCTTGAATTGACCGTTACAGCTGCGGCAAAAATGCTGAACGTGTCACGCTCTAGACTATCTAACCTAATCAATGGCAAGGCGGGGATTTCCCCGGAAATGGCTGTGCGTTTGTCAAAGACAATCGGTAGCACCCCTGCTGTCTGGCTGCGCCTCCAGATGAATTACGATCTTGCTGAGGTTAAAAAACAGGAAGATAGGATTTTCTGAATCCGATTGGGTTACAACACCAAACAACATTGGGTTAGCGCGATCTCGAAGAGAGCCGCCTTCGACGGTGCGCTGCTTCTGTAGCTGATAAACTAGGGATACCAGCTTTGATCAAGGCATCAGCATGACCACTAACGCGGCAAAAACTCAATGGCAGTATTTAGAGAAACGTCCTCATTCCTGGCGACAACAGCTTTGTTTTCAAGGTAGGAGGCTGAAAGCTTTTGATGTCTGGTCAGATATGATTGTCAACCAGATGACTCCTCAAGAAGCAGCTCTTAATTGGGAGTTACCTTTGGCTGCTATCTACGAAGCAATTGACTACTGCGAGGCTAATCAGCAGCTACTCAAGCAAGAAGCGGAAGAAGAACGCCACCGTCTGGAAGCAAAGGGGATTAGTGTTGAGCCTAAGATTATTGCTTGATGAGGACTCGCAATCCCAACTTCTGGTTAAGTTACTTACGGCTGCTGGTCATGACGTACTGACGATCAATAAAATTGGTTTGACTGGCTGCACAGATGATGTCGTACTTGACTATGCCATACAGGAAAATCGGATTCTGCTAACTCATAACTGCGATGACTTTGAAGAGTTGCACCAAGCCAATCCAAGCCATTCGGGTATCTTAGCGGTTTACCGTAACGCTAACCGCTTTAAAAATATGGACTCCAAGGCAATTGTCAATGCGATCGCCAATCTGGAAACGGCTAACGTCCCTCTTGCTAATCAGTTCATTTCCCTGAACCATTGGAACTATTAATTCTGCTTTGTCGTGATCGCGTCACAAATCTTAAGTTATATATCTCTCACACTGGCGATCGCTTCCTTTCCCCTGTTTTACTCCTTCTCAGGCTGTATATCCTCATTCCGTGAGGGATTGTGACGCAGTATGTCCTATTCGCCTTTGCCTTCTCCCTTGACTGACCCTCAACTCGATCGCAAACTAAATTAAACAGGATTACCTCGTACCAACCAGATGATAGACTGGGGATAATAGAAATAATTGAATATGGCTACATTACCGGAGGAAACCTTAACGAGCATTTTTGATCTACTGCGTCAACTAGCGGATCAGATAGAGTAGGCATCGGCAACGGAATGGCAACTTTTTACAGAATATGGGGAAAATGAACGGACATTATCAGAATTAGAAGAATTATCTAATGCCAGAGAGAGGGTAACTAATTCCTACTCCCGAATTAATAATATCCTGCTGATAATTTTACAAGAGCAGCCGACTCTCTCAAATACGATGCTAGAGATGTTAGAAAGAGCGATTTTGCAAGGAACAGCCAGTGTGGATGCTGTTAGTGCTAGTGTTGATGAAGTAAAGAGGCAATGGAACTTATGATGACTTACCGCACCTCCTATCCCGATGAAGCAACGAGAAAACAATGTCTTGAAAGCTTACGGGAAACTAACCGCCAGATTGAGCTTTATAATCTTTTTTTAGACGATATACTCGCCCAACTGGAAACAGAATCCCGTCAAAAGAGACGAGAAAGGCTATTGCAAAGAGGGCAAACTATTAAATAGAGGGATGCACAGAAGAAGGAGTTTCAGGTAGTTTCTCTTGTTTTACTCCTTCTCAGGCTGTATATCCTCATTCCGTGAGATATTGTGACGCAGTATGTCTGATTCGCCTTTGCCTTCTCCCTTGACTGATCCTCAACTCGATCGCAAACTAAATTAAACAGAATTAATATCAACCGACGGGATTCAACTGACCTAATTCCACGCTCACCGCATCAAAGCGATTGTCCCCGGGACGATAGGAGAGAATTTCCAACCCCTAGTTAACAATAACGGGTACGGTAGGGATCGAACCTACAACCGTCCGCTTAGAAGGCGGATGCTCTATCCATTGAGCTACGTACCCAGGAAAGCACAATTATAGATCATACCTCCAACAGTGACAAGTGGTAGGACTGATTTTCAATGATGATGGTGGTGTCCGTGGTGATGATGATGGTGATCGGAATGAATGTGAGGAATTGTTACAGAACTATTGACAGATAAAGCCTCTTGTGATAGTAAAGCTTCGATATGTTCCTCGGCCCAATCGGCGGCCATCTGACAAAATTCGGGGTTATCGTTGACACAGGCCATCTGCACATAATTAACTTGGTCGTGCTTGCGGCGTAAAGCTTCGATAATATGCTCCACATCCAGTAAAGTTTCGTGATTTTCCGTAGCAAAGCCAATCGGCATGAAAATTAAGGCTTTGGCCCCCAATTCGATTAAATTCTTCGCCGCTAACTCTGCATTCGGTTGCGTCCATTTAATTAAGGGGGTTTGGTGATTTAACCAACCCACAGAAATCAAGGGATAACGATAGATTAATTTTTCCCGGACTAACTCGTATAAAGCTTGACTTTCATCGATTCCCGACGTAAATCCCTTAGCTTCGTGAGGACAACCGTGATTCATCAAAATAATGCCAATTTGCGAGGGAAGACAGCTACTAGCTACCTCGGCCGCGATTTTTTCCTCCACTAACCGCGCCATTAGCTCTATATAAGCGGGTTGGTTATAAAACGAGGGAATATAGCGCAATCCTTTGACCCAATGTTCCCCCGTTTGTCCTTGAGCTAAAGCTTTGTTAACTTGTTCGATCGCAATGCCACTGGTAAAGATAGAATCAACAACGAGGAGAGGATAGATCAAAATTTTCTCAAATCCCCGCTCGCGGATTTCCGTTAACACCTGTGCCGGTAAAAAAGGCGCACAGAAGTTAAACGCTTTGAATACCTCCACCCGATTACCCCATTTTGCCTGTAAATTGCGCTCGATTTCCTGTCTTTGATGCTCGAAAATGTGGTTATGGGGGGAAATAAAGTGATTATGCTGGTGCTGCCATTCGTGCAGGTCAAATATAGCCAATAATTTCGCTAGGGGAGGATAAACCCAAGTCGGTACGGGAGCAAACTTAGCCGTCAGCAGATTTAAGGCCTGTTCATTATAGTTGGCGAAGTCCTCGTAACTCTCCACTTCCCCGTATCCCATCAATAATACCGCCACTCGATCGCTGTGGTTGTGGGTAGCGGCTAACGGTTGTTGATCTGAAATGGCAACCACGTTTTTAACCCCGATTTTTTAAGTGAAAAACGCTATATCACTGGGATAGTAGCGTTTTTCCATCCTATCCCCTCGCACGCGATAGACCGCTAAAAATTTATAACCTCTACAGAATCATACAGATTGCTTATCATCCTGATTAATAAAACGATATGTAAAGAAACTTTAAATAATGTTAAGATCGTTGCAGTCCCACCTATGAGAGATATGACAGCAGGCGTGTTTGGTAGCTTACCTTTTTCCAATCAGAGCGGCGATCAACTCATCAGTAAAGTGGTGAGTGCTGCAATCGCTGCATTATTCAAACGCACAGGCAAGCTGACAGCGACTGTCCGCGCCGAACCCGTAGCCAAATTACTGCAAGGCAGTATCGACGGTTTTGACTTTATCGGTCAGTCAATGCTCATGTACAATGGCCTACGCATCGAGGCCATGGAATTGTATGTGCAGGCGGTGGCGATCGATTTTAGTGCCATTTTTACCGGACAGGTGAAACTCCGTCAACCGACGCGGGCCACTTTGCGGGTAGTTTTAACGGAAGAAGACTTAACCACCTCTTTTAATACACCTTTTATTGTCGAAAAACTGCAAAGATTAGAGTACGAAGGTAAATCAATTCACTGTCAGAATACGGAATTAATTCTCAATGACGATAAAACTTTAACTCTGAAAAGTCTAATTAAATTGGGAGAAGAAGAACCAATTCTTCTAGAAATGACCACTGCTGTGGTTGTGGAAGAAAGGCGAAAAATTCAATTTGTCGAGGTGGTTTATCAAGGCGACGAAAGATCGAAAGCTTTAGGAGAAGCTTTAATCAGTCATGTTAACAACCTTATGGATTTAGATAAATTTGCCCTCGATGGTACTCAATTAAGAGTCGATCGACTACGTTTAAAAGATAAACAGATCATCTTTTATGGTATCGCCGATATCGAGCGTTTTCCCCAAAGAAAATAGGCAGTATTTTTGCCTTTTAATCGTGCTTGTGGTGACAGGGAGGCACGGGATCGTAACCTCCGGGGTGAAAGGGATGACAACGGAGAATACGCTTAATTGCCAACCAAGAACCGCGCAGCACACCAAAGCGATCGATCGCTTCCATGGCATACTGGGAACAGGTGGGTTGAAAACGACAGGAAGGGGGAAATAGCGGCGAAATAAACCGTCGATATCCCTCAATTAAGCCAATAAAAATTCCTTTCAACAATGTCACCTCGATCACCTAAACTAAATAGATAGTCAATTTTCGCTTTTGCCACGTGGAACTATCCCACTCTCTCCTATTTTCGATCGGTTTAGTCGCCTGTTACCTAGCTGTTCTGATTCTGATCGCTGAAAAATTAAAAAGTCTTTTCAGCACCAATGGCGAAATTACCCGCAAGGTTGTCCACATTGGCACGGGAAACGTCATCCTTTTTGCCTGGTGGTTAAATATCCCCGCTTGGGTGGGAATAAGCGCGGCGATCCTAGCGGCAACTATCGCTATACTATCCTATTTTTTCCCCATTTTACCCAGTCTTAATAGTGTCGGTCGCCGCAGTTGGGGAACTTTTTTTTATGCTGTTAGTATCGGTGTTCTCGTGGGTTATTTTTGGCCAATTTCTCACCCCGAATACGCGGCAATGGGTATTTTAATTATGGCTTTGGGAGACGGATTAGCAGCCCTAGTCGGACAAAATTTTGGTCAACATCCCTACAAAATTTTCGGCAGTGGCAAAAGTCTGGAAGGTTCCCTGACTATGTTAGCAATCAGCTTTTTAGTCAGCTTGATTATTTTATCTTTTATTAATGGCATGAATCCGCCAATTATTTTAGTATCTTTATTAACAGCGATCGGAGCTACTATTCTAGAAACTTTCTCGAAACTAGGTATAGATAATCTCACTGTACCGATTGGTAGCGCCGCCATTGCCTATTTTCTTACCCAAATTTTCATCTCAATCTAGGCTATCTCAGCTTATTCACAAGGGCCGAATCTAAAACCTCATTGGTTAAGCTAAGTAGGGAGGCACAATTATTTGTTAGGATGGGTTAGTGGTAGCGTAACATGAGCGGGTGTTGGGTTTCATGCTTCAACCCAACCTACGTTCTGATAACTGATAACTGATAACTGATATGACTTTTACGATCACTCAAAACCAAAATCAATATCTTACCTATTGTCTCAAGGATGAAGAAGCTGACGCTTATCTGGAAGTGGTTCCCGCTAGGGGAGGAATCATCACCCGTTGGCAAATTTGCGGAGAAGATATTTTATATCTGGACACAGAAAGATTCAAAGATCCTAACCTCAGCGTCCGCGGAGGAGTCCCGATTTTATTCCCTATCTGTGGCAACTTACCCGATAATACCTATCAATATCAAGGCCGAAACTATAGCCTCAAACAACACGGATTTGCTCGTGATTTACCCTGGCAAGTGAGCAAACAAAGCAGCGAAACCGCCGCTAGTTTAACCCTAGAATTAAACAGTAATGAAGCCACTCGTCAAGTATATCCCTTTGATTTTCAATTAATCTTTACCTATCAACTGCAAGGAAACAGCCTCAAAATTCACCAAAAAGTGATTAATCTTTCACCCGAAAAAATGCCCTTTTCTATCGGGTTCCATCCCTACTTTCAAGTCACCGATAAAACCCGATTATCCTTTGATATTCCCTCCTCCCAATACCTCGACCAACGGAGCAAAACCCTCCATTCCTACTCCGGCAACTTTGATTTTAATCTCGAAGAAATTGATGCCGCTTTTCCGCAAATTACGCGCCATCAAAGTAGTTTTAGTGATTCCTATCATCAGCGTCAAATTGTCCTCGGTTACGACGATCTCTATACGACTCTAGTTTTTTGGACCCTGAAAGATAAAAATTATATCTGTCTCGAACCCTGGAGCGCCCCCCGCAACGCCCTCAACACAGGCGAACATTTGACCTACCTAAAACCCCAGAGTAGCCGCGAGGCGATCGTGGAAATGCGAGTCAATCAAATTTAAATTTCCCCTTGACTTAGCCCCGATAAGATGTTATATTGATAAATCGTGTGCAGAACACGAAACGGGTCGCTAGCTCAGCGGTAGAGCACTCGGCTTTTAACCGATTGGTCTTGGGTTCGAATCCCAGGCGACCCATAAAAACTTACTAATACAGAAAGATTGACTTGTCTTCCCCTGTTTACGGATTAGCCTTACATACCAGCAGTCCCCAACTAGGACTAGCCATCTCTAATTTCAGCGATGATAGTCGTCAACAAACTTGGGACTTAGACAGGGATTTATCGAACCTATTCCACCCCTATCTAAAACAGTTCCTGGCTCCGCAAAAATGGGCAGATTTAGCCTTTCTAGCCACCGCTAAGGGGCCGGGTAGCTTTACCAGTACCCGCATCGGTATAGTCACCGCTAGAACCCTAGCACAACAATTACAGCTACCGATTTTTACCGTCTCCAGTTTAGCGGCCTTTGCTTGGTCACAACGGGATTTTTACCCCGTCGATACCCATCTCGCCCTAGAAATGCCCGCCACTAGGGGACAATTGTATGTGGGCATCTATCGGGGTAATCGGGTTTATTTAGCTGATAGCCTGATGACTCCGGAACAATGGCAGCAGACTTTAGAAAACTTAACTATTCCCTATCAAAGATTAGCTACACCCAGCTATTTAGGCATAAATGCCCCCGATATCCTCGATTTAGCCTATTTGGACTGGCAAACGCGAAAACGCCCCCATTGGTCGGAGGCGCTCCCATTTTACGCGATGTGATTAGCAATTGCCTCTTTTTTTCAAACTATAACCAGCTAATCCGAGGGTTACTAATCCTAAAACTGCGCTAGGTTCGGGTACGGGTTCAACGGAATAAATCGCCACATTACGACTCACTTCATTGGCAACAATTAACAGGGGAGTACCATTAGGACTATCGGCAGCGGGGATAAATAATAATCCTTCGGGAGAGATATCGCCTAATTGCGAATCGTTGATATAATTAGCGAACAAAGGATTACTAGGGTTGGTGATATCATAAACCATGAAACCGCCAGCCCTTTCTATTCCCACAAAACTATAGAGACGATTCCTCACGCTTCCTACTGCTAAACCTTCCGGTTCTGGCCCACGGTTATCGCTACGACTATCGAAACTGCTAGGAGTGCCATCGGAATTAAAAATACTAGGAGTTAGGGGAGTTGTCGAAAAAGCCGCTAAAATTTGTTCAAAATCATCGCCACTATCGAAGACTTGGGACAGTCCATTAGTGACATTCCAAATCGAAAAAGAACGACCACCATAGGCAAAAAGTTGGCTATATTGACCTTGGTCGTTACGTCCGTCGATGGTGGAAACATCTAAACGGCCGAGATTTTGGGCTAATTGCAATTGGGCAGCATTAGGGAAAACAGTGGGGTCTAAAGTTAGAGTAGAAACTCGTCGGGCCTCATTTCTAGTATCCCCTTCATTGGCAGAAATTAAATAGGTTTGTCCGGCGATGGTAACGGTGGCAATCGTATCCGGCTGATATAAGCCAAAAACCGGCCAATTATTAATATTTACCCCTCCATCTTGATCGCTAGGATCCAAACCATTACCCGGTGCGTTAAAATTTTTGGCTCCTAGGGGTAAAATACTGGTGACTTGAGCGTTAACAATATTGACTATTGCAATAGCATTATTTTCCTGTAGAGACACCCATGCAGTGGTTCCATCGTCGGAAACGGTGATGTATTCTGGTTCCACATCTTGGGAAACCGTTTGACCGGGAAAAATACGGACTCCCTGACTTCTGAAAGTGTTCTCTTGACCATTAAAACTGGTAAAGGTAGCAGTGTTGACGGTGGGATTGAGAACACCAGCACTAAGATCAATAATACTAATAGAACCATCGGGATTGACACCATTAGCTGGTTCCCCCTCGTTAGCGACCAAAACCCGATTACCGTCAGGAGTAAAGGTTAACATATCTGGTAAAGCGCCCACAGTAACCTGACTCTGAAAGACACCATTAGTATCGAAAAATACTACACTGCCGTTATTGGTAATCGGATTAGCTTCCATGGCCAGGGCCACGATACCATTTTTGATGGCAACGCTGTTAACCCCCGCACCGTAGGAGCTAAGATCGAGCGATGATAAGGTAATAGGACTAGCGGGATTACTGATATCGGCAATATCTAGACGATTATTGGGACCGGTCACGAATAATCTGCGACTAGAGGGGTCATAAGCGGGAATTTCTGCCCCAAAATTATTTGTAGTATTGCCAAGACTGCTCAATCGGGTGATATTTAAAGCTGAGGCCGATTCGGTAACAATGTTGATACTGCCAGCAATTGACAGCAAGGTTAATAAAAATTTCCACTGGTGACGATAGATAGCCTGTATCATATTTTTAGCTGAAACCTTGCAAAAAAACGCTAAACAATAGCATTTTTTCAGCCCCAAGTTAAAGGAAGATTAAACAGGAGAGAAATTAAGGATATCTTCAAAATTTGGCCGAGAACAGTAAAAGCGAACTAGGAAAAGAGGCTCCTCGATCGATTTTTAGTTGAACGGCTGATTGTACCGGAGTGATAACATGGTTTAGTATAAGCTCGATCAATATGGAATCAAGACTCGTGTTATCTACTCTCCTAGCCGATTTCAAGATCATTTTTGAACGTGACCCCGCTGCCCGCAACTGGTTAGAGGTACTGTTTTGTTATCCTGGATTACAGGCTTTACTGTGCCATCGCTTCGCCCATTGGCTATATCAGATCGGGATTCCCTTTATTCCCCGTTTAATTTCCCATTTTGCCCGTTTTCTGACTGGTATCGAAATTCACCCCGGCGCCCAAATAGGTCAGGGTGTTTTTATCGACCATGGCATGGGAGTTGTCATCGGAGAAACCGCCATTATCGGTGATTATGCCCTCATCTATCAAGGAGTTACTTTAGGAGGGACGGGGAAAGAAAGCGGTAAACGTCATCCGACTCTAGGGGAAAATGTGGTCGTCGGCGCTGGGGCCAAGGTTTTAGGTAATATTTATCTGGGTAATAACGTTCGCGTCGGTGCTGGTTCTGTGGTGCTGCGCGATATTCCTGCCGATTGTACCGTTGTTGGTGTACCCGGTCGTTTAATCTATCGGGCCGGGACGCGGGTGCAACCTCTCGAACACGGTGATTTACCCGACTCGGAAGCGGTGGCTATTCGCGCTCTGGTGGACCGCATCGAACAACTGGAAAAACAAGTGTACGAATTGCGGCTAGAACGGTCAAAAGAACCAGATTATCGGATTAATTGCCCAGTTTTAGCCCATTTAGAAGAAGAAGAAGAAGCGAGTCATAGCTGTTGTCCTGGGGCCGATCGGGATATCCGCGATTTTCTCGAAAGAGCGGTTTATCCCCTGGAATCTTCTGATATGATAGAAGACTCGTTTTCTAGTAGCTGAAACCCATTCATCAAGGCTATGATTGTTAAGGACTACTTGGCACCGTCCGATGGCTCAAACTGACTCAATCCGTATCCGTGGCGCTCGACAACACAATCTCAAAAATGTTGATCTCGAATTACCCCGCAATCAGTTGATTGTTTTTACGGGAGTTTCGGGATCGGGCAAATCTTCCCTCGCTTTCGACACCATTTTTGCCGAGGGACAGCGCCGCTATGTGGAGTCCCTCAGCGCCTACGCACGGCAATTTTTAGGACAATTAGATAAACCCGATGTGGATGCGATCGAGGGTTTAAGTCCGGCTATTTCCATCGACCAAAAATCCACTTCCCACAATCCCCGCTCTAGTGTGGGAACTGTTACGGAAATTTACGATTACTTGCGTTTATTGTTCGGTCGTGCCGGTGAACCCCATTGTCCCCATTGTGATCGCAATATTGCCCCCCAAACCATCGATCAAATGTGCGATCGAGTGATGGAATTAGCCGATAAAACCCGGTTTCAAATCTTGGCCCCAGTAATTCGCGGCAAAAAAGGCACCCATAAGCAATTAATCTCTAGTTTGGCCTCCCAAGGCTTTGCCCGGGTGCGGATTGACGGCAAGGTAGTAGAATTATCCGAGGGCATCGAGTTAGATAAAAAACATCTTCATGATATTGAAATTGTTATCGATCGCCTGATCAAAAAAGAGGGTTTACAGGAAAGATTAGTGGATTCTTTAACCACTTGTTTAAAGCATTCCGACGGTGTAGCGATTGTGGAAATTCTCGATGAGAAGAACGAAGATAATCCCGAAGTTACCAAAGAAATTGTCTTTTCCGAAAAATTTGCCTGTCCCGAACACGGGGCAGTTATGGAAGAATTATCCCCCCGTTTATTCTCTTTTAATTCTCCCTATGGTGCTTGTCCCAACTGTCACGGATTGGGCAGTTTACGGAAATTTTCAGCAGATTTAGTCATTCCAGACCCGAAACAACCGGTTTATTCTGCTATTGCCCCCTGGTCAGATAAGGATAATTCCTACTATCTTTCTCTCCTCTACGGTTTAGGGCAAGCTTTAGGTTTTGAAATCCAAACTCCTTGGCAGAAACTAACAAAAACCCAGCAAGATATCATTCTCTATGGTAGTAAAGAACCGATCTATTTTGAAGATGATTACCGTTACGATACTGGTCGCGGTTACTATCGAGAATTTGCCGGAGTTATCAATATCTTAGATAGAAATTATCAAGAAACCACCTCGGAAGTTATCAAACAAAGACTAGAGAAATATATTGTTAACCAAACCTGCGAAGTTTGTCACGGAAAAAGATTAAAACCAGAAGCTTTATCGGTACGTTTAGGACAATATACGATCACGGATTTTACCAGAGTTCCCATTCGGGATTGTTTGCAGAGAATTAATGATTGTCATTTAACCCCAAGACAAGCATTAATTGGGGAATTAGCCATCAAAGAAATCAAAGCGAGACTACAATTTTTAATCGATGTGGGATTAGATTATCTTACCCTCGATCGACCGGCAATGACTTTATCTGGGGGAGAATCCCAACGAATTCGATTAGCCACCCAAATCGGTTCGGGATTAACAGGAGTCTTATACGTTCTCGATGAACCTAGCATCGGATTACACCAAAGAGATAATAGTAAACTGTTAGAAACCCTGCAAAGATTGCGAGATTTAGGTAATACTTTAATCGTCGTTGAACACGATGAAGAAACGATTCGGGCAGCCGATTATGTGGTCGATATCGGGCCGAAAGCGGGGATTCATGGCGGAGAAATCATCTGTCAAGGCAGTTTTAAAACCCTTTTAAAGTCCAAAAAATCGATAACAGGGGCCTACCTATCGGGACGCAAAGTTATTGAAACTCCTCACCAAAGAAGGTCTGGGAATGGTAATGCTTTAGTCTTAAAAAATTGCCATCAAAATAACCTAAGAAATATTGATGTAACGATTCCTTTAGGAAAATTAGTCTCGATTACGGGGGTATCTGGTTCGGGCAAATCTACCCTAATTAATGAGTTATTATATCCGGCTTTACAACATCATTTAACCCGTTTAACTCCCTTCCCCAAAGAGTTAGAGAAAGTGGAAGGATTGGACGCGGTTGATAAAGTAATTGTCATCGACCAATCACCGATAGGACGCACTCCTCGGTCAAATCCTGCTACCTATACGGGGGTTTTTGACATTATTCGCGAGATTTTCACCGAAACCATCGAAGCAAAAGCTAGGGGTTACAAAGCGGGGCAGTTTTCTTTTAATGTTAAGGGAGGACGCTGTGAAGCTTGCCTAGGCCAAGGGGTAAACGTCATCGAGATGAATTTTCTCCCCGATGTCTATGTGCAGTGTGATGTGTGTAAAGGGGCGCGTTATAATCGGGAAACCCTACAGGTTAAGTATAAAGGTTATTCGATCGCCGATGTCTTAGATATGACGATCGAGGAAGCATTAAAGGTCTTTGAAAATGTCCCCCGGGCCACCACCAGATTACAAACTCTCGTGGATGTGGGTTTAGGATACTGTAAACTCGGTCAAAGTGCGCCCACTTTATCCGGTGGGGAAGCGCAAAGGGTAAAATTAGCGGCCGAATTATCCCGACGGGCCACGGGAAAAACTCTATATTTGATCGATGAACCGACTACGGGTTTATCTTTTTATGATGTGCATCATCTCTTAGATGTGTTACAAAGATTGGTCGATAAAGGTAATTCGATTATCGTCATCGAACATAATCTCGACGTGATTCGCTGTAGCGATTGGATTATTGATTTGGGACCGGAAGGAGGGGACAAGGGAGGAGAATTAATCGCGGTGGGAACACCGGAAACCGTGGCTAAATGTGAAAAATCCTACACCGGTCATTATCTTGCCCAAGCATTACTTCAATATCCCCCAAAAAAGCGGGATAATATTAGGGAAGAACACAGAGATAATAAAGCCAATGATCAAGATTAGTATTTAACTCTTGTTCGCTTTTAATTTCCTGACCGGTTTTCCAAGAATAAATTTTAATCTCTTGAAAGTAAGACCTTAACTGTCTTAATTGTTCTTTGGGGGTGGCGTAATAATTTTGGAGACGAAAATTATGGGGTTCATCCCGAATAATTGCATAGTCAGCAGTCAATAACTGTTGGTAGCTAAGAGAGGGATTACAGGCACGCAAAATCACCCAGAGGACTAAATTTACATAGCTACTAAAAGGATTCAAACTAATCTTTTTTTTCCAATCGAATTCTGGGATAATTCCCTGAAGATTATGACTAGAAAAACAAAAATAACCACCCGCTTTACCGATGCGGCTAATTTCCTCTAAAACTAGAAAACGGTCAGCAGGGGAAATATAATCAATGCCATTAAAACTAAAGAGAATAAAATCAAAATAATTATCGGCAAATTGTTCTAGATTTCTAGCATCGGCCACTTGCCAGACTAAATGGGGGAATTTTTGACGACAAGCGGCGATCATTTCCGCAGAATAATCAACACCGATATATTCTCCCACAAGAGGGGCAAAATACTTCGTAGTTCGTCCCGCACCTACCCCTAAATCAAGCATTTTCATGGTTGATAAACGCTCTTGCAGCAGAGTTAAAATTGTCTTTTCTGCTGGCTGTAGTGCGGTTAATTGGGCATAATAACCGACAATACTAGGGTCTCTATAGGTTTGCTGATTTTTATCCTCAATCATTCTTGATCGCTCTTTCCTCATAATCTGGCTGTTTTTCTCTTACTAATAATTCACCTTCCCAACCGCCAATTACTTCTTCAAAAAAGCCTTCTTGCCATTGGCTAAATGTAGTTTTTTCTTCTTGTTCTTTTAGAGATATTGGCTGATAAACTAAGGTAACTTCTAAATCTGTGTTTTTAAGTTCAGGCGGTAAAGATATTTGTAATGTTCCATCTTCTCCTACATGGGTTTTAAAACTAATTGTTTTCATGGTTTCGGCTAAGGTTACTACTATCATAAGGATAGTGTGATATGTCCTCGTCTGACAAGGTGCGTCCCTTGGGGTCTTTTAACCATAAAGACATCTTCACCCCAAACAGTTTCGACATGGTAGAAATCACCATCGGATGAGAATGGTGATACATCCCACTCAAGACACCGTTACAGGGATCTATTCGAGATCGAACTCACGATGTTGCATAACCACGAGAAACTTGATATATTGGCAGTTGATAAATATTATTGAAAATTTACTGGCGGCATAAATATGTTATCAACTGATGTCAGACAAAAATCGATGATTAAGAGAATTGAGCAAGTTGTTTCTATTTTAATGGAAGACCGTCCTTTCTTTAAAGAGGAGCTTAATTATTCAGAAATAGTGAAACATTTGGTTGAATTATTTGAAAAAAATTTACCTTTTGAGGAATTTAACACTATGTCAGAGGCAGAATTGAAAGAGCATTGTAGCTTTATTATGTCCACAGAAATCCTGTCAAAAATTGGCGGTGATTTTACTCCTGAACAAATGGCTATTTTCGATGAAGCAATTAAGCGTAAATAGGTAATTATGAGTTATTTGTTAGATACTAATATCGTTTCTTTGATTATTAAGCGTGATCTTAAAGTTTATCAAAAAATTGAAGATGTCAAAGCTCAAAGAAAAAGTATCTTTATCAGTTGCATTACTTATTTTGAAATTAAGAGAGGATTTTTGGCAGTTGCTGCACCTAAACAAAGAGAAAGATTTAACAAACTTTCTCAGGATTATCAAATTATTTTATTAGATGATTTAGCTATTTTAGAAAAAGCAGCCGAAATTCATGCTGATCTTAGATTAAGAGGATTACCCATACAAACAGAAGATATTTTAATTGCTGCTACTGCTATAGTTAAAAGTTTAATTGTTGTTTCTAATGACAGTGATTTATTGAGGGTTGAAGGATTAAGTTTAGAGAATTGGGTAGAGTTATAAATTAAACCCAATCTTTAAGTCATCCGACATATTTTAATAGCTTGAGTCAGTAAAGACGTGCGTTACACTACGTTAACGCACCCTACAAAATTGGCTATGCACTAATGATACTATGAACGAGAATTGGCGGGACGGTGATTTTTCCTGTGTCACTATCAAAATTAGGAGAAAGTGGCCTAATATATATATGAGGGTGCTTATTTCCTATTAAAAACCGCCAACAACTCAATGAAAACTTTAAATCAGAATCCCTGGCAAGTAGAGGGAGGAGAAACCCTGCCTCTACTTTACGAAATCGATCAACATCTCTGGTTAGAGGAAACAATAAAAATCCTCAAGGAAAATCGCTTAGATGAATTAGATGTAATCCATTTAATTGAGGAATTAGAAAGCTTGAGTAAAAGAGATAAAAACCGAGTCAGTAGCTTACTTGAACAAGTGATCAGGCATTTATTACTTTTACAATATTGGACAACAGAAGCCGAAATAAATCGGAATCATTGGCGAGCGGAAATTATCAGTTTTCGCACTCAATTAAGAAAATATTTAACGACGAATTTACAGAATTATTTGGCTGAGGAATTACCGATAATCTATCAGGATGCTTTCGATTATGTTCAACAAAAAACTGGTTTTTCTGGCGATTTTCCCTCAGAATGTCCTTACAGTTTAGAGCAATTATTAGATAAAAATTGGTTCAACTGTGAAGATTAGACATTAAAAATGATAGAATTATCGAGGAAAGCCGTTCTAAAACGATGGGTTTTTTAACAGAAATTTGCGATAATAAGGTGCGCTTAAATTATCAACTGGGCATCAATGCAGATTTTTAGTTCTTTTGTCTCATCTACGGCGACTTTTGCCGAATTATCCCTACAAGCGGCCAAGGCCCCTGTTGATACCCTCACCGGTTGGTCATTAGAGGATCGGGATCCGCAAGTGATCGAAAAATTTGTCCCCCTTCTGGATTGGTTTTATCACCATTATTTTCGCGTTAAAACCGATGGTTGGGAAAATATTCCCCCCTCAGGACAAGTATTATTCATCGGCTCCCATAACGGCGGTTTAGCGGCTCCCGATATGTTTATGATGATGTATGATTGGTTTCAGCGCTTTGGCAGCGAGCGCTTAATCTATGGTTTGATGGATTCGCGAGTCTGGCGAGTTTTTCCATCCCAAGCTAATCTAGCGGCCCAAATGGGGGCCGTTCATGCACATCCGAAAATGGCGATTGCAGCTTTGAATAGTGGTGCTAGTGTACTAATTTATCCAGGAGGTGCTACGGATGTTTTCCGTCCCCACAGTTTAAGAAATAAAATTCATTTTGCCGGTAATCTAGCTTTTGTTAAACTAGCTTTACAGTACGAAGTGCCGATTATTCCCGCCATTTCCCACGGCGCTCACTCGACCCTGTTTGTCCTCGACGATATTTATCCTCAATTAAAAGAATTGCATAAACAGGGTATGCCTTGGCCCTTCGGTATTGACCCCGGGACCTGTCCCATCTATTTCGGTTTACCCTGGGGACTAGCTATCGGTCCCTTGCCGAATATTCCCTTACCTGTGCCGATACAGACGCGGGTTTGTCCCCCAATTATTTTTGAACGTTACGGCAAAAAAGCGGCCCGGGACCGCCGTTATGTACGCGAATGTTATGAGAAAGTCTGTTATTTGATGCAGCAACAACTCGATCAATTAGTGGCGGCCAATTCTCCCTGATACTATACAGGAAAGTGGGGACAGAGCGATCGCACTTGAGGATGGCTGCGGTCAAATTAACCCGCTTGTGAGATAATGAATTGTTTTGAGCAAAGTTATCAGTACAGAGTTTTCTCTTGAGATTTGACGATTATTTGGGGAATGCAGAAAATTATGAAACTATTACCCGCAGAATGCCAGCATTTACAAGACAAAGTAGCCATAGTAACCGGGGCCTCGCGAGGAATCGGTAAAGCGATCGCCTTGGAATTAGCCAGCCAGGGTGCTACTGTAGTGGTGAACTATGCTAAATCTAGCAGTGCTGCCGATGCCGTTGTCGAAGAAATTACCGCGGCTGGGGGAAAGGCAATCGCTCTACAAGCAGATGTGGCTAAAAGCGAAGAAGTGGATAATTTAGTGGACAGTACCAAGGAAAAATTCGGTCATATTGATGTCTTAGTTAATAATGCCGGTATTACCCGGGATACCCTAATGTTAAGAATGAAATTAGAAGACTGGCAAGCGGTCATCGATCTCAATTTAACCGGGGTTTTTCTCTGCACTCGCGCCGTCGGTAAATTGATGTTAAAACAGAAAAGCGGCCGCATAATTAACATCACTTCTGTATCCGGTTTGATGGGTAATCCGGGTCAATCTAATTACAGCGCCGCTAAAGCTGGTGTTATCGGTTTAACGAAAACTTTAGCCAAAGAATTTTCCAGTCGAGGCATTACTGTTAATGCCGTGGCCCCCGGCTTTATTGAAACCGATATGACTCATGACCTCAAAGCAGATGAAATTCTCAAATATATCCCCCTCTCCCGTTATGGAAAACCGGAAGAAGTAGCCGGAATGGTGCGTTTTTTAGCCGCCGATCCCGCCGCTATTTATATCACTGGTCAAGTCTTTAACGTCGATGGTGGTATGGTTATGGCTTAATTCAGTTATCAGTTATCAGTTATCAGTTATCAGATTAAAGTTTTAAGTTTTAAGTTTTAAATGGTATTATTCGCCGATCACTCTTTACTGATTACTGATTACTAATTACTAATTACTGTTCACTGATTACTGTTTACTGATAACTGAAAATGACTTACTGTTTAGGAATTATCAATCGTTTTGGCATTGTTATGGGGGCGGATTCTCGTACAAATGCGGGAGTCGATTATATCTCGGCCTATCGGAAATTATTTGATTTTTCGGTGTCGGGAGAAAGGGTAATTATGGTCTGCACATCCGGCAATTTATCGATTAGCCAAGGAGTGATTCACGAACTAAAAAGAGACCTGCACAATCAAGAGGATAAAAATCTCCATTCTCTGAATCATCTCTACGATATCGCCCACTATATCGGTGATAAAAGTCGTCAAGTACAAGCTAGGGAAAGAACTTGGCTAGAACAAGATAATATTGATTTTAAATGTAACTTTATTCTTGGGGGACAAATTAAAGGAGAAGACCAGCAATTATTCCTGATTTATCCCCAGGGAAATCATATTCAAGCCACCAAAGAAACGCCCTTTTTACAGATAGGTGAAACTAAATACGGTAAACCGATTCTCGATCGCACTATTACCTATGATACACCCCTAGAGGAAATGGCTAAATGTGCCTTACTTTCCATCGATTCGACCATGAAATCGAATATTTCCGTCGGACCGCCTATCTATTTGAGTATGTATGAAGCGAATAGCCTAAGCCTACGTCATAAGTTACAATTGCGCCTAGGAGATCCCTACCTAGCCAAAATGCGGAAACTCTGGGAGGATTACGTCCGGCAAGCTTTCGAGGCTATGCCCAATGTGGAATGGCATTATACTGATGAAGACCCCAAAGAGGATATCATAATAGATTAAGTAGCTCTTTTTAACTTAACTTTACAACTCGATGATCATTGTTACCTTGATGTTGGCAGGTAGTCTAGCTTGGTTTTTTAGTACCCTTGCTGGTGGGGGCAGTCCCCTGATTCTACTCCCCGTTTTAGGTTGGTTTCTCGATGCTGCCGTCATTCCTCCGGTTTTGACCACGGGGATGCTACTCGGTAACGTCCAACGCATGGGAATGTATTGGCGCGCCATTGACTGGCCCTCGACGGTGTGGTATTTACCCGGGGCAATTATGGGATCTACCCTCGGTGCTTTTGTCTTTGCCCATTTACAATTCAAATGGTTGCCGCTAGTTTTGGGAATTTTTCTGGTTTTCTCCTCGCTTAAACAATTATTTCCCCAAGAAGAAAATCCTTTTTTTGAGATTAAAACTTGGTATTTTATGCCCTCGGGATTTATCTACGCTTTCCTGTCGGGATTAGTCGGTAGTACCGGCCCGATGATGAACCTGTTTTATATCAACTATGGGCTAGTTAAAGAACCAATGGTGGCAACGAAATCCGTTCACATGGTAGTAGTTCATGTGGCCAAATTAATCGCCTACGCAGCCTTTGGAGTTTTACATCTGCCCTTTCTCGGTTACGGTTTATTATTAGGATTAGCGGCCTGGCCAGGTAATTGGTTAGGACAAAAAGTTTTAGAAAAAATGAGTCCCCAACAATTTAAACAAGCAGTGATGTTATTCGTTTCGATGAGTGGCCTATTGATGATCTGGCGAGAACGGGGCATCGTCTTTTAAAATTTTACTGACAAGGGGACAAATTTTGCTAGAATACTAGATGAAGGTGAATTGTATTAACCATGGCTAATACACCGATAACCGTTAAATTTGCTCCTTGATTAACCCCGCAACTGAAAATGACAGAAACCGCCAATTTTACCCTCGAACAAGGTTTAGAACGCTACCAACAGGGAGAAAGTGCCGCCAGTTTATTGCCCGAATTTAAAGAATTAAGCGATCGCACTCCTAAAAATGCCGCCGTTTGGTCCTGTTTGGCTTGGTTATATATGCTCACCGATAAACCGGAATTAGCCCTAAAAGCCGCCCAAAAAGCCGTTAAACTCGATAAAGTTTCCCCCCAAAACCGGATCAATTTGGTTTTAGCTATGTTGGAAACCAAAACCGCCGGAGTTAGGGAACATATCGAACTGGTGCAACAATTAATTAGTTTAAACAAAGAAGTTCGCCAAGAAGTGGATGAAAATATCGCCGATGGTTTAGCTAGAAAACCCGATTGGAAAAGTTTAGAACGCGTTAAAGTTTGGTTAAATGAATAAGAATATGGAATTATCAAAACAGTTATTACTCGGCTTAAAAGCCAATGATTTTCGGCATCCCATCGACCTAGAGGCCACTAATTCCCTTAAACAATTGCCTGGGTTAGATATAGCCGTAAGAAGTTTATTAGGTTCCGTTGCTGAGGAATTCTTTTACTTAAATAATATTGCTGCTAGTGTTTTGGTGGGAGAAAAACAATTACCCGACCTGCATAATCTCCTCCTAGAAGCTTGCCGAGTTCTCGACTTAGAACCACCTCAATTATACATTCAACAAAACCCCGTTCCTAACGCCTATACCTTCGCCATGCGCGGCAAAAAACCGTTTATGGTGATGCACACTTCCCTAATTGAAATGCTGACTCCCGCAGAAATTCAAGCGGTAATGGCCCACGAATTAGGTCATCTCAAATGTGAACACGGCGTTTATCTGACTTTAGCCAATATTATGGTCCTAGCGGCGGGATTACTGCCCAATTGGGGGACAATGTTAGCACGATCCCTACAGGAGAGAATGTTAGCATGGGTGCGCTGCGCCGAGTTTAGTTGCGATCGAGCGGCTTTATTGGCAGTTCAAGACCCAAAAATCGTCATGTCGGTGTTAATGAAGTTAGCCGGGGGTTCCCCCAGTCTCGCACCTTTATTAAATTTAGAGGCTTTTATCGATCAGGCCAAGTCCTACGATGCCGTCAGCACCTCGGAAATGGGCGAAATGTTAAAGGGTTTGCAAACCCAACAGTTAACCCATCCCCTCCCCGTCCTGCGTGCGCGAGAAATCGATCGTTGGGCCAGTTCCCCCGATTATCAAAATTTGTTAAAGGGGCCAAAAATAGGTTATAATGATAAAACTAATGCCAAGGGCGAATGGCGAAATTGGTAGACGCACCACACTCAAAATGTGGCGAGGCAGCCCCTCATGTCGGTTCGAGTCCGACTCCGCCCATTACATATAACTTAGCGACTATCTTACCTGCTAAAGTGAATCTCAGACTGATAGTTTTACCTTTTTCGTTTTTAAGGTTAACTCCCTTGTGTTCCCTTAACTCCGCTTATTTCTTGTCCCAAAACTTCAATAAGTCATTATACTCATCGAAATTACCTTGTCCCCGATTAAACTTTCTCCCATTTCTCTCCCATTTTTATTCAATGGTTGACTGGGAGAGAAATTCAGATAATGTAGTTGCCAGTTTTGAGATTGCTAAAGCGGTTCGAGTCCGCTAACCCCCATAGCATCTCCTCCATAGTTCCCCTTTTGCTTGGCGATTAGCTCAAGTCTTCTTGGGGAGACAATTAGCTAGGGTTTGCCGAAAAAGTTTTTCGTGGGAGCAGGGTGTAGGTTTTAGAGGGAGTCCTCTCGGAGTCTCCCCCAAACGAAAACTTCCTACCTCACCATTAAGATAACTGCTATCAATGATGTCTCGTACCTATCAAGCTACTGGAATCAATCTACAAGGAATGGCCTTCGGAGAGGCCGATCGCCTCTTAACTATTTTGACCGCCGAATATGGTTTAATTAGAGCCATTGCCCCCGGTGCGCGCAAGTATAAATCTTCCCTCCGGGGTAGAAGTGAACTATTTGTGGTCAATAATCTGTTAATAGTCGCAGGAAAATCCCTAGATAAGGTCGTTCAAGCCGAAACTATTGAATCTTATCCCAAATTAAGTCAAAATCTCGCCAAACTCACCGTTAGCCAATACCTCTGCGAACTGGTTTTGGCGATCGCCCTGAGTGAACAACCCCAGAGGGAATTATACGAATTAATCTGCGGCCATCTGGCCAGAATTGAAGTCCTCGACGAGAATCAATACATACTTCCCTATCTTTGTCAAGCAATTTTTCATTTCTTAATAATTGCCGGTTTAGTGCCGCAAGTCCATAACTGCCTGTTGACGGGAAAAGCTTTAATTGGGAACAATTGCCTAGGATTTAGTTTCGAGGCAGGGGGAATAATAGATCTAGCTGCCCTAACAGAAATAATCAACCCACCCAAAATCGATAGTAAACTGACGTTGCAAGAACTGCAATTACTGCAATGCCTAGGAAAAACCGATTTTCCCCCACCAGAAAACCTTGCCTCAGAACTAGCTTGGATTAACCTCGATCGCCTGCTGCGCCGCTATACTCAATATCATCTGGGAAAAACTTTTCGCTCCTCGGCATTAGTTGAGGGTTTATCTCCCTTAGAATTTTAAACAGATAGTAAAAGTTATCATAATGCAACTGTTTGACTCAGAAACTAGCGACGCTAATTCTAGCGACTCCTCCACACCTGTTTTTAATTCTTCCGATTCCTCACCGAGGCAATCCAACACAGAAACCATGAACCGCTTGCCTAAACGTGCGCCCAAATCCAATCCTAGTCAGGGTTTTGCCCCAGTGCTAAAAAACCCGCGCTTTCTCATTCTCTGGGCGGGGGGAATTTTTTCCCAATTAGCGGATAAATTCTATTTAGTCCTGATGATATCCCTAATTGCCACCCATTACCAAGAAGCCGATCAGTCGATTAGTGGCTGGGTATCGGCGATAATGATTGCTAATACAATTCCGGCGGTGTTAGTGGGTTCGGTGGCGGGTGTATATGTTGATAGATGGTTAAAAAAACAAGTTTTAGTTATTTCTAACCTTTTACGCGGGGCTTTTGTCCTCCTCATTCCCCTATTATTATGGTTAGTGCGCGAGCAAACTTTAGCCGTTCCCCTCGGTTGGTTGCCTGACGGTTTAAGAAATTGGCATTACCGGCTACAGGGAGAATTTAATTTACCCTTCGGTTTTTTCCTATTGTTAGTCATTACTTTTCTTGTCTCCACCCTAACCCAATTTTTTGCCCCCGCCGAACAATCTACCCTGCCATTAGTGGTAAAACGTCGTCATCTTCTACCGGCTAATTCCCTCAACACTTTAACCACCATGGCGGTATTAATTATCGGTTTTGCCATCGGTGAACCAGTATTAGCTTTTGCCGATAGCATTTTCGGCACGAGAGCCGGACAATTTGATATTGGCAAAGTGATGATTGTCGGTGCTTTTTATGTAATTGCTGGTTTAATTCTAATTATCCTACGAACTAACGAAAAATATGTTATTCCTACCGCAGAACAGCCCCATGTTTGGGAAGACATCCGCGACGGCATTCGTTACCTCAACAAAAATCATAAAGTTCGTAACGCTCTGATTCAATTAGTCATCTTATTCTGTATTTTTGCTGCTCTATCGGTATTAGCTGTCAGTATGGCGGAAAAACTACCCGGGTTAAAAGCTTCTCAATTCGGCTTTTTATTAGCCTCCTGTGGTGCAGGAATGGCAGTTAGTGCCATTACTTTGGGTTATTGGGGCCAAAAATTCTCCCACACCCAATTAAGTCTCTGGGGTTCCCTGGGTATGGCGGCAGCTTTAATCGGTTTATCTCTAGCCACAAAGAGTTTAATTTTAGCCTTCGCTATGACCGCTTTATTAGGGATTTTTGCCGCTTTAGTCGGGGTTCCCATGCAAACTACCCTACAGGCAGATACACCCCCTGAAATGCGCGGTAAAGTCTTTGGTTTAGAAAACAATGCCGTTAATATTGCCCTCTCTTTACCCCTAGCTGTCGCGGGTATCGCCGAAACTCAATTCGGACTCCGACCAGTACTATTAGCTTTAGCAGTTATGGCAGTTATCGGCGGCGGTTTTACTTGGTATGTTTCTGGCAATTTATCTAAAGATTAGCGAAACTTTTCAGTTATCAGTTATCAGTTATCAGTTATCAGTAGTTAGGAGTTAGGAGTCAGGAGTTAGGAGTCAGGAGTCAGGAGATTGAATAGAAAACGGGTTTCTTGAAGAAACCCGTTTTCTGGATCACCCTATTGCAGACAAAGAGCGAGCTAAGGTTAAGGCGGAATGTCTGCGCTTGTTAATTACTTTAAGGTTAGATGCGGCGAGAATGCAATTAATTTCTGGATTTATTGATACATATCTCAATCTTAATCCAGTGGAAGAGATACAATTCCAAGAAGAGATTAGCACATTTAGTCAACCCGTACAGGAGGGAGTTATGCAAATTACTACCAGTTGGATGCGTCAAGGTATCGAACAAGGTATCGAACGCGAAAAGACATTGATTCTTCGTCAACTTAAACGCAAGTTAGGGGAGATTAATCCTGCATTAGAAACTAAAATTATGCAGTTAAGTATTGATGATGTCGAAGCATTAGGAGAAGCTTTATTCGACTTCTCTGCGGTTGAAGATTTAATCAATTGGTTAAATACTTTAACAGATTAGCTCTTCCGTTAGCGATCGCCTTTTGGAGAAAACGGGTTTCTCAAAGAAACCCGTTTTCTGCGTAAGTACAGTATATCACAAAAATTACTTCGGTGGTTCAAGAGAACTGATAACTGAAATGAATAACCCAAATACTGATTTTGATACTCCTTGGAAAGATGTCTTAGAAATCTACTTTGAAGACTTTGTTTCCTTCTTTTTTCCTCAAGCTCACGCGGGTATTGATTGGAATCAAGGCTTTGAATTTCTCGACAAAGAACTTCAACAAGTGGTGCGCGATGCTGAGTTAGGCAAACGTCTCGTCGATAAGTTGGTGAAAATTTATCGTATGGCGGGAGAAGAGACCTGGGTTTTAATCCACATAGAAATCCAGGGTCAGCGAGAAATTGACTTTGCTGAACGGATGTTTGTCTATTACTATCGCATTTATGATCGTTACAGGCGTTCAGTAGCGAGTTTGGCAGTTTTAGGTGATGATAATGCTTCTTGGCGACCCAATCAATTTGAGCGTGAGTTATTTGATTGTCAAGTGAGTTTTCGCTTTCCGGTCGTCAAGTTGCTAGAATTTAAGCAGCAGTGGTCAGCTTTAGCAGCCAGCCGTAACCCTTTTGCTACAGTCGTGATGGCGCATCTCCAAGCTTTAGAAACTCGGCAAAACCGAAAAAAGCGCAAGGAAGCGAAACTAACATTAACTAAACGGTTGTACGAACAGGGTTATCAACGAGAGGATATTCTCAACCTCTTTAAGTTTATCGATTGGCTGATGAGCTTACCCGCTGAATTAGAACAGGAGTTTCAACAGGAATTAAATCAGTACGAGGAGGAAAAAAGAATGCCTTATATTACCAGTGTTGAAAGAATGGGAATGGAAAAAGGGATGATTCAAAAAGCTCGAGAATCTGTCATTGATGCCCTTGAGATTCGGTTTGAGAATGTGCCTTCTGAACTGGTTAATAAGATTAGCCAAATTCAAGACACTTCTCTTCTAAAAAATCTCCACAGACAAGCGATTACTCTTGACTCAATCTCAGATTTTCAAGGCTATTTAAATCAGTTAATCCAACCTGAATAATTCTGGTTTGTCGCCCAAAAAAACGGGTTTCTTCAAGAAACCCGTTTTCTGTGTTTAGTGACAGAGTAGCGGCTTAAATGTGTAATTAATTTTGCTTAGGCACTTATTAATCGCTACAGTTTCTCTTGTCTAGTTATGAGCGACTGAATTGGAGATACCAGCTTAGATTTTCCTCCTATTCACACAAGAGGATAACCATTGTTTTTAGACTATGAAAACCATAGAAATTAAGCTATTAACACAACTTAACAATATAAACATCGCCTTACCGGTAGCAGCCCAGACAATCTCAAAAGTTATAACCCAGGACATAGAAGGAATAATTGCACGCGATGTGCAACTAAAAACGACAGAATCAGGGTTACAGAGGATACTTTATCTCTGCTGATTTCTGAAAGCCTTGTAAATCAAGACTAAAAATATAGTTGCACACGGGGTAATTACTTAAATTTTTCTAAAGTTTCTGTGAAATTACAGAAAACTTCTTGACATAGCTAGGTAGCTTATGCTAGACTCGCGGATGAGTTTTTAGATCAATTTGATATTCCCTAACCAATTATTCTCCTAATCTCTCGATTGGCTTTGTTGTCCATTGGGATATTTGGGATATTGTTGTGCAAATTTATCGATTTTGCCACCAAAATATCGCTGAATCCTGTTTAATTCTCTTTTTTATCCCCAGTTCATCCCATGCCTAATACCCTTTACAACCTCACAACCAACGTAACCCTAGAATCTGCGTTACCCCTCGATTCAGATATTATTCCTGCGCTACAACAGGCAATGCTGTTAATTTCTGGCAAATTACAACAATTTACCAAGGTCAAAAATGAGAGTCTGGCGACCTGCCATACCAAATGGGGTTTAAGAGCTTGCTTTAATTCGCTATACTGACTTGTGGGGGTTTTTGAGATCAGTTCTATTTCTTAGAAAATCCTACTCTTATCTACTTTTTAAGCTTTTTATCCTGTACTGAGAATATCACCATGTCAAGACGCACCAAGATTCAACAAATTGTCCAAAAAAGAGAACCTCTCGTTTCTAAGATTAAACAAGTCAATAACAACTTAACAACCCTTAAAGGAAATATAGACACGCTCGAAAGTCTCAGAGTTAGACTGATGGGAGAATCAAAGGAAGCCGCAGTAATTGATTTCTTAAGAACTGTTAACTTGCTGACAGGGGGACAAGCTGGCTGAACTCCTTACATCACAAGCTTTTTGGGGTGTTGGAGCGAAAAAGTTCGATGCAGCTCACCCCCCGTTGTTGATAAATATTTCTAGTAAGCTCGCCCAAATCCCTGATTATTTCGTTAGCTTTTTGGCTGAAAGCGATGTATCTGTTTGTAACTGAGGAGCCTCAAAACCTTTGTGGACAATGCTTTGAGAGGTCTTGTCCCCCTGTCAGGTTAACTTGGCAGATATATCTGTTAACATTTCCCATCAAATAAATCGTTTAACTGATCTAATGAATCGCTATCAACGAGGAACGATCAATATTGGTGTTGTTGGCTTAATGGGTCAAGGAAAAAGCACTTTTTTACAAAGGATTAGTGGATTGGGCAATGATGTAATTCCAGCAAAAGAAGGAGCAGCTTGTACAGCGTGTAAGAGTAAGATTGAGTATAAGGAAGGAGAAACCGAAGGTGAGGTGACTTTTCACACACAAGAATCCTTTTTGACAACTGTCATTACTCCTTATTATAAAGCCTTAAAACTGACTCCTCCCCGGACGATTGAAGATTTTGAAAAACCTCTCCCTGTTCCTGACTTTTCTTACGAACAGGGCAATGCGACTTTAAAAAGCATTTATGGACACTTAAAAGATGATTATCATGACCATTTACAATCATACAAACCTCACTTACAAACAGGCTCACCTAAAATCTTATCGAGTGTTCCTAAATCTGAAATCTATAAATATGTTTCTCAACCAAGAGATGAGAAAAAAAAATTGATTTTTTTCGATCATTTAGCGGTCAATTCCGTGAAAATTTCTTGTCCTTTTCCCAATCAAGATGTACAACAGATTGCCTTGGTTGATGTTCCGGGTTTAGGCGATACTCGACTGGGAGATGAGGATTTAATGTTCAAAACTTTAGGACAAGAAGTTGATATAGTTCTTTTTATTCGTCGTCCTGATCGTGACGACAAACGTTATGGATGGGAACCGAGAGATACAGATTTATATAAAACAGCCTATCAAGCTTTAGATTCTTTGAATAGGCGTTCTTTTATGATTCTTAACTATGATAATAGTAATCTAGAAGGTTGTCAGGATCACAAGGACACTATTCAAAGCAAACACATTGATGTTGTGAGATGTGAAATTGCTAATTGCAATGATTCTAACGAAGCTAATCGTGTTCTTGATCTAGTTTTAGACTATATGATAGATAACATTACTTCGTTAGATGAAAAATACGTTAGAACTTATCAAGAGGAATTGAATAAACTTCAACAGAGAGTGGCCCAAGAATTAGCAAAAGCTCGACAAGATTGGACTACTGGTTTATCTAAGTCATATGTCAATGAACAGCATAAAATGTCTAGTTTATACGAAAATTCTTGGTTTGCTATTACATATAATCTTGATAGATTGGTGGATAATTTAAACTCAGAAAAAAATGAAGATGAAAATAATTTTAGGCAAGAAGTAATTTCCGTTATTGAAAACTGTAAAAATGATACAGGAATTCCTGATATTGAACAAATTTTAGTAGGGTACATAAAACAAAAAAAAGATTGGAAGATAACTTATTCTAATTACTTACATGATGTTCGTACTCATTTAACTCGTAATTTTACTTCAATGGAAAATGGAATGAGCAGAAAAGTAGAAGAAGCGAAAGAAAAAGTAAGTCAAAGTTTAAGAGAGTCTCTTAATTTAGGGAATATTCCTCAGTTAGTTAATCTTCAAGGATCTCAATTCTTGAAAAAATTAGTAGAAATTATCCCAGATGATGACTCTTTAAAACCTCTGAAACAACCTCTTGAAGCCTTGGCTAATTTTGAGATGACTTATCGAAATCATATTCGTTCCGTAGTCAGAGATTACCTAGACAATTTTAATCCTAATAAAACTAATATGGAGTTAACCAAAATACCAGGCGGGAACGAAGATACCCCAGAAATTAAGCAAAAAAAAGCGGAAGAAATTCAACATAATTTAGAAATCATTCATGGCGAAGTGATTTTTCATTGTGAAGTTGAATTACCTTCGAAAATATCTTCTAAGCCTGGAAAAGAAATCTTGATCGAAATTGAAGAATTTGTTGATCAAATTACTCGTTCAGAAGGTGTCAGAAAAGCATGGGAGATTTTCCAGTATGATCAAAAATTTTATATTTGGCCAGAAGAATTTGGAGGAGATACCGAACAAAATCATCGTCAACAGTGGCTCAATGCAGTTGAACAAGTTGCTCAAGTCAATCAACTGCAAGCATTACAATTTGTCAATTAATTATCGTCAAACTTAACTTTACAAGGAACTCATTCTTATGAACCCAAAAGGAAACGAATTTCAAATTACGATGTTAGGAGCAAGTGGTGTAGGCAAAACAACGCTTCTGTTGGCGATGTATGAAAAGTTGGAACGTATTGCCAAAGATATTGATTTTAAATTAATTCCTGATGAAGAAACTAAAAAAATTCTGGATAAATACTTGGAACAATTAAAAAGTTTACAAAATCAAATGAGAGCAGATGAGCGAGATAAAGGACTCCAAGGTACAAAGGCAATTGCTGGTCCTGATTCTTTACCGAAATATGTTTTTGATTTAGTTTATAAGAATAGTAAAATAAGGCTTATTTTTAGAGATTATCCAGGGGGATATCTGACTTCAAAAGATAAGATGGAAAGGGAATTTGTTAAAAAGTTAATTCAAGAGTCCTATGGAGTGATCGTCACCATTGATACACCCGCTATGTTAGAACCCAAAAGAGAAAATTTTCAAAACCGTAAAGATTGGGATATATCTAATGACAGTGGAAAATGGCATCAATCAAGAAACCAACCTAAAGAAGTCCTTGAATTA
This sequence comes from Microcystis aeruginosa NIES-2549, assembly GCF_000981785.2. Lineage (NCBI taxonomy): Bacteria > Bacillati > Cyanobacteriota > Cyanophyceae > Chroococcales > Microcystaceae > Microcystis > Microcystis aeruginosa. The sequence goes on along the minus strand of NZ_CP011304.1, from coordinate 3,258,326 downwards.
TTAAAAGCCGCTTGTGCCAACCCTAGAAACCCTAAGCTAGTTATTTTAGCTCCTGTTAAATGCGAAACCTATGTACAAAAAATCGAAGACAAAGACGGCAACTACTATGTACAAGAAAAACAACCTAGTCAAAAACTGATAGCTCATATTCAGGAAAAATATGAGCCTTTACTAGCCTTTTTGCAAGGCCGCTCTGAGAACATAGCAGTCATTACAGCCCCAGTTCAAACAGTTGGATGTTTGCATTTTTGGAAATATGAAGTAGAAGATGGTAATAAACCTCGATTTTGGTTTCGTAAAACGAGTATAGACGCTCGTTATAAACCCGAAAATGGAGATCAATTACTTCGCTATCTTCTGAGTTTTTTATTCAAGATTTGTAATGATCAATTATTAGTTGAACGTTCTCCCATATTGAGAACAATTCGTGAATTGTTTGGTGGAGATGAAACTCCTTTTGGCCAAGCAGTTAAAACCTTTGCTCAAAGCCGCAAAGAAAATATAGACGGTTTCACGATCATACAGGGTCATCCACTACTCTTTTTAAAAAGACCTAAATAGAGGAGGTAATCATGAAGATTTATGTTCAAAGTCGCGGGTATTATCAACCTGAACAAGACTACCGTTGGCTAGAAGTTAGTCAGGACGGGAAGATTAATACTCGAATTCCACCGTTATCTTCAACAGCGACCAATTTAATTGCACAAGATTCTCCCTCTCTCGTCTTAGAAAGATTACCAACAAACCAACTTCTTTTAATGATAACGGGAATTGAGCCTTACAAAATTCAAGAGTCATTTGATAGTATAACAAGCCAAATGCAACCTAAAAAAATTCCTCGTCAAGATTCTGAACCCCGTCAGATCACAGTTGATGTAGTATGGCTTGCAGAAGATAATGAGAAAACTGATTTTGGCTTTCGTCAAATGGCCGCTTTCACTTTAAAAGAGGAAAATCAAGAATCTTTAGCGGAAAAAATTGACAGAGCCGTTCTTTTTTTAAAAGATATTGACACTCAATTATCCGACGATATTCAAAATAATCAATATGGGTTTTATCCCCGTTTTGAAGAGTTATACCAGTTAGTTTTCCCAGAAAGTTTTTACACAATTCCTACTGGTGAAGCCCCAGAATTAATCAAAAAAATTGGTAAAAATGTGCCTCAGATGAAAAATGAACTATCTGAAGAAATTGGTCGATGTTACTTACCTTCTGACTATGATATTTTAGTAATCGTTACTGGCTCTAAAAAAAGAAAAACCCTAGAAGACGCTGGTGGATGGCGAAGTTTATCTGAATTAGTTGATCAGGATCACTGGGAGGAAGTTCAAAGCATCAACCAAAAATCTTCAGAAATTGATTTGAATAAGTTAATTCTACTCCCCATTGATTTATTTACTACTGTACTAGAAACTTGGCAAGATTTTTTTCAATCACTTTTCTCTGCATCTAAAAATACTAACAATTCTGAGTCTAACCAAAAACAAAATCTTGAAAAACCAGAGGAGTGAGTAAACAATGGAAGAAATACAATTTAATTCTGGAGCTTCGCTTATTCAAGATATATGGAATAACTTCAAGAAATTTACTGAAAATTCTTATCCTAATCTTCCTGGTCAAATCTTACTCCCTAATGATCCTACTTATATTACTCGTCAAGCAGATGAACAACTCTTTAAGTTTCTCCAGAATAGTCAAGATCATTCAGCCTTTTGTTGTCTATTTGCTCCCCCTAAAGTGGGCAAAACAAGCTTGGTTTTCCGAATGAAAAAACACTTTTCTTCGCTAAAATATAAATGGGGAGGAATTGCCTTTAAAAACTTTTCAAAAAACTTATCAGAACGTTCATTTTATTTAGAAATCATTACAATAATCTACAGTAAACTTGATGACAAAGATCACCAACTACTCAATCTTTTAAATCAGATATGGCAAAATACCCAAGAAAATAGCTTTGAACTAAAATTTATTAACTCTTTACAAGAAATCCTTAAAATTACCGATAAAACTATTATTATTTTTCTGGATAACCTTGAAAATGTGATGGATGAAGAATTTTACGAATATTTAAAAAACTTTCTGAAATTATTGTCAGAAAATCATCAAAGTTTCTTGCCTTATATTAAATTTATTTTAGCAGGGTGCGTTAACCATTTAAATTTTTTTCAAGATGACTGTCAGAGTTTATTGACACAAGCATCCATTATTGAAATCTCTCCTTTTCACCGTAGCCAGTGTGGGCCGCTCAAGAAGGTCTTGAAAAATCATCCTTCTTCGCTTGCGGAAACTATAATTGATTGGACTCAAGGTCAACCGTTCTTAACACAAATTTTATGTAAAATCATCCATGATCAGAATATAATACTAGAAGATTCAGAGATTCTCCCTCAGATTGAAAACTTGTTTAGATGTTATTTTCTTAAGCCTGAAAGGTTGCCTTCCTTGAACTCCCACTTTCAACAAATTCATGATTACTTTGTTAGCTTAGGGAATAGCCATAATGATTCTAACAGTGTTCTACCAACACTCAACTTATATCATCGTATTCTCCGTAATCCTAATAAGATTAAGTTTGATAGTGAGAGTATGCTACAATGGGATTTATTAATGTCTGGATTGATTTTGCAATCAAAAACATTTCTGTTTCCCGCTAATCCGATTTATCAAGAAGTGTTCAATCAACAATGGATTCTTGAAATTAAACACCAATTAAATGGACTAAGGAGGTCTAGTATGCCTAGTGTTAAAATTTATAATCGTAAGGTTTATATGTTAATTGATCAAAGTGGATCTATGGCCGAAAGAGATCCTAAGTTAGCGAATGAAAGACGATGGATTGCACTGCGAGAACTAATCCAAGGTCATATTTACAGAATTCTGCATCAGGAAGGAATGGACCAAGAAAAAATTTGCCATGAGATCACAGTTGCTTTCTTTAGTCCAAATTTTGCTCGTGTAGTAACACAGATACAAGACGATTCACAAGTAGCTGGTCTTTTTAAGGAAAATCAGCCAGATGGTAATACTTTTATTGTCCCTACGCTGAGAACCATCATTGATGACTGGTTTCTGACTCGAGATCCTGATCAAGGTGGATTTATTATCATATACACTGACGGCGAATTAAATGATAAAAATGATTTTGAGAAGTTGGTTCATGAAACCTGTAAAAGGCTGAATAGTCAGGATGAACTCAAGATGATTATTATTGGCTATGGAAGTGACATCATTGACAGACCTACATTTTATGAATATTTAGATGAGAATGCTCGTTCTAATAAAGATAGAAATGGCGAGCCATGTGACATTATTGTCTTTGAAAAATTTGATACAATGCCTAATATTATTGAGATTTTTGATAAAGAGCTTTCAAGCTGACTGAGTGACGATGTAGCTAGACAGCTTGCTCTATCAGAGTTATATTCCTTTGCTCTTTCTGATATAAAATCCGCTTGATTAACCACAGTCAAAAGTACCTCAAATTCCTATGTTTAAGGGATATTATCGTGTGCATTTCCTCTTCGTAAATTTACTAAGTTGGAAATCTTTACGATCACTTCTCTTTGAATACCAACAAATAAGGAGAAAAATTAAAAACTCATCCTATCCTATCAATCATAGTTGGCTTCAATATAACTAATTCATAACTGGGTTTTATAAGTCGGATTTGGTATCAATTGTCCTTTAGGTACTGTTCCAAACCTAGGACTAAGCTAACTTGTGGATAGGATGTACAATTAGTATTCATATCTTGATTCAGCAACGCCATTTTCTATACCTTTTAAACAGGATTTAGAGCTTTTTTCAAATCGATGATAGAATCTCGCTGCTACCTCCTGTTCCCTGAATCATCCCACAGTTTTATATTTTCTTTAGAGATGGACTGTCCTAAAACCTGCTCAGAGCGGCCAAAAGTCAGAAAATAGAAATAAAGGTGCGATTGGAGAACTTGAGCCGCGATCGCACCCGTCAGCCGCCATTGGAGAAAGATAAAGTTATGGCAGATAACTACAGAAGTCGCATTGTTACCCAAGGTACCCAACGCAGTCCTAATCGGGCTATGTTAAGAGCGGTAGGTTTTGGCGATGAGGACTTTAGCAAACCCATCATCGGCATCGCTAACGGATTTAGCACCATTACCCCCTGTAACATGGGAATTAATGATTTAGCAATGCGTGCCGAAGCAGGAACCAGATTAGCGGGGGGAATGCCGCAACTTTTCGGGACTATCACCATTAGTGACGGGATTTCCATGGGAACAGAAGGGATGAAATATTCTCTCGTTTCTAGGGAAGTAATCGCCGATTCCATTGAAACCGTCTGTAATGGTCAAAGTCTCGATGGAGTCCTCGCTATCGGGGGTTGTGACAAAAATATGCCGGGGGCAATGATTGCCATGGCCCGGATGAATATTCCCGCTATTTTCGTTTATGGTGGCACGATTAAACCGGGGCGCTACAAAGATTGCGATTTAACCGTGGTCAGTTCCTTTGAAGCCGTGGGACAGTACAGCGCCGGTAAAATCAGTGAAGAAGACCTCATCGGAATTGAACGCAACGCTTGCCCCGGGGCCGGTTCCTGTGGTGGAATGTTTACTGCTAATACCATGTCTTCCATTTTTGAAGCCATGGGGATGAGTTTACCCTACTCCTCGACCATGGCCGCCGAAGATGCGGAAAAAGCCGATAGTACCGAAGAATCGGCCAAGGTTTTGGTCGAGGCGGTTAGAAAACAGATTCTCCCTAGCCAAATTTTGACGCGTAAAGCCTTTGAAAACGCCATTTCGGTAATTATGGCGGTGGGGGGTTCCACTAACGCTGTGCTGCACCTTTTAGCCATTTCCCGCACCATCGGGGTAGAATTATCGATCGATGATTTTGAAACCATCCGGCAGCGTGTACCGGTTATCTGCGATCTTAAACCCTCTGGGCGTTACGTTACCGTAGATCTGCATAAAGCCGGCGGTATTCCCCAAGTGATGAAAATTCTCCTGGTTAATGGTTTGCTACACGGGGATGCCCTCACCATTAGCGGTCAGACTATCGCCGAGATTTTAGCCGATATTCCCGACCAACCGCCCTCAGGCCAAGATGTTATCCGTCCTTTTAGCAATCCTGTCTATAAAGAGGGCCATTTAGCCATTTTAAAAGGAAATCTGGCCACAGAGGGGGCCGTGGCCAAAATTAGCGGCGTGAAAACTCCGGTCATCACTGGGCCTGCGCGGGTGTTTGAGTCGGAAGAAACCTGTTTAGAGGCAATTTTAGCCGGAAAAATTCAAGCCGGGGATGTGGTGGTTGTCCGTTACGAAGGACCGGTAGGCGGACCGGGTATGCGGGAAATGTTAGCCCCCACTTCGGCAATTATCGGCGCTGGTTTAGGGGATTCCGTGGGATTAATTACCGATGGTCGTTTTTCCGGGGGAACCTATGGCATGGTGGTCGGTCACGTCGCTCCGGAAGCGGCGGTGGGTGGTACAATTGCCCTAGTAGAGGAAGGGGATCAAATCACTATTGATGCTCGTCAGCGTCTCTTGCAGTTAAATGTATCGGAGGAAGAATTAACCCGTCGTCGTCACCATTGGCAACCGCGCCCCCCACGCTATAAAACGGGAATTCTCGGCAAATTCGCCAAGTTAGTCTCCTCTAGCAGTCTCGGCGCTTTAACGGATCTGAATCTGTTCTAAAAGTATAACTAGGGTTTGCGGCAAAAAGCTTTTCGGTGGTGGCAGGGTGTGGGGTGTGGGGTGTAGGGTGTGGGGTTTTATCGATTTTCAGGTGGTCAACTACCTAATTTTCAGGGAAAAAGCACCCACTGCTCACCCAACACTCCCACTGATAACTGATAACTGATAAGACTGACGAACCTAATTACTATAGATTAATAACTATGACCTATCTACTCACTGTCTATCGAGCGCTCGAATGCCGTCCGGATACCTATCGGGATTGGTATGACCAAGGCAATATTTTAAGAGAAAGAATGGACTATTTTGGAGCCTTAATCAGCTACGAAAAAGCCTTAGAATATTATCCAGATGATTATTGGGCATGGTACAAAAGGGGTATGATACTAGAAGACTTGGGAATGTATGAAGAAGCGGCTGAAAGTTACTCTAACGCTGCACAGGTAAAGGATGATAACTATTGGGCTTGGTACGATCAAGGTTGTGTTTATCTACAGGAATTAAAAGACTACCAAAAAGCGCTCGCTTGTTTTCAACAGGCCCTAAGTCATAGTCCGGGGGACTATTGGGCAGCCTACCGGCAAGGGGAGGCCTATCGATTGCTGAAAAATTACGAACGCGCTATCACTTCCTATGACTTGGCCCTAGGGGCGCGACCTCGGGATTATTGGGCCTGGTATCGTCGCGGCGACGCTTTCCGGGATTGGGGCAATCCCCAAGAGGCTTTATTTAATTATCGTACCGCCCTCGATATCCGACCGCAAGATTACTGGTCCTGGTATCAACAGGGTGTGATCCTACAGGAATTACAGCGCCTACCAGAAGCGATCGCCTGTTATGAAGAATTGTTAAAAATCGATCGAGATGATCGCTATGCGTGGTATAATGCCGCCTGCTGTTATGCTGCCCTCGGTCAACAAGAAAAAGCGATCGACTGTTTACGCGAAGCTCTAGACATAGAACCGGATATATGTGGCGAATTAGTGCGTAATAACTTTGTTTTCGATGGTTTAAGACAAAATGAAACCTTTAATGACCTCTTGAGTTGCTATTCCCCCGACTAAAATCTTTTTGACTCGATCGCCCTGATCAATACCTAAGAAAAATTAATTATACATCTAAGCCATCAGTATTCAGGAGTCAGGAGTCAATTAGCTACAATTGCAATTAGAGAAAAATTATTGAGAATATTATGCGAGAACTAGACAGAGACAAAACCATCGAACAACTGAACGAAATCATGGAATTTGAACTAGCGGGAGTTGTCCGTTACACCCACTATTCCCTGATGGTGACAGGTCCCCATCGCATCCCCATCGTCCAATTTTTCCAGACCCAGGCCACGGAATCCCTCACCCACGCGCAACAAGTTGGGGAAATTCTCACCGGTTTAGAAGGTCATCCTAGCTTAAAAATTGCCCCCATCGAGGAGAGCTATGAACACAATATCAAAGCAATCTTGAGTGAGAGCCTCAATCATGAGAAAAAATCCCTTGATTTGTACAAAGCACTCCTAGAAACCGTCGAAGATGCCAGTATTTACCTAGAAGAATTCGCTCGCGGTATGATCGGACAAGAAGAATTACACAATCTGGAAATTCGCAAGATGCTGCGGGATTTTGCTTGAGCTAGGATCAAAGCTAGAGTTTATCCACTAGCTTATGAATCTTAGTTCCGCTTTACCCACTTTTATCATCACTCTCCGGGAAGGTTTCGAGGCCACTTTAGTGGTGGGAATTGTCCTCGCTTGTTTACAAAAATCGGGTCGATCGCAACTTAACTCATGGGTGTATCGTGGTATCGGTGCGGGAGTAGTGGCTAGTGTTTTGGTCGGTATTTTGCTAGGGGGAATCCTTTTTCAAGTGGATGCCTCTCCTAGTCCATTCGTACCAATGCTCAAGGAATTGCTGGCCGCCACTTTTGGACTGATTGCCGTCTTGATGTTGAGTTGGATGTTAATTTGGATGACTCAACAGGCCAAATCTTTGAAATATGAGGTAGAAAGTGCGGTAAAAGCGGGTTTAAAAGCGGAAAATGGGGCAGGAAAAGCGATTTTTCTGCTCGTTTTTATCGCTGTCTTGCGGGAAGGATTTGAAACTGTCCTCTTTATCCTGGCCCAATTCCAAAAAGATTGGCAGCTACAAACCCTCGGTGCAGTGGCAGGATTAAGTATGGCGACTTTGTTGGGAATTCTCCTATTTGCGGGGGGAGTAAAAATTAATATCCGTCTCTTTTTCCAAATTATGGGGACTTTCCTCCTCTTAATCGTTGCCGGATTACTCATCGGTGTTTTGAAACATATCGACGCAGGAATCAGTCTTTTAAGTGAAATTGACCCTTTTTATCGCCATTTCTGTCCTTCTCTCCCCTCCTCCTGTCTTCTCGGTTTTCAAGTTTGGGACGGTTCCCAAATTTTGAGCGATCGCACTTTCCCCGGACTCCTCCTTAAATCCCTGTTTGGTTATCGTCAAAACCTCTATATCAGTCAAATTGTTGCTTATATCCTCTTTTTACTGCTTATCGGTGGCCTCTATTTCCAAAGCTTACGACAACGTCCTAAAACAGTGACCAGTAAACAGTAAACAGTAATCAGTAAACAGCGAAAAGATGGCAAGAAACTGCTATTTAATACTGCTCACTTAACACATACTGCTCACTTAAAACTCAAATCTGATAACTTACCCACTGATAACTGATAACTGATAACTGATAACTGATAACTGATTATGACTACTTGGCAATGTGACGGTATCCCCAAAGATGGTAAAACTTATCCGCAAGCGATTGCGGGAGGTCATGAACCCTGCGAAAATACTACTCCTGATTGTCCTATCTGTGGCCTGCCTAGGGAAGCGATGGATCCCGTAACAACCACGGTTAAAACCACAGTTGTCGTCTCCCCGGGGGGTACAACTAGAGTCGGTCAAAAATCTAACTGGTTACTTCCCTTCGCTTTGATAATTACCGCTTTAACCGCAGGTTTAGGGGGTTGGAGTCTATTGCAAATGCTCATTCCCAAACCCGATGCTTCCCCAGTCGTCCGGGAAGAAACCCCAGACAAGCAACCGAAGGCAACTTTTGTAAGTAATACGGCTAAAAATCCCGATTTATTTAGCCAAGGTGAGAAAATACTGCTTAATTCCACTCCTAACAAAGAAAAAGGTGCAGCGGCCTTTAAAAGGGAAGATTGGTCAAATGCGATCGCAGATTACCAACCAGCGGCCACTCCCCAAGCAAACGATCCGGAAGGCAAAATCTATTACAATAACGCCAAAGCCAGAGAAAAGGGTAATCAAAATACTATAGCCGTCGTTGTCCCCATCGCTAACGACCCCAACAGCGCTAAGGAAATTCTCCGAGGTGTGGCCAGGTATCAAGAGGAGTTTAATAATTCTAATCCGGGTAATCCTTTGGAAATAGTCATCGCTAATGATGGCGGTGGGTTACAATCAAAAGCGATCGCTGATGACCTGATACAATCCGGTCAAGTTTTGGCAGTTATGGGCCACGGAATCGATCCTTTTAGTCAAAAAGCGATTGAAAGTTACGAAAAAGAAGGATTAGCGATTCTTTCTCCCCTGACTACCAGTGTTAGTCAAACGGGAAAATCAACCCTGAAAACTATTCCCCTTGAGGATAAATCTCAGGAAGTTTTAGGCAGTTATCTGGAAGCAGTGGCCAAAACTTTGGCTAATTATGCTAGTCAGCAAGAGAATTCTCCGTCAGTGGTTCTTTTTTATAATTCCGATAGTCCCTATAGTCAAAAATTAAAGGATTCCTTTGCTAAAGCGATTAAAGAACCGGGAGGCCAGATAGTTAAGGAAATAGACACCACCAAAGCCAATTTTAACGCTAAAACCGCCATAGATCAGGCCAAACAAGCCGGCGCTAGGGTGGTATTTTTGGCCCTGAGTAAAGACGGCGATCGCATTGATCAAGCCGTGGCTATTGCCCAAGAATCGTCTGGAATGCTCTTATTAGGCGGAAATGAACTTTATACACCAGATATACTTATTCAAGGAGCGGATAGCATCGACGGATTAGTTCTAGCAGTACCTTGGAGTTTCCAAGCAACGGATCCTTTTGCCAAAGATGCGCTGAAAAGTTGGCGCGGTCGCGTCAGTTGGCGTACTGCTACCGCCTACGATAGTATGAAAGTATTAGGGGAAGCGATCGCTAAAAGTTCTGACCGTGCTACTGTAGTCGAAACTTTAAATCGAGGAATCACTTTGCAGGGAAGCACCACGGATTTTAACATTTTTAACCAAGTTCCCTTGGTGCGTGCTAATCGCGGCAATGAAGGGCCAAGGGGTTCTCAATATCAGTTCGATCCTATCTAAAATAGACAATGTGATGTCGAGGAGTAGAATCAAGTCAATTTTATGAAGAATATCTTACCCATCCTAGCTTTATTAATGTCGGTGTCGGGAATTGCCGTATCTTTGGGACGGGAGGAAGTCCGATGTCATCTCGGTTTAGAATCGGCAGCCTGTCCCCAGGAAGAACAAAAAACCAGCGAAGACACCCCCCCAGATACCCCCGCAACTACCCCCGCAACTACCCCAGAATCTCCCCGGATAGAAGAAACTCCCCCGGAAACTACCCGTAATATCGAACCTTCCCCCGAAGTTTCCCCCTCTCCTGAAAGCGAAACCCCGGTGGAATTCACCCCCATCCCAGAAAATAACCCCAGTCCAGAAGTCCCCCCCGAAAATCCCCCCACCTCAGAAACTAAAGCGGTGGAAAAAACTCCAGATGCAGAAAAAAGTCTCGATGTCAATCCATCTAAAGATGGAGAAACTGAAAGTATTCCGTTAGAAGTTATTCCCCCCGCACAGTAAAATCCGACAAAATCAATTGCTGCCGGGGTAGGGTTGATTCATGAATCAACCCTACAGACTCCAGACAGTAAAATCGGACAAAATCAATTTCTGGCTGAGGATAGGAACTCATGCAAGAAGTAGTTATACTAAATCTGGTTATTAAAGACTGATTATTTATTCCCCTTTTTGCATGAGTGCATGAGTAGAAAACGGGTTTCTCCGAGAAACCCGTTTTCTGTGCGTTACTCAATTGTATCTAGCTTCTTTCGGCAAACCCTAACTATTGGATTAACGTTTCTTGCGAAGTCCCATTAATCCGAGTCCTGTAAAGGCCAGTCGATTTTTTTGAGAAAATTGAAGTATATTAAGTTTTATTAAGAACAATGAAACTGCAACGGTTATCGGTGATTCAAAAGTATTATAATTATCTTTGTTATCCTAAATCAATAGTTTTTGCGTGTCAATAATTATGAATAGTTATCAAACCTATTTAACCATCGATCATTCTCAGAAGATTATCCTCTCTAACTTACCCTTTAAAGCAGGAACAAAGTTAGCCATTAACATTCAAGTAGTTGAGGATGAAAAGACAGAAGCCGATTTTGAAGCTTTATTAGATAAAACCCAGGCAATCTGGACTAAAGGAGATGGCTTAGAATATCAGCAAAAAATTCGGGAGGAGTGGATATGAAACGATTAATAGACTCCTGTATTTTAATCGACCATTTTAATGGTATTACCCAAGCTACAGTTTATCTAAAAGCTCACCGAGATGAAAGTTATATTTCTGTCATTACTAAAGCCGAAGTTCTCATTGGTTTTGATGATGATAATTCCTTTGAAAAAGCAGGAGAGTTGTTAAGCCATTTTCCCCTGATAGATTTAGATGTCAACATCACTGATTTAGTCATTCAAATCCGTCGTGAACAAATCAAAAAAAAGGCAACCAAACAGCCTAACAAAAAGGTTATTCAATGGAAATTGCCTGATGCCATTCAAGCAGCAATCGCCCTTTACTATAATCTCAAATTAGTCACTCGTAATACCCAAGATTTTGATCTCAATCAACATCCATTTATTGAGATTCCCTATACCATCTAACAATAAAACTGAAACAGTTATCGGTGATTCAAAAGTATTATAATTGTCTTTGTTATCCTAAATCAATAGTTTTTGCGTGTCAGTAGTTATGAATAGTTAGGGTTTGCTGAAAAAGTACGGGCGACGATCCCTAAAACCCTTACCTTGCCTACATTTCACATTTATTCAGCAAGTGCTATTTACTTTTAGTCAAAATTAATTAACTTCTAACCCCGGAATGCTTAACTGTTCGGTTTTTGGCTGTGTTTCCCCCAGATAATCCCCTTGCAACATATTAATTAAACAGCCACCAAGATGATAGGCCATATTCACGGGAACCGCATTACCAATCTGTCGATATTGAGAGGTTAAATTACCGGTAAATCGCCAATCATCGGGAAAGGACTGCACTCGTGCATATTCTCTCACAGTCAAAGGACGAGTTTCTTGGGGATGACATCTTTCTGTTTGGGTTTGTGCCGGACTACAGGTAATAGTTAAAGCTGGTTCATCCCAAGATAATCTTTTAGCATATCCTGTCCGTCCGCCGTGATTTTTGAGACTATTTTTCATATATTCTTTTTGAATATCCATCGGCAAATCCCGCCAATTTCCTCCTGCGGGAACTAAGGACATAATCTCTTTTTTTCTTTCTTTATATTCTACTCCTGGAGAAGTTGGACAATTCTCTAAGGCTTTTTTCAGAGAAATAGTATAGTTTTTATATTGGGGAAAAATGGGTTTAATATTTAGGTCTTGACGGGTGGCGATAATAATTAATCTTTCTCTTTTTTGGGGAACATCGAGAAATTGAGCCGATAAAACTTGATAAGCAGCATAATAACCGATTTCCTGTAAAGCTTCCAGCATTAATTGCAAGGTTTCTCCTTTTTTATTGCTTAATAATCCTCGAACATTTTCGGCCATAGCGATTTTAGGTTGCACTTCCTGTAAACAACGAGCAAACTCAAAAAATAGGCTCCCTCTCAAGTCTTCTAATCCTTTTCCTAACCCAGCATAACTAAAAGGTTGGCAGGGAAAACCTCCAGCTACAACATCTATTTTGTCTCTAAAATCAGAAAATTTAATCTTTTTTATGTCTTGATTTATAACATTCCATTGCGGTCGATTGAGTCTTAAAGTATTAACACAATCTTGATTAATTTCCACCAGTAATTGCGTTTTTAGTCCCGCATTTTCTAAACCTAAAGCCATACCACCACAGCCAGCAAATAATTCAATAACTGTGTAATTAGTTGGCTCAACAGTTTGTAAAATTCTCAATTCTCCAGGGGATTGGTTATTTTTAAGATTGGTTAATTGCTCGAGATCAAATAACCAATCAACTTGATTAATTTTCTGACCTTTGATTAATTTTTTCTTTTGCCATGTTAGTATTTCTGCGGTAGTTACACCGAGAATATTAGCGGCTTTTTGTAGATTTACCTGAGTCATAACCAATAATTAACAACTTATCTACCTCTCTATTATACATCAAAGTAGCTAAACTTGATGTCGAGAAAATTTCTAGAAATATCCTTGATATAAAACATTTTCCAGTGATGGATTTGTATTATCAATATGAGTTTGTATTTTATCGATCATCCTTTGAAACACATCGGGATAATATTGAGAAGCATCCAAAAAATCTACATATTCCTGTCTGTGCAGCTGTCTTGCTTTTGAGGAGCGATACTCTTGTCGAAGATTAGCGGTCATACGCTTAGTTTTTCGTATAATTAACACATCATCAATTTGAGTAGAAATTATTGAAACTGGTGTCATATCAAGAAATTCGCAAATCAAAAAATATAAAGAGTTAGGAACGGCAATTTTTAAATCTCTACTTGTGGCTACAGCTTCCTGAAACATAGTTTTATCTAAATTGGTTTTGCACTCTGCACAAACATAGCCAAGATGAGACTCAATCAATTCATAATTTTGAAATTCTGGGTCAAAAGATGACTTTATATATAACTTTTTACCCAGCATAAAATCCTGATTTTTGCTTCTAATATTTGCTTGACCACCTTGACCAATATTGCCGAGAGAGGATAGGAAACTTAGTCCAGAGAAGGTATTTCGTGGACCCAATTCAAAAGAGTTATCTATTCCTTGTAAACTACGGAAAATCAGCTGCGGTAAAAATTCTTCTAATATAGTATTATCTAATTTTAACTGTCCCTTCTGTCTATACAAAAAGTTATCTGAACTATCAAAAATCAAGTCAAGTTCAATAAAACGCTTATATCGGTTAGTAGCTGACACTAGCTTTTCTACTGCATCTGCTTGACTAGAATTAATCGATTCTAACTCGATAATCCACTGGCGATATTTTATAATAGCTTCTTCTAAACGTTCCCGATCAGCTTCTGGCAACCGAGGATTGTTAAGACAGGCAGTTAGTTTCGTGTAGTGAGGACGGGAAAATTCGTTCATGTATTTTTGTTGATGTTCAAAGGTCAATATATAATCTCTTATCTAAAATTGGTGTTTTTTGAATATTATTGACTTTGGCAATTGCTGATTCTAAACATAGCTGGTTTTCTGAAGATACAAACAGCCTACTGCTTTCCAATACCTCGAATGCTACCTCTCTAGAAATTTGTTCTATTACCTCTTGGCTAACTTGATTATTTAAGTTAATAAAATTAATTATATCCTCTATAATAACTTTACCAAATTTATTCTTAAATTTTCTTTTTTGTCTTAATACTTTCTGGAATAGCTTGGTTTTGACACCTATTTTTTCAATAATATCAGCATTATAAAAAGGTACGCCAAGAACGTTAGATTCTTGTCCTACAATTAAAACAATTCTTGCTTGCTGCTTGGTGACTCTTGCCAGTTCCTTTAAAATGTCACCCATATCTAAACAGTATTGTACTACAGTGTAGAAACGATTACTCCTATTTGCTCTATTAGAGCCAATTTCTGACTTGGCTATCTTGAGTAAATCCCATCCTAAGATTTCAGCAGATTGACGATAATTTTGATGGTAATTAAAAACATTTATATAGGGTGGAGAAGTCACAACAAAATCTATCTGATTATTTTTTAGTGGTAGAGAACGAGCATCAGATAATCCAACCCTGATCGGCTTTTGAGAGTAAGGTAGCTTAGTAATTATATTACTAAGATGTAAAAATTTTTTCTGAATAAATTCCTGAGTAATTTTATTGTTACACACATCAAGAAGGATTACCAAAGCATCAAATAAAACCTTTGACCGATCCGGTAGCATATTCCTAGTATTTTGCAATTTATCTACTAAATTTTCTACTTGATCACTGACTTCAAAAATTCTCAAAGGAAATTCTTGATCGACGATATTTCTCAGGTTTTTAAGAACTTCTTTTTTTTGAGAATCATTGATAAATTCATAGGTATGACTCATGATATAAGCAGCGGGATTAATCTCAAATCCATAAGCTTCTAGGGATAAATAACTTGCCTCTAGTAAAACAGTTCCGCTACCCACAAAAGGATCGAGAATGACCGAATTAGATGGGCAATAGAAACTTAAAATAGTCTCTATCAGTTGGGGTGAAAACTGACCTCGCCAAACAAATAAATTGGCTCTAGTTTTCTCAATAATGTCAAGTTTTTCTTGGGGTATAGGTTGATCAAAATCTGGCAACTTTCAATCTCCCTCTATTGCTAAGAACAAAATTAAAGTTATACTTCATCTAGAGAACAAACACCATAAAATGTCGGGGCTGAACAGGGTTCAACCCCTCAATATTTTCCTACTTACGTCCCGGAACTGTATATTTAAAATTCATCGGGCCAGTATAACCGGAAATCTCCGCTAATTTCTCTAATCTTTGGGTTCCCGAATATTCTTGACCCTTAATAATCCAAGTGGGGAAACCTTTAATTCCGGCATCGCGACAAGCTTGGGGATTACCATTAACCCCTTGGGGATCGCATTCGATATAAACCCCTTCTTTTTTGAGGATTTCTCCCGCTTCCTTACCAAATAACTGTTTTTGATCGTAACAGTGGGGACACCAAAAAGCCCCGTATTCTTTCGCACCAATTGCTTTTAAATGTTGAGCCAGGGCAATTTCTGCCTCTCCCGAAACCGTGGTTACTTCCCAACCGTAGGGAGGTGTAGCCGCTGTCATTGGCCGGGTAATTTCTTCTTTTCCTCCTGTCACTGTGGGGGAATTTACTCCCGCATAAACCGCTAAAGTTCCCACCAAAGTAATCATCGCCACTACAACCATCGGCAGTATAATTTGTCCTAAACCTTCCCATTCGCGACCGACAATTGTGAGAATTAATAAGGTTAAAGCGAACAAAGCCGAAGTAATGCAGTAGGGACACAATTCCTTTAATTCCGTGGCTAGAATATACATTAAATAACCACTAAATACCGCCATCGCCGTCGCCCCCGCTAACAGCAATAACCAAGTCTTATTTTCTAAACTTTTGCGGAGATTTTTCTGAGTTTCCCCATTAATAAATAGAGGACTGAGGGCAAAAACCGCCATGGCAATATAGGCCAAAAAACCGAACAAACTCAAGGGCAGCCCGAAAACCGTAGCGTAGGGACTATTAAGAACACCACTACAACCAGCCCCATCAGTAGCTCCGGCGGTGCAGGCAGCAGCCCCTCCCGTCAGTTTGGTAATGGTTAAATAGCCAGTCAGAATCGCCCCCACGATCGAAACGCCCCCAATTAGAGGACGAGAGTAGCGATGAATCCAAGGTACAGAACGACGACGCATAATATTATTTAGATTAAATTACAGCAGAATTGAGGGGTCAGGAGGGATATCTAAATGTACTTTGTTGAAAGGAAAAATTCCGTAACGATATCTCGTTAATTAGGGCATTTTCAATTCCTAAAAACTTAGGATCACGATCGCACCACGGCCGATAACTATCCGCCATTCTAGCAAGGGGTTATGTGGACAGAGGCAAAGAAGGCAGCGAATTATCAATTTTTGCCCTTTGATCGTTGATCTGTCGGGCCGTTTCCACAAATTGCGACACCCGGATCGGATCCACCGGTTCAGTAATTTTGCCATGACGCTTGAGGGAACTAGCCACGATCACCCCATCGGCAGCCGGCAGCAACCGCCCGATATTGTCCAAATCAGCCCCGCTGCCGATAAAAACCGGTGTTCCCTTGGCCGCCGCCACTGCCAGTTCCAAATCCTCAAAACTGGGGGGGCTACCGGTAGCCCAACCGGAGAGGATCACCCCGTCTGCTAGTCCCCGTTCGATCGTATCTTGCACCGCCGTGGTCAGATTAGGGGTTCCCAAGGGGCGGGCGTGTTTAACCAAAACATCCGCTAAAATTTTGACCTCAGACCCCAATTCGCGCCGATAACGCAGGAGTTCGTGGGCTTGACCCTCAATAATGCCCTGATCGGTGGCCATAACCCCCGTTAGCACATTAACCCGAATAAATTGGGCATTAACACAGGTAGCGATCGCTAAAGCACTATGGGCATCATTGCGGAGAACATTAAGACCAATCGGTAAGACCACCAGATTTTTAATGCGATCAACAATTAACGTCATGGCACTAACCACGGCGGGATCCACCTGTTGCTTAGTAAAGGGGGCATCAAAAAAATTCTCGATAATCAAACCATCAACACCACCGGCAGCCAAAGCCGTCGCCTCCTGTTCAGCCCGCTCGATCACCGTCTTGAGACTGCCACCCCAACGGGGGGAAGTGGGCAGGGGGGCGAGATGAACCACGCCAATAATCGGGTTTTTTGTCTTGAAAGTTGCAATTAAGTTCACAGCGTCTACTACTCTTAGCGTCCCAAACCATGCGCCGCTCACCCATTTTAACAGGGTGAAGGCCTAGCCACGGGCCACCGGGGGGGAAATTATTTTAACTGCTAATGATTTTATCAATTCCGGAATCCGTTAAAATGTCTTAACATTGAAGAAGTTTAAGATTTGGTTGATACTCGATCGCATGGGCAATAAGCCAACCATCGCTATCTCA
Organism: Microcystis aeruginosa NIES-2549; assembly: GCF_000981785.2. Taxonomy (NCBI): domain Bacteria; kingdom Bacillati; phylum Cyanobacteriota; class Cyanophyceae; order Chroococcales; family Microcystaceae; genus Microcystis; species Microcystis aeruginosa. The sequence continues at coordinate 3,240,763 of NZ_CP011304.1, read as the reverse complement.
CACCTAGGCTGTGAGAAAAACCGGATCGACTCCGAGCATATGTTAGGACTGCTGGCCAAGGCCGGCTATCCCGTAGATAATGACGAGGAGTTGGCCGATTACGTTATCGTTAATACCTGTAGTTTCATTCAAGCAGCTAGAGAAGAATCCGTTCGCACCCTCGTGGAACTGGCGGAAGCTAATAAAAAAATTATTATCTCCGGCTGTATGGCCCAACATTTCCAAGATGAACTGCTGACGGAATTGCCGGAAGCCGTGGCCATTGTCGGTACAGGGGATTATCAGAAAATCGTCGAGATCGTCGAACGGGTAGAGACGGGAGAACGAGTCAAAGAAGTCAGCACCGATCCCACTTTTATCGCCGATGAAAATCTGCCCCGTTATCGCACCACCAGCGAGGGAGTCGCCTATCTGCGGGTGGCCGAAGGCTGCGATTATCGCTGTGCTTTCTGTATTATTCCCCACCTGCGCGGCGATCAGCGATCGAGATCGATCGAGTCGATTGTGGCCGAAGCGCGACAATTAGCCGACCAAGGAGTCCAAGAATTAATTCTCATTTCGCAAATAACAACCAATTATGGGTTAGACTTATATGGCGAACCCAAATTAGCGGAACTCTTGCGAGCGCTGGGAGAAGTCGATATACCTTGGATTCGCGTTCACTACGCTTACCCGACCGGGTTAACGCCAAAGGTTATCGAGGCGATCCGAGAGACCCCGAATGTTTTACCCTATCTAGACTTGCCGCTACAACATTCCCATCCCCACATCCTGCGGGCGATGAACCGTCCCTGGCAAGGACAGGTCAACGATGGCATTATCGAGCGGATCAAGCAAGCTATCCCGAACGCGGTTTTACGAACGACTTTTATCGTCGGTTTCCCCGGAGAAACCGAGGAACATTTCAGCCATCTGCTGGAATTTGTCAAGCGTCATGAGTTCGATCACGTCGGGGTGTTTACCTTCTCCGCCGAAGAAGGTACAGCCGCTTTTGACCTGCCCGATCCAGTGCCACAGGCAATTATGGACGAACGCCGCGAAAGGTTGATGTTAACTCAGCAACCAATCTCGGAGCGCAAAAATCAAGCTTATATCGGTCACACTGTCGATGTTCTCATCGAACAGGAAAACCCGGAAACAGGCGAATTAATCGGGCGTTCCGCTCGTTTTTCCCCAGAAGTAGATGGCTTGGTTTATGTGACAGGGGAGGCGATTCTAGGTGCGATCGTACCGGTCCGAATCACTGCGGCCGATACCTACGATCTCTACGGCGAAATAGTCTAATTTTTCCATTTTTCTAATTTAATTCCCACAAAACAATCCCTATGACCACTGGTTTCAACAATTTAGGTTTATCCGATAGCCGTCTTCAACACCTAGAAACGCTTGGATTCACCACCCCCACGGAAATTCAAACCAAAGCCATCCCTCTCCTTCTAGAAGGGCATGACATGGTAGGAATGTCGCAAACGGGAACCGGCAAAACCGCCGCCTATTCCCTGCCTTTACTGGAACGCATGGACACCAAAAATCCTAACGTTCAAGCTTTAATCCTCACCCCCACCCGGGAATTAGCCCAACAGGTGGCCAGCGCCATCAAAGATTTCTCTGATGATCGTCGTCTCTTTATCCTGACAGTCTGTGGTGGTCAATCCATGGAACGTCAGATCCGCAGTCTGGAAAAAGGTGTCCAGATTGTGGTCGGGACTCCCGGCCGGGTAATCGATCTGCTCGATCGCAAAAAACTCCATCTCGAATCCCTAAACTGGGTAGTCCTCGATGAAGCGGACGAAATGCTCAGTATGGGTTTTATCGATGATGTGAAGAAAATTCTGCAAGCATCCCCCTCCACCCGTCAAACCGCCTGTTTCTCGGCAACTATGCCCCGGGAAATCCGCGATTTAATCGCTAATTTCTTGAAATCTCCCGTTTCTGTGACGGTTTCTCAACCCCAGGCCGCTCCTGCTAAGATCGAGCAGAAAATTTATCTGATCCCTCGCGGTTGGACGAAATTAAAAGTCCTGCAACCCCTGTTAGAGATCGAACCCCTAGAATCGGCGATTATTTTCGTCCGCACCAAGCAAACCGCGGCCGAATTAACCAGCAAACTGCAAGAAGCGGGGCAAACTGTGGATGAATACCACGGTAACTTAAGCCAAGTGCAACGGGAACGACTGGTGCAACGTTTCCGCGAGGGCAAAATTAAATTAGTGGTAGCCACAGATATCGCGGCCCGCGGTCTAGATGTGGAAAATCTCAGCCACGTTATTAACTATGATCTGCCGGATAATGCCGAAACCTATATTCACCGCATTGGCCGCACGGGCCGCGCCGGTAAAACGGGAACTGCTATATCTTTAGTAGAACCGATCGATCGGCGTTTATTACGTCAGATTGAACAGCGTCTGCGTCAACGTCTGGAATCTAGTCCCATTCCTAGTCGTGCGGAAGTAGAAGCAAAACGTCTGGCCAAGCTGCAAAATCAGCTAAAAGAGGCTTTATCGGGGGAACGTATGGCTTCTTTCTTGCCTTTAGTGCGGGATTTAAGTGAAGAATACGATCCCCAAGCGATCGCAGCGGCTGCCCTGCAAATGATCTACGATCAAAATTGTCCCCAGTGGATGAAAACCGATTGGGAAGTTCCCGCACCGACGAGCAGTAAACCGGTGATTAATAAAACTCCCCGCAGTGGTGGTAATAAGTATCCCTCTAAGTCGAATAACCGTCCTTCCCTGGACAAAAAAATCGTCTTTCAAGAACGTTAATTTTTAGTTCTTGAATAGATAATTTTAAGAGTTGATAGACCGTTTTGGTTCTATCAACTTTTTTTCTGTGTATAATTCATAAAAACTACACATCAAATTCCTCCTTTTTCCCCTTTTTTAAGAAGATGCCGAAGCTAGGGGGATCGATTCTCACCAGACATCGACCAGCTAATCTGGGACTGAAGATAACTGCTATAATCTACTTATCAATAGTTAATAATTTCGATGAATCGATCGCAACTTATCCACAGGCAAAGCTGGTTAATTGAACATTTGCCGGGGTTAAGTGACCAAGATTGCCAAAAATTAAAGGATTGCGGTATCGACAGCACCGCACAACTTTTGCAAAAAGTTCGTCCGCAATTGGGTAAGGAAAAATTAGCAGTAAGAATGCAAATTCAGGCTAAACATATTAATAAGTGGGTGGCAATGGCGGAATTAGCCTCTATTCCCGCCGTGGGTTGTCAATACTGCGGTTTGCTGGTTCATGCTGGTATTGCTTCCATCCCGCAATTGGCACAGACATCAATTCAGCAACTGCACCGACAGATTCTCCGCTTTCAGGTGGCTAATCTGCAAAGACGCGATTTATGTCCCGATATTGCGGTGATGTTAGCTTGGATTGAACAGGCGAAAATCTTAACCAGAGAGTTAAAATAAGCCCTATCTCCGATAATTTTGGCATAAATTAACCTGAGTTCGGGATAAGCTAAAACCCTAATTTTCTCGTTCGCTGTAAACCCTATTCTTTTGTGGAATGAGTAGGAAAATAGCCTTAACCCGAACTGAGGTTAATTATTATCGAAAAAATCGGGTCTAAAACCTCGCCTTGTAAGGCGAAAAGTTTTTGGAGCGGGGCATAAATCCCCGTTACAAAAACGGACTCCTGCCTCCTGCATTCGTTAACAGATATGAGTTTTTAGTTTCCAGATTTGAGTTATCAGTTCACTGATCACTGTTTACTGATTACTGTTCACTGATTACTGTTTAGGTGACACTTTGAAACAATTGTGACCAATCGAGATTGGGAGCGTCTGAGGGGGCAACAATTTCGAGAATTTTATTGTTAGCGGCGGGATAAAATAGGGATTCTACGCAAACCGAGGCCACTTTCGTGCGGGGAATATTGCCCTCAGACAGGGTATCGGCGGATGACATTTTAATGGCATTAAGATTATCATCGTTTTTAAGGCCGCCGGGTCGCACGATCGTGTAGGTTAGTCCACTATTGATTAAATAGGCTTCCGCTTGTTTTTTCCAGAATAAAATTAACCAAAAGAGATTGAGGGGGTGGAAAAAGTTCGATACACAGAGGGAAGTAACGAGAACAAAATGCTCGATTCCTTTCTTTTTGGCGGCATCGATGAGATTTTTAGTTCCCAAGTAGTCCACTAACAAAGGTTCCGTGGGATTAAAACTCGGTCTGGCTCCCGTGGCGCATAGCAAAACGCTACAATCAGCGATGAGTGCCTCTAACTTATCGGCCTGTTGGACATCTCCGACGACGATTTCCACCCCTGCTGGCAAAATTTCCGCCGCTTTCTCGCGGTTTCTCACCAAAGCGCGCACGGGAATCTGACGTTCGACTAATTGGGCAACGATTCGCCGTCCCGTTTCCCCCGTGGCTCCTGCTACAAATGCTTTCATCGCTTCTTGACCAAATGGTTTTTAACAATACGTTACACTAATCTCGATTCTACAAATTTCCCTGATCCTTTGGCGGTTAATCGCCAAATTTTTCTGACAGTATCATTTTCCAGGTTTATAAGTCATGCAGCGTCCCCCCATTAACTCCCTAGCTCGCGAATCTGTAGAAGTCAAAGAAGACAATCAATTTCTCGGTTTTCAAACCCATTTTGCCGGATGTATGGATATGTATAGCAATCAGGAGACGGTTGCCGATTATCTGGGCGCTCACGAAGGTTGGTTTTGTCGTTGTGCCGAACCGATGAAAACGCTGCCCTTCGGTGACAATGGTTATATTATCACCATCGGTAAATATGGAGCTTTTGGCTATGAACTGGAGCCGAAAATCGCTGTGGTTCTGGAACTTCCCGTCAATGGAGTCTATCATACTCGCAGTGTACCCATTCCCGATCAACCGTTTTTGGGCTATCTAGTGGATTATCAGGCAATTATGAAACTAGAGGAAATGCCACTATCTTCTCCTAGTCAGGAAATTGAGGCAATTTTTCGGCAACAGGGACTGGATATTCCGGCGGTTATCACCCAAGTCACCTGGGAACTGCGTATGAATGTTATGGTTAAGTTTCCCAAGTTTATTTATAAGATTCCCCGTTCCATTCTCCAAAAAACCGGTGATAAACTGTTGACACAAATTGTTCGCCAAGTTTCCCCCCGCTTAACCTACAAAGTTCAAGAGGATTTTCACTCTAGCTTTAATTTACCCCTACCCCCTGCCTCCAGTCGTCTTTTCTATCGTCTCGACTCCTGCGAGGGTGGGTTGCTTGCCTAGGGTTTGGGGAGTCTGTCAACAGTAATCAGTAGAGCTTGCTGATGGGAAACCAAGGAAAAATAAAGATTTGCTAACGGTGCTGGTCAGTCTAAGCTAGAATTTTAAGAAATGTTTACTTGTAAAAATAAACCTAAGACTACTTCAATATTTTATGTCTCTGCCTATCCGTAACGTTGCTATCATTGCTCACGTTGACCACGGGAAAACCACCCTCGTCGATGCACTCCTCAAACAGTCGGGAATCTTTCGAGAAGGGGAAGATGTACCCACCTGCGTCATGGATTCCAATGACCTCGAAAGAGAACGCGGTATCACCATTCTGGCCAAAAACACCGCCGTTCGTTACCAAAACACCCTGATTAACATCGTCGATACTCCCGGTCACGCCGACTTTGGTGGCGAAGTGGAACGGGTTTTAGGTATGGTGGACGGTTGTATCCTGATTGTCGATGCCAACGAGGGGCCGATGCCCCAAACCCGTTTTGTGCTGAAAAAAGCCCTAGAAAAGGGATTAAGACCGATTGTCGTGGTTAATAAAATCGATCGCCCTAACGTCGATCCTAACCTAGCCGTGGACAAAGTTTTCGATCTGTTTGTGGAACTGGGCGCCGATGACGACCAATGTGATTTTACTACTCTGTTCGCTTCCGGGATGCAAGGATTCGCCAAAGAAAGCCTCGAAGATGAAGACAAAGATATGCAGCCCCTGTTTGAGGCGATTTTACACCACGTTCCACCACCGGCCGGGGACGTTAACAAACCCCTACAGCTGCAAGTAACCACCCTCGATTACTCGGAATACTTAGGACGCATCGTTATCGGCCGCATCCATAACGGCGTAATTAAAGCCGGTCAACAGGCCGCTTTAGTAAAGGATACGGGCGCAATTGTCAAGGGTAAAATAACAAAACTTCTTGGTTTTGAAGGCCTCAAACGGGTGGAACTAAACGAAGCCAGCGCCGGTAATATCGTTGCTGTGGCTGGTTTTGCCGACGCTAACATCGGGGAAACCGTAACTTTAGCCGATGACCCGCAGGCTTTACCCCTAATTAAAGTCGATGAACCGACCCTACAAATGACCTTCTCGGTTAACGATTCTCCCTTTGCCGGTCAGGAAGGCACTTTTGTCACCTCGCGGCAAATTCGCGATCGTCTGATGCGAGAATTAGAAACTAACGTCGCCCTACGGGTGGAAGAAAGTGATTCTGCCGAGAAATTCCTAGTTTCGGGACGGGGAGAACTGCATTTAGGCATTCTCATCGAAACCATGCGTCGGGAAGGCTACGAATTCCAAGTGTCGCAGCCGCAAGTTATCTATCGGGAAATTAACGGTCAACCCTGCGAACCCTACGAATACCTCGTTTTAGATGTACCCGAAGAAGCGGTGGGTTCCAGTATCGAACGTCTCGGCCAACGGAAAGGGGAAATGCAGGATATGCAGACGGGCAGCAATGGCCGTACTCAATTGGAATTCGTGATTCCGGCCCGGGGTTTAATCGGTTTCCGGGGCGAATTTATCCGTCTGAGTCGCGGTGAGGGGATTATGAACCATAGTTTTCTCGAATATCGTCCTTTCTCCGGGGAATTAGCCACCCGTTACAATGGCGTGATTACTGCCTTTGAGGAAGGAGTGGCCACTTTCTACGCTCTCAAAAACGCCGAGGACCGGGGGGTATTCTTTATTACTCCGGGGACAAAAGTGTATAAAAACATGATTATCGGCGAAAGCAACCGGCCCCAGGACGTGGAGATCAATATCTGCAAAACTAAACAGTTAACTAACCATCGTTCCGCCACTGGGGATGAATTGGTTCAGTTACAGTCCCCCGTGGATATGAGTCTCGAACGCGCCCTGGAATACATTGGACCAGATGAGTTGGTAGAAATTACCCCGAAATCGATCCGTCTGCGTAAATTACCAGTGAAAAAGTTAGCCAAACGTTAATCGGTTTTGACAAAATCCAGCGGCAATTTGGCCATGGCCATTGCCGCTAAAAGGGGCAGCAATGACTCGAAGTTGACATCCTCGCCGCCCTAAAAGTGCGGCGATTCCTAAACCTCACGATTTAAGTTTCTGCTTCCACCACCGTCGCATACCACAGTTAAAAAACCATGTACTGTCTTACACAGAGTCCACAGACTTTCGCCCCATTTCAGAAGCCCGATTCCGTGTGTCCCACGGTACGTTGACCGCCTATAGCTTCTTGTACTTGTTGCGCGCGACTTTTTACCCGGCCAAGCTTTTCTGGTCGGAACCCCCTAAGCCGAGTTTTCAAGGTGCTGCGCCGTCCACTTGGTTTTCGAGACTGGCCTTTTAATTCTAACGTAAAGCCAACCTAGAACGGCGGGGTTTCAGACCCAAAATTTCCGATGATCGGTAATTGGTTAAGATTGAGATCTAACAAAGAAATCCACTCAGATTTTCAACAAAACTGAGATGATAGAAAAAAGTGCCTTGAGTTTGAGGGTAAAGAATCTGCTGTGAGCTATTCTGCTACTTTGATGCGACATCCGATGTTTCCCGCCGCGTCGGACAGCAATCGTCTTCGTCTCTTTTCGGGATCCGCTAATGTATCTCTTGCCCAAGAGGTAGCCCGTTATCTGGGTATGGATGTGGGTCCGATGATTCGTAAACGTTTCGCCGATGGTGAATTGTACATCCAGATTCAGGAATCGATCCGGGGCTGTGATGTCTATTTAATTCAACCCTGTTGCAATCCCGTCAACGATCATTTGATGGAATTGTTGATCATGATTGATGCCTGTCGTCGTGCTTCTGCCCGACAAATTACCGCCGTAATTCCCTATTATGGTTATGCTCGCGCCGATCGCAAAACCGCCGGCCGGGAATCGATCGCCGCCAAACTGGTGGCTAATCTGATCACGGAAGCGGGGGCAAGTCGCGTGTTGGCCATGGATTTGCATTCAGCCCAAATTCAAGGTTATTTCGATATTCCCTTCGATCACGTTTACGGTTCCCCAGTGGTGGTGGACTATCTTCTCAGTAAACAATTACCCGATATCGTGGTGGTTTCTCCCGATGTGGGTGGGGTGGCTAGGGCGCGGGCTTTTGCCAAAAAACTCAATGATGCGCCCCTAGCAATTATTGATAAACGCCGGCAAACCCATAATGTGGCGGAAGTGATGAACTTGATCGGCGATGTTAAGGATAAAACGGCGGTTTTGGTCGATGATATGATCGATACGGCCGGTACGATCGCTCAAGGGGCGCAGTTACTGAAAGCCAAGGGGGCGCGACAGGTTTATGCTTGTGCCACCCATCCGGTTTTTTCCGGCCCTGCGATCGAGCGTTTATCCAGTGGCATAGTCGAGGAGGTGATCGTTACTAACACGATTCCCGTCCCCCAAGAACATTTTTTCCCGCAACTGAAAGTCTTGCCAGTTGCCCCGATTCTGGGTGAGGCTATATGGCGCATCCATGAGGACAATTCCGTGAGTAATATGTTCAAATAGATGGCCGAATCCCCCTAGTTTTAGGGGGAATTTTGATATTTAGCCCTTTTCTGTGGAAATGGGGTGGGTTAATGGCATTATCAACCACTCCATCTCGCAGAGAGAGGGGGAAGGTGTAGAGAGAGAATCGATCGGAAAATTAAATATAGCAATTCTTAAACTTCACTGGTTATTTCACAGTCTTGCCGTACAATGGAGATGCAGAACAGTTATTCCGATAGTTATTGTGTTCTATTAGCTAAAAACGCTTAATATAGGAGATAAATAGCCTAAAATGTCCAAAGTGGTCGGTATTAACAATCCACTGATCGATCCAACTCCTCCAGAGGTTCACTTAACTAATGCACCTCTAGTGTGTGTGCTTGGACAAGTACGGTTCCCACAAATTCTGGCCGTTGAGGATAGGAAATTTGTGACTCCATTTCAGGAAGCTATTAGAACAAAGTATCCTAAGTTACGGCAGGAACGAACTTATCAATTAACTTTTGATAATCAAGAAAAAGATGCCGTCAGATCTCAAGCTGAGGTTATCTGGCGATTTACAGATGTCAATAATCATTGGCGAGTCTCATTAGCATCTAATTTTGTCACCTTAGACACATCAAAGTATGTCAGTCGTCAGGACTTTTTAGAGCGAATGAGAGAAGTTTTAACTGCGGTTAATGAACATATTCAACCCAACCTTGTTGAGCGAATCGGTATTAGATATGTTGATCGTATTGAGGGTATTGATGTAGGGAATATTTCTAATTTAGTCAGATCAGAACTGATAAATATCACCGCGTCAACATTTCAAGAACATATTATTCAAAGTTATAATGAATCTCTGTTTCAGTTACCTGATACCAAAGAGACACTTTTAGCAAGATGGGGATTGATTCCAGGTAACGCTACTTTTGATCCAAATGTCTTTGAACCGATTGATCAACCGAGTTGGTTTCTTGATTTAGATATGTCTATTTCAGAGAATCAAGAATTTGACGTTGAAAAAATTTTAGAGGATACAAAACGATTTTCTGAAAGAATTTATACTTTTTTCCGATGGTCAGTAACCGAAGAATTTCTCAGACGCTTTGGAGGTGAACAATGAGTAACTCAGTGCTTGAACGTTCAAATACTTTTAGATCAATCAATCCTCAAAAACCATTTAGAATGTTTGCTGGTATTGCGGAATCCAGTACCATTAGCTCTGGTAGTCTTGACGCTCAAAAGTTACTAGCGATTTCAGAAAGAACTAATAGCGGAATAGTTATTCCGAAGCACAATCCTCATCTTTTTCAAGATAGTCAAAAAGCGATTAATGAACTCAGAAAAACCAGTGGACTGACCTGGGAGCAAGTTGCCAAACTATTTAATGTTTCACGTCGAAGCATTCATTTTTGGGCAAGTGGACAGCCTCTAGCTAGTGACAATGAGGAGAAATTAAATAGATTACTGGGAGTGATTAGATATATTGATCGAGGAAGTGCAAGTCTTAACCGTAAGTTATTATTGAAGCCTAATGCTGATGGGGAACTGCCTTTAGACCAATTAATATCAGGAGAATATGATAAAGTAAGAGAGAATCTTGGGCGTGGTAATCCACCCAAAAGACCGCAATTAAGACCTTTGTCTGAGGAGGAGAGTGAGCTTCGTAGGCCTTTACCACCGGAGATATTAATTGATGCTTTACAAGATTCTATTCATCATGATGTTGGACGTTCTAGACCTGCTAAAACATTGAGTAGTGGTCAAAATCGCAGTGGAAAGCAAACAGATTGATCTCATTAACAATGAGTTACAAACATGGTGTCAAGGGGATTTTGTTTTAGGAGAACAGCGGTTTGTTCATCGATTTAATCCTCAATTTCCTCTTACACCTGATTCTACAAAGCAAGATGCTGAAGAAAATGATCTTGTAAAATCGGAAGTAAAAGGTCTAGTTGTTGTTACACAAACTTGCGATATTGTCCGTTATTGTTGTGAACGTCCTTTTCTAGAAGTTGTTCCTCTGGTAGAAATTGAAGCTGAAAAAATTAGTGAGATAAAAAAAGGCAGACGACCTCAATACGTTTACATTGAAGGAGTTGCCAAACTAAACTTAGTAGCTGATCTCGATAGGGTAATGACAGTCGAAAAAGCATTGATCTTACAATGGAATCGTCAACAGGGTTGTGTAACTGATCAAGAAAAAAGACTCTTAGCACAAGCGATAGCAAGAAAAAGAATCCGTTTTGCTTTTCCAGATGATTTTGTTCAATTTGTCAGTAAACTTCAAAAACGGATGCAAGATAAGCATACTAAACAAAGTGATGAAGGGGAAGCCTTACGAGCTTTGCGGGAAATTAGAGTTAGTGCAAGACCTTCGTGGAATGATGAAAATCCTGAACTTATGTTTTATTTTATTCGTGAAGAAGAACAAGAGGACTATAATGACATTGGATGGGACAAATGGCTAGATAAGTGGTTAAATTTATTACCTAACTCTGGACGTTTTCAGTCTGATGGTTTAGTAGTAAGCTTAGAAGATATGACCGCAAAAGATTATGTTGACAGTGATCCACTGGATCTTGATCATTTGTCTATGGCCCAAAGCAATATTGAAAATTTAGATTTATAGAAAACTAGAGTTACAAAAGTTTTCCAAATATTGTCGCAATTCTGATACTGGTGAGATACAAAGTCTCCAGTTTTAGGGAAGGGGGAGAAACAAGCGTTCGACAAAAGCTCACGCCCAAGTCTGATGGCTAAAAAACTGATAACTGATATTAGCTACTGTACCTCATGATACTGAAAAATCTCTAGTCATTTTGATCGCAATTGAGAAGACCAATATTAGACCAGTGGAGGCTTTCACCGGTCAAGAATGTCTAGAATTTATTGAGAATGACTAAATTTTCTTGACATTAATTCTGATTTGTGGCAGCGTCGGGGTTGTCAAGTCCTCCCAGACGATTGAAGGGCCAAAAACGCACCACGGCGCGACCGATTAAGTTTTCCCGGGGAACGAAGCCCCAAGCGTGGGAATCATAACTATTATTGCGATTATCGCCCAAAACCAGATATTGATCGGGGGGAACTGTCACCGGTCCGTAAGCATAATTAGGTTCTTCGGCGATATACTTTTCCGCTAAAACTTTACCGTTGACGTAAACTAGACCGTTTTTGACTTCCACCTTATCCCCCGGCAGTCCAATCACCCGTTTAATAAAAGCATCCTGAAAATTTTGAGCTTTCAGAGCGGCTGTCGGACTAAAAACCACTATATCACCCCGTTCTGGCTTATGAAAATGATAGCTAACTTTCTCGATAATTAGGCGATCGTTAATCTGGAGAGTAGGTTCCATGGAAGAAGAGGGAATATAACGGGCCTCGGCCACAAAAGTGCGGATGCCAAAAGCCAAAATTCCAGCCGTGACAATGGTTTTAACTGCTTCTAGCCAAGGGTTTTCTTGGGGGACGGGAGGGGGAGAAGGTTTTTCGGATTTATGGTTCAAGCTTTCAGCCATAGAATTTTAACTTTTGAGAAGGATTAAGCTAATGCGCTCTTTAATTTTCTAGTTTATAGCAAAAAATGGGTTATTTAGGACGCTTTCAATTTTCAAACTCTTATCGGTCAAGGGTTTCAGCGATTGATTGTCCTAACCACCCCGATCTTTGCTATAGTTATATTGGCAACGTCAACAATATTTTTCGGGCAATTTTCCTATGTCTACCAAATCACTACTAATTTGTCAAGCCCGTATACTCTTCCCCGATGGCGAATTTAGTCAGGGAGATGTGTTAATAGACTCAAGGGGTGACAAAGAGGTTTAAAGGTAGGCAGGATAAAGACTCTAGCCAAATGTCCCCCAAAGGGTAAATATTCATTCTCTCTACTCGCGCTTAGAAATTAGTTGAATGGAAACTTATTTTTTGTAAAAAAAGGAAGAATATAACCTTGGGTATTTTTGGGAACAGCGAAGCCGAAATTGTCAGCCTAGAACCCGATTTTGTTAAAGATATTATTGAAGAAATTGCTAAAAGGGAGGGGGTTGCAGATGTAAGAGATTTACAAATCAAGGAAAGTCCTATTCTCAAGATTGACTTGATTTTTGATTAAAAATTTTCAATCGGGGCAAAATCGGGAGATTAAGGGGGTAAATAAATTAGTCTAGCTCCTTTTTCTTCAATCGCTTTATTGACCTCTTCATTCGCTGGAGAAACTAATTGAATGGAAACAAAATAGAGATGTTGCTCTCTACTGGAAGGCTGGAATCTCTCCACTCGCTGGAGAAATTAGTTGGATGTAACCCATATTAAAAACTCAAGATGTTCAGAAAAATAAGAAATTTTATTGATCTATTTTTTACAAAATCAAGAAACATTAATAATGAACCAGTTAATAAAATCAGTTTAACGGTTATTATTGTTATTGATTTGTTTATTCTCATTAACGTTTTTTTAGGATTAGATAGTATTAGTAGATGGTATTTAAGTCCTTCTCAAGCCTATCCTTGTTATGATCAATGGCAAAGTTATCAACAAAATAAAAATAGCGATCGAGATTTTTTAATAGTAAGTGAAATCTTAAATTTAAATAGAGTTCCCTATATCCCCGAAAATTATGACCAATCTCCAGAAAGACACTTAGGAAAAGTATCTCCTATTTGTGTTAATTTTGCCAGTCTTAAAAATAATATAAATCAACCGAATAATAAGCTAATTTTCACTACCATAGAAGATAAGCAAAAACAAGTAACTTCCCTTCAAGAAAAAAATCGTACTATTCGCAGTCAATATGACTCTAGTTTATTAGAACAAATTGTAGGTCAACCTAGTAATTTATCCATCAATGAAGTTGAAGCCCAAAAAGCAAAGCAAGAATTAGATAAAAATAACCTTAATATTAATAATCTCAAGACAGAAATTAAGGAATTAAAACAACAATTATTAGCCACTTCTGAAACCGTCAGTTTTCTTTCTTTATTAAATTCAGAGGTTAAATTTAGTGAAGTTAAACAAGGTTATGAAAAAGCTTCATTTTGGTATCCATCTATTCAAATTATTTTCCAACTTATCTTCTTATTACCTCTAATCTTTATTAGTTTATTTGTCCATAAATTATCCATAGAAAAGGGATATGGATTGCTTTCTTTAATGAGTTGGCATTTATTAGTTATCTTTTTTATTCCATTACTAATTAAAATATTTGAATTTTTGCAGGTAGGAGTTATTTTTGAATTTATTTTTGATATTATTACCGTTATTTTCGGTGGTTTAGTATTTTTAATTAATTATTTATATATATTTTTAATCCCTGCCATTGGTTTTGGTATCATCAAATTTTTCCAACAAATTGTTTTTAATCCTAAAACTCAAGCTAGTAAAAGAGTCGAAAAATCTCGTTGTTTAAATTGCGGTAAAAAAATTCATAATGATCATTCACATTGTCCTCATTGTGGTTATGCTCAATATGTCGAATGTCCTCATTGTCATAATTTAACTTATAAATTTATGCCCTATTGTTATCATTGTGGCACGCCACAAAATATTAATCCTTCTTAAATAAGTTAGGACGCATTTAAGTTTACAGGTGAGGGTAGACACTCTTGCAATTGACTCTCTACTCGCGCTTAGAAATTAGTTGAATGGAAACTGTAGGGTATGCTTCCCGACGCATTGGTTAACGAAACTCTCTCTACTCGCCAGAGAAATTAGTTGAATAAGAAAGCTATTGCGTTTTGGTTGGAAATGCTGACTCAGAATCCTCTAGACAAATTTCCTCAGCGCACTAGGAATAAGCAAGCATTTGTACTAAGTAAACAAATAAGAGGTTTGTGTCGGGTTTCCTTGCTTCCACCAGACCCATCAATTTATCTCAATCTGATTGGAGTCCTTTTGAGGGTTGGAGTTTGACGGGATGGCCAGCAGTAACTATTGTTAATGGTAATATAGTCTATCAAAAAGGAGAGTTTTTCGCCGCCATTCCTGGAAAAGCGTTAGAATTCAACAATTAGACACCTATCTCCCTTAAAAGTCGCTTCTACATCACTACTTAGGTCTATGTTTGCACAAATTCCCGAACGCTCAATGCACTATCTGCGATGGGTTGTGACCATCGCTTGGTTAATTCTGATATTTTCTCTGTTTTTTGACCCTATTTCAGCAAAATTAACCGATCCTAACAATCTTTCTAGTCCCCTGAGAGTTGATCCCGATGTGTGCATTAAAGTCCAGGGAGTTTGCCTACCCCAATCCTCCTATCAGTTAGGTGCGCCGATTTTTTGGGGAATAGTGGTTCCTAGTGGCATTTTTATCTTATTAGTATTCGGTCACGAACTCTGGCGGCGTATCTGTCCTTTATCCTTTCTTTCTCAAATACCACGCGCTTTGGGTAAACAGCGTCAGAAAAAACAGACCGATAAATCGGGAAAAGTCCGCTCTGAAATCTATAAAGTGCCGAAAAACTCTTGGTTAGCCCAGAATTATCTCTATCTACAATTCAGTCTGTTATTTTTGGGTTTATGCGGACGGATTCTCTTTTATAATTCCGATCGCTTATTCTTGGGTAGCTTTTTAACCTTTACTATTCTAGCGGCGATCTTTGTCGGTTATTGGTATGGGGGCAAATCTTGGTGTAATTATTTTTGTCCCATGAGTCCGGTTCAGAGGATTTACGGTGAACCAAGGGGTTTACTAAATAGCACCGCTCACGAAGACAGTCGCGGTGGCATTACTCAATCCATGTGTCGCATTGTCCATGAAGATGGTAGCGAACAAAGTGCCTGTGTTGCCTGTCAGAGTCCCTGTATCGATATCGATGCGGAAAGATCCTATTGGGACGGGATAACTAACAGCGATCGCCAATGGCTTTATTACGGTTATTTTGGTTTAGTTTTTGGCTATTTTATCTATTATTATCTTTATGCTGGCAATTGGGACTATTATTTCTCTGGAGCTTGGGCGCACGACGAAAATCAACTAGAATCCCTCTTTAAACCGGGTTTTTATCTTGCCGGTCAGGCAATTGCGATTCCGAAGTTGGTAGCTGTTCCCTTAACTTTGGCAATCTGCACTTTTTTGGGTTACTTTCTCGGTAAAAAAGTGGAAAATGCCTATAAAGTCTATAGAATTCGCAAAAAGTCGCCCTTACCGACCGAAATTATCCGTCACCGCGTCTTTACTGTCGGAACTTTTCTGATTTTCAATTTCTTCTTTATTTTCGGTGGTCGTCCTTTTATTAATCTTTTGCCAAAATTTTGGCATTATTTCGCTAGTATTTTACTGGCGGTTTTGAGTAGTTTATGGTTATATCGCACCTGGACAAGGAATCCGGGTCTTTACCAACGGGAAGGACTAGCGGGAAGATTGCGTAAACAGTTGGGTAAACTGGGTCTCGATACAGCTAAATATCTCGATGGGCGATCGCTGGAAGCTTTGCAGGCGGATGAGGTGTATGTATTAGCCAAGATACTGCCGGATTTCACCCACCAGAAGCGTTTAAAAGCCTATAAAGCCGTGTTAAAAGAGGCTTTGGAGGAGGGATATACTGACTTCGGCCACAGCCTCGAAATCCTGCAACAAATGCGCCTAGAGTTGACGATTACCGAGGCAGAACATCAGGCAATTCTCACAGAGTTGGGTGTGGAATCGGCCGAACTTCTCGATCCGGAAAAGCAGTATAGTCGCGAGGATTGGTTACGTTTGCAGAGTTATCGCGATGCTTTGTTAGAAAGTCTCTTGGTGACTTGGAAAAAAGACCCCGATCGCAAAGTGGGGTCGGAATTGCTGGAAGTGTTAACCGGTAAGAGTTCCAGGGAGGCGATCGAGCATTTATTGACGGAATTGCCGGCTGCAGAAACGGAAACTGTCGAGTCTTTGCGTCGCCAGTACGGAGTTACTGGTCAGGAGGAAGAAACGATTCTCCATCGTCCTTTGGCCCATCAATTATGGCAAAATATCGCCCGCGCTTTTCAGGTCTTCGATCGTCTATCTTTTAGTAGTGACAGCGATCGTGATCAACAGGAAAGGATTTTATTGGAAAGATTCCAGCTATTCGATAGTGATGGCTCTGGACAAATTAGCCTTGAGGAGTTGAAAGCTTGTCTTCAGGCGATCGAACCGGGGGTGACAGACAAGGAAATCGAAGCTATGTTACAACAGGCCGATACAAGTCGCGATAATCAGATTAGTTTTCCGGAATTTCGCGATCTACTTCACCAATTCCATAAATAAACTGTCGGTAACTATTGCGTCGGTCATGAATTCCAAGACATTAGGATTCTGATAGCAAATTAAATTGTATTCAGTGCAAATAGAGAATCAAGTTAGCTGTCACTTTCATGGTGGGAGCTTTTTCTTTTTTTAGCCAATACAGTGCTTCTGTTCACCCCTGAAAGGTTACGGTTAATTAGTTGGGCTGAAAGATTACCCGTGATGATAACATGGGCTTTACTTGTCCCAGCCATTGCCAAGATTTGCCCTCGCATATATTCAGGTTTAATGGGGCTAATTTTCTCTATTTCTAGATAGTCTTTTGGAGTAAAATAAGCGTGACTTTTACTGGCTGTCATGGGGTTTATCTTGCTTATTGTTAGTGTTATAACGGACAATTAAGCCAAATAATTGAGTCTAAATCAGTCTGATTGCCTTCAGTAATTAGCTTTCGTATCATTTCAATATAATTAAAATTACTCTCGAATAAAACAAAACGTCTATCTAAAGAAGCGGCCGCTAGTCCCACGGTTCCTGAACCAGCAAAGGGATCTAAAACCACATCACCTTTAAAAGAGTAATAATTAATCACTTTTTCTGCCAATTCTACGGGAAAAGCGGCGGGATGTTTTGAGTTGGTGACTGGGTTAATCTTCCAAACATTAGTGTGTTCATAACCATCGGCAATTTTTGAGGCTTTTACTACTTCTTGATCGGGATGATTGCGAATATGCCAATCGATGAGTAAATCCGTGTGTTTACGATAGACTAAAACGTATTCAGTCACTGGCACGGTTTTGTATTGGAGAGGGTTTCGATCGGCGGCAAATCTGCGCCCTCTACCAGTTGCCCACCCTGCTCCCTCTGGTTTTAGCCAAATAATATCATCAATAAAGTCGTAACCTTCTTCAATAAAAATTCGATGCAAATCAAAGGGAACAGCAATACGTTTAGAAGCTTGATTACGCGAAGCGCGACGCAACAGCACGGGAGAAATATTAATGACAAAAAAACGTCCTTCACTCAAAACTCGATGACATTTTCTGATCACCTGTCGCAGCTTCAATAGATAGCTTTCGTATTCTTCAAATTCCGAATATTCCGGACGAGCATTAAAATAGGGTGGTGAGGTAAAGATTAAATCAACACTTTCTGCGGGCATTTCCTCCAAAAGTTCGCTACAATCACCAAATCCGATGGTATTTCTCAGAGAGGAAAGCTTATATTCTTTTTTGGGTTTCTTGCAGTTTTCTAATTTAGATTCATCCTGTTTTAACAGACGAGCGATAATAATTTCAGTCCGGGTTGTCCTATCGGCTAAAATTTCGTTGGTGTAGGCATCGATCACCACTTCCCCAACGGTTTTTTTCTGTTCATTACATAAAGGAACTCGCCAAATATGATATCTGTCATCCACTTCTGGTAAACCTAATTTAATCGCATTAACTAAATTTATTTCCCGCAACCAATTAAGGACAATTTCTTTAGCTTCTGCCACCGTGCGAAGCAGATAACCGCGCTTGTCCGATACCAGTTCTTTTTCCATGTCATTACTCTAGTTCTCTCTAGAATTCTAGCCGATCATTATCCAAAAAACTAGGAGAGTCTCAAGATAGAAATCGGCCACCCTTTAAAAATTCCACATTTCTAAGACTTTTCCCGTAATTGTTTGATTTAACCAGAAAGTATTATGACTGAGAGAGTGAAGATTATTTGCCGTTACTTTCCAGCTTGCTTGGGGATGAAAAAGAATTGCTTCTGCGGGATTACCGGGGTTGAGAGATGCCGGTTTTTGTTGTAAACAATGACAGGGATTGAGACTAAGCGCTTGCCACAATTGTAAAGCTGATAATTGCCCAGTTATTACTAATTTTTCCCAGAGTAGCGGTAAAGCTAATTCTAACCCGATCGCGCCGGGGGGTGCTTCTGCAAAAGAGACGGTTTTTTCTTCGTAGGTATAGGGACGATGATCGATCGCGATTGCATCGATAATTCCCTCCTTAATTGCCGCAATTAACGCCTTGCGATCGCTTTCGTGGCCTAAGGGTGGAGCGAGGTGTAAACTGGGATGATAGCTGGCGATCGATCCTGTATTTAAGAGCAGATGCAACCACGTCACACTAGCGGTTATCGGCAATCCCCGCATTTTTGCCTCGCGAATTAATTCCACTCCCCGACGGGTGGAAATTCGCATTAGGTGAACAGGTGTATTAATTTCGCCGACGATTTCTAAAATTGTGGCTAAAGCAGTGGTTTCGGAAATAGCAGGATCCCCCGGTAAACCTAGGCGAATCGAGGTTTCTCCCTCACGCATGACTCCATTACCCTTTAATTGCTGATTTACCGGGGAAAGGGCGATATTTTTGCCGAAGGGTTTTAGGTATTCCAATAAGCGCCGCAACAGTCCCAAATCTTCCAGGCTGCGATTATCGGTAAAACCCACCGCTACAGGCATTAAATCGGCTAATTCCGTCATTTTTTGCCCTTGTCTTCCTAGGGTGAGACTTGCCCAAAAATGCAGACGAGTCGATTTTGAGTCAAAAAACCCTTGACTTTTTTGCTGTAATGTGCTAAGAAGTGCGGGGTGATCGAGGGGTGGGAGAGTATTGGGGAGAATTGCCACCCGGGTGCAGCCTCCGGCCGTGGCAGCTTCGATCAGAGATGCGAGGGTTTCTCGGTCCTCGTGGCCGGGTTCCCCGGAATGACTGTAGAGATCGACTAATCCGGGGGCAAAAATACAGTTTTGACCGGAAATATAGTTACTATTTTCTCTTGGGGGAAGCTGAGATTCGATCGCTTTAATTACCCCCTCCTCAATCCAGACATCGGCAATGCGATCGGTTTGTGTCAGGGGGTCAAGGACTCTAACCTGTTCTATAATTGTCGAGGATTGGCTATTCACGCAGACTAATTAAAACGTCATTTTTTCCTTTGGCAGTATATCACGTTAAGTAAAAAGTAAAAAGCAAAAAAGCTGAGTTGTCGGTTAGGTTAGGGGACGATAAGTTAGAATATTGATCGACTACGGTTTTAATCTTTATTTTAATTGGCCGATCCACCCTAGGGAGAATTGATAGCCGAATCATGCAGCTAGAACTTTTCGATTCTAATAATTTAGAAGAATTTAATCGGGGAACCCCGCGATTAGTTTCTTTTCGAGATTTAGTACCAGAAATCACCAGCACCAGTTATCTAACCCATGGCATCTATTATTATCCTGCTAAATTTATTCCCCAAGTGGTGAGATTTTGCCTTGATAATTACAGTAAAAAGGATGATTGGATTATCGATCCTTTTGCGGGTTCGGGTACGGTGGGTTTAGAGGCTAAACTTTGTCAAAGAAATGCGGTTTTAACTGACCTGAATTATCTTTTAAACCATATTATACCGATTAAGATCACAGAACACCAAGAACCATTGAGTTACTCAGAGTTAGATAAAAAAATCTTAGAAGTTTTTGCCAGCAAGGATAAATTTATCCCTCAGTGGTCAAATTTAAACTATTGGTATCCAGAGGAGATTTTAGTAGTTTTACAGAAACTTTGGGCAGGTCAAAAAAGTCTAGAACCTGATTTGTATTCCCAGATCATTCAAGCGGTTTTAGTGAAAGTTAGTAAACAGTTTTCCTATGCAGAACATACGAAACCAAAATTATTTCAATCGAAATACAAAAAATCAGATATACAAGAACTATTACAAAGAGATTGGCAAGAGGAATTAAAACGAACGATTAAAGATATGAGTTTTGAAACTTTAACCAGCGTCAATCAATATATTACCGTAACTTGGCATAATTGTAATCAAGTGCTTTTTTATGGAGGAGTAGATAGTGCCACTTTTGAGATCGATCAAAATCTAGAGTTAGATTGTTTAATTAGTTCACCCCCCTATCTGCAAGCACAAGAATATATCAGAACAGCAAAACTAGATTTATATTGGTTAGGATATACAGAAAAAGAAGTGCAAAAAATCTCTAAGCTAGAAATTCCCTACCGACAGGCTACCAGATTAATCGAAACTGAAACCTTAAATCGAGTGAGATCAAGTTTAGAGAAAGAGAATTTACATAAAATACTCGATTCCTATTTTTGTCACACTATCAACGCTTTAGAAAATGCCACCAGAAAATTAAAACAAGCTGGCAAAGCTTGCATTTTTGTCGGTAATCCAAAAGTGGATGGAGTGGAAGTAGAAACTTGGCGAATATTAAAGGAATATTTTCAGGAAAATGGCTTTGTTTTTGATACCGTCTTTGAGGATAGAATTAAAACCAGACAGTTATTCAAATCTCGCAAGAATAAAAATCCTGATGGCATGAAATCCGAATATTTACTAATTTTAGAGAAAAGGTAGCTCTAGTTTAGTCAAATCGAATAGAAAAAATATCAACAACTTCCCAAAAATAGCACTGATTCGCAAGGTTAAAACATTGATAAATCTACAGTGAAATAGTTAAGGGCTGAGGACTGATTGCTAACTGCTGTAACAAATTTAGTTTATAATTAATTATCAACCTATCTCTGTTGGAAAACCATGACTATCGCTCAAAGCTTACCCCTAGTCGAGTCTCATGTAAACCCTGAGATAATCTTCCCAGAAGGGGAATTTTGGAGTGATGAACCCCCTTTGGAAAGTAACCTACATCTACAACAAATTATTTTATTAATTCAGTGTTTAGAATGGTGGTGGCGCGAGCGAGAAGATTATTTTGCCGCCGGCAATTTAACCATTTATTACAGTCCCAACCAGAAAAAGCCAGAATTCTGCCGTGGTCCCGATTTTTTCGTCGTTTTGGGGACAAATCCCAATCCCAACCGCAGAAGTTGGGTAGTTTGGCAAGAAGAGGGTAAATATCCCAATTTAATTATCGAAATTCTCTCCGATAGTACCGCCAAAGTTGACCGAGAGGAGAAAAAACAAATTTATCAAGATATATTTCGCACTCCCGATTATTTTTGGTTTGACCCAGAAAGCTTAGAATTTCAAGGATTTACCCTAATTAGCGGTCAATATCAACCGATTGCTCCCAATCCGCAGGGATGGCTCTGGAGTCAACAATTAGGCTTATATTTGGGTTTAGCTGCCAATAAATTGCGCTATTTTACCCCCGAAGGCGAATTAGTACCCACTCCCGCAGAAGCGGCACAACAGGCAGAAAATCGGGCTGTAGAAGCAGAAAATCAAGTCCAACAGGAAAGGCAGAAAGCCGCAAAATTAGCGGCTAAACTGCGGGAATTGGGCATAAATCCCCAAGAAAATTTCTGATTATCTGATAATTGCTAGATTTAATCCCATGTATAGACGAGAATTACTGCAATTTATAGGCTCTCAGGCTCTTTTTGGGGCTATTAATCCAGAATTTGCTTGGAATTATCAAAATATTGACCATTGGGGCGAATTATCAAGGAATTATCGCCTCTGCACTACGGGAAAGCAACAAACACCGATCGATCTGAGTATAGTGTCTGAAAAAGAGCTATACCACCCCACCTTTAATTATCGTCCTGTACCCCTAAAAATTCGCCATAACGGTCGTACAATCTTAGTTCAGACCGAAAAAGGTGGAAACATGAGTTTTCACGGCGAAAACTGGCATTTATTGCAGTTCCATTTTCATCACCCCAGCGAACATCGGATTAAAGGTCAGTCTTTCCCTCTGGAAATTCATTTAGTGCATGGGAATGAGAGGGGAAATTTAGCAGTTGTGGGCATTTTAGCCGAAATCGGCGCTTTTAATCCCTATTTACAAACCATTTGGGATTATTTGCCCCAAGAACCTTCTCCTGAAATGATTATCCCCGATACTTGGGTCAATGCTGGGCTTTTACTGCCGGAAAATAGCGGTTTTTATGAATATCGGGGGTCTTTGTCCACTCCCCCCTGTAGCGAGGATGTTCTCTGGTTAGTCTGGCAAAATGCGATCGAAATTTCTCCCCAACAACTGCAACAATTGGCCGTGATTTTTCCGAGTAATGCGAGGAATATTCAACCCTTAAACGGGCGATCAATCTGGCATTCCTAGGCGAAATTGTCGGCATTTTGGCTAATTTAGATAATTTTATTAACTTTTAGACCAACAATGGTAAATAACTCAGGAATGCGCTCAATAACTAAAGCTTCGGTGGCTGTCCAGTCACTTTCCTTCGTGGCTAAAACCCCCAGAACACTCAGAGGAACCTGTAGAAATAGGTGACTTAAGAGGAGAGCGATCCCAGCGATTGCTAAACCTAAAAGCCGCCATTGGGGGAGATAGGCGGCCACGGCAGCCGCTAGAGGGGCAAAATTATAGATGGGCCAAGCGATGAGAATTAGGAGGAGGACTCCCAAAAGAGTAAGAAGACGATGGCGAGGACGTTGAAAAAGAGAGAGAATTTTTAACTGTTCGGGGGTGAGTTGACTCGGTTTCAGAGCGACCAACAAAAGACTAAAGATATCAAAAGGTTTTGTCCACTGCATCCAAAAAACGGGGACGATGGCGATCGCTCCCAGAAATAGCCATTCTAGCCAAAGAAAAGGCAAGGGATCACCCACAGCTAAACCAATCCAAGCGATTTGTAAAAAGATTGGCAAAGCCGCTAACCCTGCCAGATGAATCCACAAAAAAGGTTCTGATTTCATAGAGGGAAATGAGAATTATAAATTATGAATTATGAATTATGAAGTGGGGAGATGGGGGAGTGGGGGAGTGGGGGAATTATGACTGATAACTGATAACTGATAACTGATTTAAGGCTGACTCCCGACTCCCGACGGTTCAAGTGTAATTAACTGGATAAAGTGCGGCGTTTCATGACCATTTCGTAGGCTTCGATAATGTCGCCTTCTTTCCAGTCATTGAATTTAGAAACACCGACACCGCACTCGAAACCGGTGGCTACTTCCCGGGCATCTTCCTTCATCCGTTTGAGGGAATCGAGAACTCCCTGATAAACAATTTCCTTGCCGCGACGCACGCGCAGGAAGCGATTCCGCACCAGTTTACCAGATTGGACATAACAGCCCGCCACGGCTCCCCGGCCGACGGTGAAGACGGCACGCACTTCGGCGAAACCGAGGTGTTCTTCCACTTCTTCGGGGTCGAGAAGACCTTCCATCGCCCCTTGAATATCATCGAGGAGCTTGTAGATGATATTGTAATCGCGGATATCTACTCCTTCCCGATCGGCGGCAGCCCTGGCCCCACTGGCCAGGGTGGTATTAAAGCCCACCACCACCGCACCACTAGCGGCGGCCAGATCCACATCGGTTTCGGTGATTTCCCCCGGAGAGGCGAGGAGAACGCGAATCTGCACTTCGTTTTGGGGTAACTGTTTAAGCGCACCGAGGATGGCCTCGACGGAACCTTGCACATCTGCCTTGAGGATGAGATTAAGTTCCTTGAGTTGTCCTTCTTGAGCTTGGATAGAGAGGGTGCTAAGGCTAACGCGACGGGAGGAGAGGGCCTGTTGTAAACGGGTGTTGCGTTGTTCGATCGCCCGTTGATCAGCGATCGACCGGGCCTCTTTCTCACTTTCGTAGACATCGAATTCATCGCCGGCGGCCGGGACATCACTAAGACCGAGGATTTCCACGGCGAAGGAGGGGGTGGCCGCTTCGACTTTTTGACCGCGATCATCGATCATGGCCCGAATTTTGCCGAAAACGGAACCAGCGACGATGCTATCACCGACGCGGAGAGTGCCATTCTGGACGAGCAGGGTAGCCACGGGACCTTTGGTGCGATCGAGGTTAGCTTCGATGACGGTTCCCTTGGCCAGGCGATCGGGGTTAGCGACCAATTCCTCTACTTCTGCCACCAAGAGGATCATTTCCAGCAGATTATCGAGATTTTCACCCCGCAGGGCGCTAACGGGAACCATGATCGTCTCACCGCCCCAATCTTCGGCCACCAGTCCCTGTTCGGTCAATTCCTGTTTAATCCGGTCGGGGTTAGCCGAGGGTTTATCGACTTTGTTAATCGCCACCACGATGGGGACTTCGGCGGCCCTGGCGTGACTGATTGCCTCTTTCGTTTGGGGTTGTACGCCATCATCGGCGGCCACCACCAGCACCGCTATATCGGTGACTCTCGCCCCGCGGGCCCGCATGGCGGTAAAAGCTTCGTGGCCGGGGGTATCCAAAAAGACAATCTGTTCCGGTTTGCCGTTATGTTCCACATCGACGTGGTAAGCACCGAT
This sequence comes from Microcystis aeruginosa NIES-2549, assembly GCF_000981785.2. NCBI lineage: Bacteria > Bacillati > Cyanobacteriota > Cyanophyceae > Chroococcales > Microcystaceae > Microcystis > Microcystis aeruginosa. Next base: position 3,215,696 of record NZ_CP011304.1, on the reverse strand, counting down.
ATGCTGGGTGATGCCGCCGGCTTCCCCCTGGGCGACTTTGGTTTTGCGGATCGAGTCGAGGAGAGTGGTTTTACCGTGGTCAACGTGACCCATAATGGTGACGACGGGGGGACGACGCTGGAGACTTTCCCAGTCGGAGACATCGATCATTTCCGTGGTTTTGATCGCCGCCGACTGGGTGCTGGGGGTTTCCACGGTCATCTCGAAGTCCCTGGCGATCATTTCGATCGTGTCCACGTCGAGAGTTTGGGTGATATTAACCGCCATCCCTTTAAAAAATAGGGTTCTGATGATCTCGGTTTCGGGGACTTTCATCAATTCCGAGAGGTCGCGCACGGTTAGACTACCAGTGATGATGATGCTTTCCGGGCGTTTTTCCTCTTGGGGTTCTTGGCGCTCGCTTTTCGGGCTGCCGGTGTGGGCGGTTGGTTTACTGGGGCGCTTAACTTTGACTGCTGTTGGGGTGCCGGGGGTGGTTGCTTTAGCGCTGGGCGGTTTGGGGGGACGAGCGGTGGAAAGGGTAAAACTGGGGGTATTAATTAACCCGGATAGTTCCGATTCTAGATCATCATCATCTTCAAAGAGGGCTTGGGTGCGGCGTTTGTTTTTGCCGGCAGTTTTGGCAGTTTTGGCCGCTTTTTTCTCTTCTTCTTCTTCTTCTTCCCAGGTAGATTTTTTGGCCATGCGAGGGGGCATGGTCGGTCGTTTGAGTTTTTTGGGTCCGTCTGCTCCGAGCAATCCGGTATCTGTATCGATTTCTGTGCCATCAACACCGGATTTCTTGGTGGTGTCGGTTTCTTCCTCGCCAGTAGCCGAGATTTTAGCGGGCATACCAGGGCGAACCGGGCGCTTCAATTCCGCCGTCTCCCGCACTTCTCTAGCTGGTTCCGCCAGTTTCGGGCTTTTTCCGTCGGGTTTGCGGTTGAGGGTCGGTTTTTCTGGTTTAGCCAAGCTAACCCTGCGCTCAGGACTAGGGGCGTTTTCGCTCTCGCCGCGCTCGCGTTTTTCTCCCCCCCTTCGACTTGGCTCAGGGCAAGGAGGCCTGTCGTTACTGCCAGGGGCATTTTTAGGTCGGGGTTCTGGCCGGTCCGAGGCGCTGCCCGGGCGTGGTTTCGGGGTGAGGGAGGGTCGATTAGGGGGCGCGATTAAGGTGGGGGATACTTCTGGCACTAGCGGGGTTTCGGTCGGGGTTTCTTTAACACTGGGGGCCTGAGATGGCATCTCCGCAGCGGTGGGGGGAGTTTTTTCGGCCACAGCGTCGCGCCCCGGGGGAGCGACAAGGGGTTTAACCGGGGGACGAGGGGGACTGATTAAAGTCGGTTTGGCCGAGGAACCGACCGAACCGGGATAGGTTAGCCCATCTTCGCCGGTTTCGGGGCGGTTGTGTTTATGCAGGGCTAAAATCTTTTGTTTTTTTTCTTCGGCAGGACTAGCCGATTCTCGCTGACCCGTGCTATTTTTACTGATACCCGAGGTAACTCCCTTCGCGGCGATCGCCTTGATGCGTTGGGCTTCCTCTTCGCTGATCGTGCTACTGTGGCTCTTGTACTCGATGTTCAACTGGTCACAGATGTCCAAAATGTCTTTGTTGTCTAGATTCAATTCTTTTGATAAATCGTAAATTCTGACTTTCGTGTTACTCATCCATTATCCCCCGGCTAAAGTGTTAGTGATCCTAATAAGTTGGCTGATTTTTTTATCCTGTCAAGACTGCCCCATTCCTATGCTAACGATTTTGTGGCTATGATCGTCAATTTTAATCCTGATTTGGTCTGAATTGCCCGGCGGGCCCGAGTCGCTCTTGCAAGGACTCATAGATCTTTTCGGGAATATTGGCTTTTAGGGCGCGTCCGAGACGATTTTTTTGCCGAGCTAGTTGCAGACAGTGGGGCTGCGGACAGATATAGGCGGCCCTGCCCATGCCTTGATCTAATTGTATCTGTCCGGACGGGTGTAGTCGGACAATTCGCCAAAAAGATTCTTTTGGGGCGAAGAGACGGCAGCTAATACAGCGTCGATAATTGACGAAGGGATTCATTCTCGGTCTAAATCCTGATATTCTGAGTCGTTTTCATCGGTTTTTACCTCTTGTTCGCCTTTATAGAGGGCTATATCCTTAATATCGATTTTCCAGCCCGTCAGACGGGCGGCTAAACGCACGTTCTGTCCTTCTTTACCAATCGCTAAACTTAATTGATCCTGGGCAACCAGTACCAGTGCTTGTCTTTCTTCGGCATTAGTGAACAAAACTTGGTCAATACGGGCGGGACTAAGGGCATTGGCGATGTAGGTGGCGGGATCTGGAGACCAGCGAATCACGTCGATTTTTTCGCCCCGCAATTCGTTCACCACGGCTTGAATCCGCGAACCTCTAGCCCCAATACAAGCCCCAACCGGATCCACGTCTCTCTCTAAGGTATCGACGGCGATTTTTGTGCGCGAACCAACGTGACGGGAGGGGGGATTGGCTTCTCGAGCGACGGCGACAATCCGCACGATTTCCTCCTCGATTTCGGGAACTTCGTTAGCGAACAGATATACTACCAAACCCGCCGCCGCTCTGGAAACGATTAATTGCGGGCCGCGGTGAGAACCTTCCAGGACTTTTTTGAGCAGCACTTTAAAGGTGGCGTTGGCGCGATAGTTATCGTTGGGCAGTTGTTCCCGTTTGGGTAGTTCTGCTTCCACTTCCGGTTGACCGTAGGTGCTTTGTACCATGACAATAGCGGCCTGTCTTTCAAAACGGACGACCCGGGCCTGTAAAACGGTTCCTTCCAGATCTTGGAACTCCTCTTGAATCAATTTACGTTGGTTATCCCGCAGTTTTTGCAGTAAAACCTGTTTAGTTTGAATCGCCGCCATGCGACCAAATTCTTTTTGGTCGGGGGTGACATCCAGAACTACTTCATCCCCTAATTGGGCCTCATCGGCCACTTCTTGCACTTCTTTGAGACCGATGTGATGGTCGGGATTAGTCACTTCTTCGACAATAGTTTTTGTAGAAAGGATGCGAAAGCCTTCTTCTTCTACGTCTAATTCCACATCAAAGTTATTGAAATAATCTTCATGGAATTGAGCGGCTTTTTCTAAACTTTGGGCGCGTCGATAACGTTCATAACCCTTGAGAAGTGCCTCACGCAAGGCTTCCTGTACGGCATTTTTGGGCAGATTATGTCGTTGGCTAATTTCTTCGAGCATTATTTTTAACCCAGGCAAATTAACAGTAGCCATAGTTATTTTTTCTCCTTACTTTTGAGTTATTAGTTTTTTTAGCCGTCAGCTTATCAGTTATCAGTTATCAGTTATCAGTTATCAGTTATCAGATGTAAGTTTTAAGTTAATCAGTTAGTGAGTTATTTATCTTCATCCTTATCCCTGATCACTGTTTACTGATCACTGATTACTGTTTACTGATTATTGCGCTGCTCATCTAAACGGACGCTGATGACGGTAGTGCGATCGATGGTCAGGGAGCGACCTTTTTGGTTAAGATAAATAGATTGCTCATCTCTACCTTGCAGTTTTCCGCGCCATTCTTGCGATTTTCCCTGGCTATCCTGGCCAGTAACGATGACGGGAAAACCTTTAAAAGACTGAAATTCGCGCTCGCTGCTCAGTTGTCGAGAAATGCCAGGGCTAGATATTTCTAAAACGTAGGCCCCGGGTAAGATTTCTTGACTGTCGAGGGCGGTTTCTAGGGCCCGACTCATCTGCTCACAGTCCTCTAAACCAGTATCTCCCGCAAGATTGCGAATATCGACGCGCAGGACGGGAGGCCTTTTATTGGTTTGAAAAACGATATCGACCACTTCTAGCCCCAAGTTTTCAGCGATAGGGGTGGCTAGGTGCAGCAGGTCGGGAATGAGCGGATGGGTCATGATTTGGACAATAAAAAAAGCGGGCGAAACCCACTTCCCTAAACTGTTAGTGATTGGGATAGGCAGTGGTTAGACCACCTAGCTGAATACAGTATAGCAAAAAACCGTCATCACTATTTGCCCTCAGGGTCGTGCCGGGGCAAAAACAGAACAGTGGTCACGATCGAGTCGATCTGTCACAATGAATACAGGGTAACTAGATATAGAGTCAATTATGGATCAAAAATCTCCGCTCATCGTAGTTAGAGCCAAGTCAGCTAAGAATCGTGGTAATCGGCAAGTATGGAAAGGGATTGTCAGCACTTGGATGATTCTGCAAACCTTTGGCCATGTCACTCCTGCTTGGAGTCAAAAAAACCCAAATACCCTCACCTACGGTGAATTGTTAGAGAAGATTGACCAAGGCAAGGTAAAAAAGGTGGAAATCAATCCTTCTTTGCAGCAGGCAGCAGTTACCCTCGTCGGTCAAACGGATAAGGATCCCCCGAAAGAAGTCAATTTATTTGACCAAAATCCCGAATTAATCAAGAAACTCGATGCTGAAAAAATTGAGTACGGCATTCTCCCCAGCACTGACAATTCGGCCTTGATCAATGTTCTCACTAACCTGTTAGTGATTATTCTCGTCTTGGGATTATTGGTGTTTATTATCCGTCGTTCTGCCAATGCTTCCGGTCAAGCGATGAACTTCGGTAAATCAAGGGCGCGGTTTCAGATGGAGGCGAAAACTGGCATACAATTCAATGATGTGGAGGGTGTGGATGAGGCCAAGGAAGATCTACAGGAAGTAGTAACATTCCTCAAACAACCGGAAAAATTTACGGCTATTGGCGCAAAAATCCCCAAGGGAGTCCTGTTAATTGGTCCCCCGGGGACGGGGAAAACTTTGCTGGCTAAAGCGATCGCAGGAGAGGCGGGAGTGCCTTTTTTCAGCATCTCCGGGTCGGAATTTGTCGAGATGTTTGTCGGGGTTGGTGCGTCGCGAGTGCGAGATTTGTTCCGAAAAGCCCAGGAAAATGCCCCTTGTTTGGTTTTTATCGATGAAATTGATGCCGTTGGTCGTCAAAGAGGGATCGGTTATGGGGGAGGTAATGATGAACGGGAACAAACCCTGAACCAATTATTGACGGAAATGGACGGTTTTGAGGGAAATACTGGCATTATCGTCATTGCCGCCACCAACAGGCCTGATGTTTTGGATTCGGCCTTGCTGCGTCCGGGTCGTTTTGACCGACAGGTGGTGGTGGATTATCCAGATTTTAAGGGACGTTTGGGCATTTTAGAGGTCCATTCTCGCGATAAAAAGGTGGCTGCCGATGTGGCTTTGGAGGCGATCGCCCGTCGCACCCCCGGTTTTACTGGGGCAGATTTGGCTAATATGCTCAACGAAGCAGCGATTTTTACCGCTAGAAGACGGAAAGAGGCGATTACCATGGAGGAAGTCAACGATGCGATTGATCGGATTGTGGCCGGTATGGAAGGGCGCGCTTTAGTTGATAGTAAAGCCAAGCGTTTGATCGCCTATCATGAAGTCGGCCATGCGATTGTCGGTACTCTCTGTCCCGGTCACGATCAAGTGGAAAAAGTTACCCTGATTCCCCGAGGTCAAGCGCAGGGGTTAACTTGGTTCACTCCCGATGAGGAACAGGGTTTAACCAGTCGTTCCCAGTTATTGGCCCGAATTGCGGGATTATTAGGGGGACGGGTGGCGGAGGAATGTGTCTTCGGTGAGGATGAAGTGACCACCGGTGCTGGTAATGATATTGAAAAAATTACCTATCTGGCCCGACAGATGGTAACGCGTCTGGGAATGTCGGAATTGGGATTGATTGCCCTAGAGGAGGATGGTAATTCCTATCTCGGTGGTGCTGGCGCTGGTTATCATGCCGACCATTCTTTCGCGATGATGGCGAAAATTGATGCACAAGTGCGGGAACTTGTCAAGCAATGCCACGATTTAGCAACAAAACTTATCCTTGACAATCGTGTGGCGATCGATCGCTTGGTGGATATACTGATTGAACAGGAAACCATTGACGGTGACGAATTCCGGCGTTTATTGACGGAATTTCAGCGACAAGCGGCTCGGTCAATGGTGACTACGGTTTAACTTGCCCTTCGTCTCCTCGCTTCGATTCAGTGGTTAGGAGACGATTTCAGCCAAAAATCTGCTAATCGGTCGGACAAAGCCAGAATTAACGACTAACATTGTGAGCGGGGATTTTACTCATGGAATGGCCGTTATGATTGCCTTTGGTGGAGGCAATAATATTAGCTTCTAAAGCTGAATTGATCTCGGCCAACATTTCTAAATTGAAACGATAGCCGACGTTGCGGACGGTTTGAATTAAATTAGGTTGCCTGGGATCGGTTTCGATTTTTTTCCGCAGAGAGAGAACATGAGTATCTATTGTCCGGGGATTATCGATTTCCTCGGGCCAAGCGCGACGCAGTAAATCGGCTCTTGATAGGGGTGTTCCCTCCGCTTGGGCTAAAACGTAGAGTAGGCTAAATTCTTGGGGGGTTAATTCGATATATTCCCCGCGAAATTGTACCCGTCGTTGGGCTAAATCTATTTTTAATTCTCCATAATCCAAGTGTAGAGGAGCAGCCCTACTGCCTAAACGACGGGTTAACACTTCTACCCTAGCCATAAATTCTTGCATTCCAAAGGGCTTTCTCAGGTAGTCGTCGGCCCCTGCTTTTAAACCATTGACCACATCTTTTTCGCTATTGCGGGCCGAGAGAATCAGTATTAAAGACTGTTTTTGTTGATAAAGCCAACGGCACAGTTCGATTCCATCCCCATCTGGCAAGTCGGAATCGATAATTGCTAAGGTTGGTTGACGATGAAGGAAAGTTTGACGCGCACTTTGCAGGGTTGCCGATTGATTGACCAAATAACCAGCCTGTTGCAGATGCCAAGCTAATAGCGATCGCAAGTGCGGGTTGCCCTCAACAATAGAAATAAGGATCGATACCACCTGAGTTTCCGCCCCATTACTGCACAGATTGACACATTGTCAGGGTATCAGAATTAATGTCAAGATGTTGTAACAATCGTAACATTCGTTAGCTGTCAGACTTCGGCACAAGCTCAGTAGTTCGACAAGCTCACTAACACGAACGCTTTTTTCTCCCTGCTCCCTTCTCCCCATCTGCCCACTTCATAATTCATGATTCATAATTTGTAATTCATAATTTATCCCACTTTCCGCACTTCTTAACATTCAATTGATAATTTTTACTAATATATTGCTGACAATCCCTTGCCCGTAGGGACTATAGCTACAATGACGGATTTTTATCAAGGTGAATAATTGATTTTTTCTGAGAGAAAAAATCAATTATTGAAAATGTTCTCAATAGTGGTTTCTACAATCAAGGTTTTTCGTCAAAATATCTTGGGTAATGTAAAAATATATAAAAGTATAGGAAGATGTGCGGAATGTCCATTATAACTTATGATTCATAATTTTATCACCCCACTACCCACTTCCTAATTCAGAATTTGTAATTCATACGTCCCCGAAAATATCTTGACTATCGAACCCCATTCAAGGTATTCTCTGGAATAGGATCAGAGTGTGGTGGAATCCAGATTTAAATTGCGCTAACCTTTTGGATGCTTACCCAAAAGCTGGCCAATATTGCCTTTGTGATCAGATATTCTTGATTGTTTTCTCAGCCATCTAACCACTAAAAAACGACCGGAACACCATGATAGATAACTTTGCCGCCAACGACATCTATAACTATATAGATGGTCTAGATTCCTCAGGTTTTGAGAAATTTTTAGCGGGGAATAACTCATCAATTTTTCCCACCATAGCCACTAATCGAGCCACGTCTCTTTTCAAAGAAGAAGTAGCGAGCCTTGATCTTACTACCTTAGATAACGCTGGCAATACCTTAACAACGGCCCGTGATATCACCATTGGAGCGACTCCCACCACCTACAGCGATTTCGTTGGTTCTACAGACACCAATGATTACTATCGTTTTAGTTTAGGAGACACCAGCAACTTTAGCCTGAATTTAACGGGATTAAGTGCCGATGCTGATGTGTCCTTGTTAAATAGTAATGGCCGTGTGATTACTAAATCGACTAATAACAATAACAGCAGTGAGAGTATTACTCGTCAACTCAATGCGGGTACTTACTATGTCCGGGTTTATCCTTACAGAGGCAGCACTAACTATAACTTAAGTTTAGCTGCCGCTCCTCTAGCGATTCCTGACAACGCCGGCAATACCTTAGCAACGGCCCGTGATATCACCATTGGAGCAACTCCCACCAGCTACAGTGATTTTGTTGGTTCTACAGACACCAATGATTACTATCGTTTTAGTTTAGGAACCACTAGCGACTTTAGCCTGAATTTAACGGGATTAAGTGACGATGCCGATGTGTCCTTATTAGATAGTAATGGCAGTGTGATTACTAGCTCAACTAATAGCAGTAACAGCAGTGAGAGTATTACTCGTCAACTCAGTGCGGGTACTTACTTTGTCCAGGTATATCCCTACAGTGGCAGCACTAACTATAACTTAGCCCTGTCGGCGACCACAGCCACAGTTGCACCCGGATATAGTGCCATTTCAGGATACGGTTTAGTTAATGCCGCAGCAGCCGTCGCCGGAGCCTTGAATGAAAGTCCTTTTGCCGATGTTCCCACTTTTGGTGGTGCTAATGACTGGGGGGTTAACTTAGTTAATGCTCCGGAAGCTTGGGCAAGAGGTTATACAGGACAAGGAGTAGTCGTTGCTGTACTAGATACAGGAGTTGACCGCAATCATGCCGACTTAGCGGGCAATATTTGGACGAATGCGGGCGAAATTGCCAATGATGGTCTTGATAACGATGGCAACGGTTACGTTGATGACGTTTATGGCTGGAACTTTGCCAATGGCAATAATAACACTTTAGATGGCAACAGCCATGGTACTCATGTGGCGGGAACTATTGCTGCCGGTAATAATGGTTTCGGGGCCACTGGTGTGGCCTACAATTCCAGAATTATGCCAGTGAAAGTTTTGGACGATTCTGGTAGTGGCAGCTATAGTGGCGTTGCCCAAGGAATTCGCTACGCCGTGGACAACGGTGCCGATGTGATTAATATGAGTTTGGGTGGTGGTAGCACTGACAGTGCAGTTCAATCGGCCCTCCAGTATGCCAGCAGTAGCGGTGTTATCGTAGTTATGGCCGCCGGTAATGAGGGGGCAGCTCAACCCGGTTATCCCGCTTCCAGTGCCACCTCTTGGGGTCTTGCCGTAGGTGCCGTTGATAGTTCTAACCAGATGGCTTCCTTCTCCAATCGTGCTGGCTCCAATTCTTCGATGCGGTATGTCACCGCTCCAGGCGTACAAGTGTATTCTACTCTCCCTAATGGTGGCTATGGTTTCTTGAGTGGAACCTCCATGGCAGCACCCCATGTGGCTGGAGTGGTAGCCTTAATGTTGAGTGCCAATCCGAATCTGACCGATGCTCAAGTACGTCAAATTATTACGGACACAGCTGGTAATGTCGCCTAAAACTTAGCTGTTTTTCGGACTCAGATATCTTATCTTCAGGCATCAGCTTTTCGCTGATGCCTGATTTCCATTTTCCGTCAACGAGTTCACAGAACCGATGATAGGATCATCGGTTCTGTGATTTATTTAGGGTTGGCTGAATAAATGTGAAATGTAGGCAGGATAGGGGTTTTGTGGCTTTTCTGGCGAAACAGGTGCAAGATTTTGAGAGAATCTTGGTTCAAAATCTTGCATCTTCATCGGCTCACGTCCTGTAGGGGCGAAGCATTCGGGCATAACCTATCGGTGAAACCGTAGATTTTCTATCCGAATGCTTCGCCCCTACTTTTTGCCGCCAACCCTATTTAGGGTTGGCTGAATAAAAGTAGAATTCAGTGCGGTTAACGGTTTTAAGCCCTTTTTTCCCAAACAAGTGCAAGGTTATAACTACCGCAAGTCTGAAAACCCTTGCACTTTTTAGGTTACACTTTATCTTGACGAGAAATGCCGTCATAGTATCGTTGGCATTAAAATTAAATGGAATTAAGCGCTCGCGTCCTCGTGGTGGATGATGTGCCAGAAAATCTCTCACTCATCGATGCCATTTTACAAAGTCAGGGATTTGAGATCATTAAAGCCAATAATGGGGTGTTAGCTCTGGAAAAAATCAGAATTTCCCCTCCTCACCTGATTTTACTCGATGTGATGATGCCGGAGATCGATGGGTACCAACTCACCCAAAAAATCCGTCAAGATAGCAACTTACCTTATATCCCGATCCTGTTAATTTCAACCGACGATCAAGCTAGTGTGATCAAGGGTTTAGCGCTAGGAGTCGATGATTTTATCCGTAAACCCCTCCATATCGGTGAATTAATCGCCAGAGTGCGATCGCTGCTCCAGTTAAAACATAGTATCGATGAACGGGAACAGATGGTTCGCATTCGTGAGGATTTTGTCTCCCGTCTCACCCACGATTTAAGAACACCGCTAGTGGCGGCCGAAAGAATGTTTAGCTTAATGCAGCAGGGTGTCTTAGGAGAATTATCGGAAAACTTGCTAGAAGTTATCGATGCCATGACCCGCAATAATCGCAATTTATTGCAGATGGTTAATAATTTACTGGAAGTTTATCTCTACGAAGCCGATCGCAAAACCCTTGATTACACAGAAGTGGATTTACCGGCAATTATTCTGGAAGTGATTCGGGAATTGCAACCCCTAGCGGACGAGAAACATTTACCCCTTGATTTTCTCTGGGCTGCCAAGGCAAAATATACTCTCATGGGAGATAAATTAGAATTGCGACGCATGGCCACGAATCTGATCACTAATGCGATTAAATTTACCGATAGTGGCTCAGTCAATGTTAGTTTGAGTATAGATGATCGGGAATTAAAACAGTTAATTTTTACCGTTACTGATACGGGAATCGGTATTACTGAAGAAGAAAAAATTTGCCTATTTGATATCTTTCCGACTAACCACCAACGTTGCGTTAGCAGCGGTTTAGGATTATATCTTTCCCGTCAAATTATTGAAAAACATCGAGGAAAAATTACTGTCGATTCTCAGCTAGATCAAGGCACAACTTTTACCGTTTATTTGCCTCTTAATCTAGAATATAACTCGGAAAGCCGATGCTATCCTCCCGGGTCAAGCCTCTTTTCTCGCAACTGAAGTTAACCCCGACAGTAACCTTGTTTGAGAACACTTGTCGGCAATTCTTGTCTATGGTTAATTAAGAAAAATAAACTGTAGCAAAATATACGGTTTTGACCTGTTCTAATGGGGATAGATAGAGGAAAAAAAATCATGTCGAAATCACTCTTTACCGATGCCAGCAGTCGCCTAGAACGGGCCCTTAAGTATGTCTCCATTTCCGATGATGCGATCGAGCGGTTAAAATATCCCAAAGCTAGTCTCAGCGTCTCCATACCCGTCCGTATGGACAACGGCACTTTAAGAATCTTCCAAGGCTACCGCGTCCGCTACGATGACACCCGTGGCCCTGGCAAGGGAGGTGTGCGCTATCATCCCAACGTCAACATCGATGAGGTGCAGTCCCTAGCCTTTTGGATGACCTTTAAATGCGCCCTGCTGGATTTGCCCTTTGGTGGGGCTAAGGGCGGCATTACCCTCAATCCGAAAGAATTGTCAAAAGCCGAGTTAGAACGCCTTAGCCGGGGTTATATCGAGGGTATAGCCGACTTTATCGGTCCCGATGTCGATATTCTTGCCCCCGATGTCTATACCAACGAGATGATCATGGGTTGGATGATGGACCAGTACAGCATCATTCAGCGTAAAATTAGTCCGGCGGTGGTGACGGGGAAACCTTTAACCATGGGAGGCAGTCGCGGCCGCGATACGGCGACGGGAACGGGTGCTTTTCATGTCATCCATTCTCTTTTGCCGAAATTAGACAAAAAACCCGCTAATACTACCGTAGCCGTCCAAGGATTCGGTAACGCTGGGGCCGTAGTGGCGGATCTCCTCGCCAAAGCCGGTTATCAAGTGGTGGCGGTAAGTGATTCCCAGGGCGGCATTTATCGGGAAAAAGGCCTAGATATTGCCAGCATTCGTGATTATAAACAGGAACATCGCGGAATTACTGCTATTTACTGTGAGGGTACTGTGTGTAATATCGTAGAACACGAGGCGATTAGTAATGAAGAATTATTAGCCCTAGATGTAGATATTTTGATTCCAGCCGCCCTAGAAAACCAAATTACCGCCGAAAATGCCGATCGCGTGCGGGCAAAATATATCTTTGAAGTGGCCAATGGTCCGACTACCTCAGAAGCCGATCGCATTTTAGAATCAAAAGGGATTCTCGTTTTCCCCGATATTCTAGTTAACGCCGGTGGGGTAACGGTGAGTTATTTTGAATGGGTGCAAAATCGCAGCGGTCTTTATTGGCGATTAAACGAGATCAATGAGCGCTTAAAAGAAAGAATGGTGACAGAAGCGGAAAAAGTCTGGTCTTTCGCCCAGGAGTTCGATATATCTCTGCGTAACGCCGCCTACGCCCAGGCTATTACTCGTCTCGGTGAGGCCCTAGATGCCAAGGGAACCCGCGATTATTATCAAAATAAGACGGGAGCATAAAAACCACAAACATTTTAGGTAAGCTAAGACTGGCGGTTTTTATTACCCTAATTGCCAGCTTATCTCTTCACCCGCTCGTAACGGCACCAGTCCGGATTCGGGAAATGGCAATTCATCGGGAATGCGCCAAGGGGTTTTGGTTAAGGTGATTTGTTCCGTATTTCGGGGGAGTTGATAGAAATCTGGACCGTGGAAGCTGGCGAACCCTTCCAGTTGCTCAATTGCATCGACACTCTCAAAAGCTTCTGCGTACAACTCTAGGGCGTGCAGAGCCGAATAACAACCCGCGCAGCCACAGGAACTTTCCTTGCTGTAGCGAGAATGGGGCGCACTATCGGTCCCTAGAAAAAACTTGGGATTGCCCGATGTTGCCGCTTGCAAAAGTGCCAAACGATGATCCTCTCGTTTCAAAATCGGCAGGCAATAAAAATGGGGACGAATGCCCCCGGTAAAGAGAATGTTTCGGCTAAACAATAAATGTTGGGGCGTAATTGTGGCGGCGACGTTGTTGTTAGCAGATAGAACAAAGTTGACCGCATCGGCAGTGGTAATGTGTTCAAAGACGACGCGCAGTTTCGGAAATCTTGTTATCAGTGGGAGCAAGTGCTTCTCAATGAACACTTTCTCTCGATCGAACACATCAATATCACCATCGGTGACTTCTCCGTGCAGTAGTAGCGGCATATCTACCTGCTCCATCGCTGCCAAAACGCGATCGCACCGACGAAGGTCCGTCACCCCCAAGTCGGAATTAGTGGTGGCACCGGCTGGGTAGTATTTCACCGCTTTGACAAACTGGGAGGCTTTCGCCGCCATGATTTCTTCGGGACTGGTATTATCGGTGAGATATAGTGTCATCAGTGGCTCGAACTGTTGACCCTCTGGAACTGCTGCCAGAATGCGCTCGCGGTAGGAGGCGGCATCGGCCACCGAGCGCACTGGGGGCTTTAAATTTGGCATGATAATGGCACGGGCAAACTGACGCACCGTATGGGGTAGAACCGCTTTCAGTGCCGCACCGTCGCGGAGATGAAGGTGCCAGTCGTCGGGTCGAGTGATTGTGAGTCTTCGCATTTTTCCATGATACAATGGTTAGGGATCCCAGCGCCACAACTAAACACAAGAGAGAAGTCAATCTTCAGTCAGGGAATCAATTCCTTATTTCAGCAGTCAAGTCGGTTTTAACTAATAAGCTGCCGCGCATCTAAATTGGTATAGGTCGATAAGAGAAGGCTAGAACTGCGGTATTTATTTCTCTTTTTTCTCATAAATTTAATTGGCGGACAAGTGGATTTATTAAGACTAGCTATTATTAACAAAAATCTAATCTATTTTTTAGTTTTTAACTCAGATGTAGCCGATAAAAACATTCAAATAATGACAGGAGTGAGTCAAACTTTACAGTCTAATCCCAATGGTAATAATCCCGAAAAACTTCTTGTTAATAATGATAATTCGACTATCTTCCTCGATCTTTATGGTCAAGTAGTACCAGAAATAACTAAGATAGAGCAATTTCTTGAATTGCTAATAATTCCACATTAATCAATCCTATCTAAGATTGACTAACGCATCCCCTTGAATATTTTCTCGATCGAGCGGCTTTTCAGTCCCCAAAATCCTTACAATAGGAGATGAAGATAGCCTAAAAAGTTGGAGAATATGAATTATCTCATTGCCGTGTTAGCTGATCGCATACAAGCAGAAGAAGCTTCCGTTGCCCTGGAAAAGGCGGGAATTCCCCAATCTCAAGTGACCATTCTCGGTCGCGGCTATAAAAGTGCCGATGAGTTCGGTTTGATCGATCCCTTTCAACAGGCCAAAAAACGGGCCACTCTCATGGCTTTTTGGCTAATTCCCTTCGGTTTTGCCGGTGGCTACCTTTTTAACCTGATTACGGGGTTGCATACCTTTGATTGGGCCGGAGAACCGGGCAATCATATCGTCGGCGGTATTGCCGGGGCGATTGGGGGGGCGATGGGCAGTATTTTCGTCGGTGGTGGTGTGGGTTTATCGTCCGGCAGTGGTGATGCACTTCCCTATCGCAATCGTCTCGGTGCCGGAAAATATATTATTATCGTGCAGGGTTCGGAAAACCTGAAAAATCAAGCGACTCTTATCCTCCGTCAATTTAACCCCGAAAATCTGCAAGGATACGCCCTAGAACGGTGAACGGTTATCGGGAATAAGTTATGGTTCATCTGATTTTTTCCTAAGAAGTTTTGATTAATTACCAGAAAACAATGTTACCAAGAGAAGAATTACTAAAGGGTGTTGAAAACCGCGAGGACATAGCGAAAGTTATTGATAAAGCCGAACAAGCGATTAAGACTTGGGAAGTGACGGTGACAGACTTTCTTTCTCCTGCGGTTTTGGCGGAAGTAGAACGGGTTTTTCAGCGTTTAACCGATGTGTCAATGCAGAAATGGGGCGGTTATCCCCAAGCAGAAAGACAGCGCATCGGTATTGCTAGAGTTGATTTACCTTTGGCAGAAACAGATATTCCCCTATCTGCCCTTGATATTGCCGGTAATTTTCTTTTTGATACCGCTAACCACCGGGATTTTTTAGGGGCAATGTTGGGGACAGGGATCGTCCGGGAAAAAGTCGGCGATATAATCGTTTTAGGTGAGCGAGGAGCGCAGGCGATTGTAGTGCCTGAATTGGCAGATTTTTTATGTGCTAATTTACTACAAGTGCGTTCGGTTCCCGTGAAAACTAGCCCGATTCCTTTGACGGAATTAAAAGTTAGACCACCGCAAAAAAAAGAAATTAATACTGTGGAAGCTTCCTTACGTTTGGATGCGATTGCCTCGGCGGGTTTTGGCATTTCTCGCAGTAAAATGGCCGAGGCAATTAGTGCTGGGGATGTGCGAGTTAACTGGAAAGATATCAGTCAATCTAGTTATAACGTTAAAACCGGTGATTTGATTTCTTTTCGGGGAAAAGGTCGTTTAGAAGTGGGTGAGGTGACTGTGACAAAAAAAGAGCGCTATCGGGTTCATTTAACTAGATTTATTTAGTTTTTTCTGTCTCTAGAATTTGTCATTAGACAGATTAATTGCCATGGCTGATAATTTCACCTTAATCGTGCAACTGTGTCAAGTTAGTCCCATCGGTAAACTATTACCGGGGGCGCTTTATGTTCATCGAGAAGCATTACATCAACTTGATCCTATTCTCCAGAATTACGAACAACAAGCAAGAATTAATCAGCATTTATCTGAGGCAACAATAATTAAATTTAGCACCGATAAACCGAAAATATCCTATCTTTTTTATCCCGATTTTGATCGGGAACCTCACCCAGTTTTAACTAAAAGTTTAGTGGTAGATTTGGGGACATTAATCTTAAGTGAATGGAATTATCAAAATGCTGATAATCCGCCCATTTTACACCGAAAAGAAACTTTTGTTACTAGGGACTATCCTCTTTATGAACAATTCGATCATCTCACAAAAATCGAGAGTGCTTTAGGACTTTTAAATAGTTCTTATCCCATCGGTACTAAACAGGAATGGCAACGGCTTTTAAGAAAGCATCACCTTGATTTTGCAGGAGATTATTTAGTTTGTAATTTAGAGGGACAAAAGGAAAAATCGATAATAATTGATCGCCACAAAGCCGCTCTTGTTCGCAAAACCCTTTCTCGTCCGACAAGATTAGCATTAGCGGCGGGATTATTTCTTCCTGAAACCACTTTTTTTGATTACGGTTGTGGTTATGGAGGTGATATAGAACGCATAGCTGAACAGGGTTATCAAAGTGAAGGTTGGGATCCTTATTATCGTCCCGATAGTCCTTTAATTGAATCTGATATTGTTAATTTAGGCTATGTAATTAATGTTATTGAATCCGCCGAAGAACGGCAGGAAGCTTTATTAAAAGCTTGGCAATTAACCCGTCAAGTTTTAATTGTTTCGGCACAGATTTTAATTGATGATAGCGAACGGGGTTTAATGGCTTATGAAGATGGAATTATAACCCGTCGCAATACCTTTCAAAAATACTATCAACAGGAAGAGCTAAAACAGTATATTGATAGCAGTTTAGGAGTTGATTCTATTCCAATAACTTTGGGAATTTATCTAGTTTTTCGAGAGGAAGAAAAAGCCGAAACTTTTCGTTTATCGAGATGTCGTTCCCGCACTGCCACTCCTAAAATTAAAACCCATCTCAAACGCTTTGAAGATTACGAAGATTTATTAACTCCCCTGATGGAATTTTACACCCAACAAGGACGTTTACCCGTTGCAGGAGAATTATTACAAGAGGAAGAAATTAAGGCAGAATTTGGGACTTTTAGACGAGCTTTTCAAGTGATTTTACAAGTAACAGAAGGGGAAGAATGGGAGATAATTGCCGATAAAAGACGCGCAGATCTTTTACTTTATTTAGCTTTAAGTCAATTTAGCCAATGTCCGAAAGTACGGGAATTATCCCCCGCTACCCGTGCCGATTTTAAAGCTTTATTTGGCAGTTATCGCAATGCTTGCGCTTTAGCAGAAGAAGTGTTAATAAGTGCGGGAAATTTGCCAGCAATCGCTCGTACTTGTGAAAATAGTTCTCTAGGCAAACTTTCCCGTTATTCCCTAACTATTCATATTAGCATTCTGGAAAAATTACCGATGTTATTACGCTTATATGAAGGTTGTGCTAGTCAAACTATCGGACGGTTAGAAAATGCTAACGTTATTCGTTTATCCTTTCGTCAACCCAAAATTTCCTATCTCTATTACCCCAATTTTGATACAGAAATTCATCCGATTTTAGCCACTAGCATGGATGTATATTTAGGTTCGGCTGATTTTAGTTTTCGCGATTATCGGGATAGTCCTAATCCGCCAATTCTACACGAAAAAGAGCTTTTAGTAACGGCGGATTATCCTAACTATGATAAATTGGTTCGCTTAACTCAATTAGAAAAGGATTGGGGATTGTTAGAGGATAGAAAAGCGATCGAACGTTTACAGGGTTGGCAAAAATGTTTAGAGGAGAATTGTGCTACAATCAAAGGCTATCAGATACTGTGGCGAAAAGATGCTGATCCCTATAAAGTGAGGATTTTACGCGCTAAAATTAACGCCAGAAGAAATCAAAATAAGTCTTCCTGAGTAATTAAGTAAGATAGATGAGGTAATTAATTGTATGATGACTACGATTCTGTTACAAGGATTAGAAGATTTCGAGTTAAAAGCTAATGATCCTGAACAAAGAATGTTAATTTCTGGGGTTAATTGGCAACAGTACGAAACCCTCTTAAAACATTTAGAAGATAGTTCCAGTTATCGCATTACTTACTTAGATGGAATGGTAGAAATTATGGCTCCTAGTCGTCGTCACGAAGTTAGCAAAAAAAATATCGGTAGATTGGTAGAAGTTTATTTAGAATATGCTGAAATTGATTTCTGGGGATTAGGTTCCACCACTTTGCGAAAACAGGAAAAAGAAGCGGGAAAAGAACCAGATGAATGTTTTTGTTTATTTACAGAAAAAGAGTTTCCTGATTTGGCGATAGAAATAATCTTAACCAGTGGCAGCCTGAAAGTTTTAGAAGTTTATAAAAGATTGGGAACTCAAGAGGTTTGGTTTTGGCAAGATAATCAGTTAAAAATCTATTCTTTGCAAGAGAATGGCGAATATATTTTAATCCCTAAAAGTGCTTTATTACCAGATTTAAATTTAGAATTATTAGCCGAATATGTTAACCATCCTAATCCCCGTCTTGCCGTCAAAGAATTTCGCTCGCGTTTAACAGAAAATTCCCAGTTATAATAACTATTATTTTTCCATGAATTCTCAAGTAAAATTTAACCTATCTATCCTAGGGATATTTTTATTTTCTCTGGCAATAAGATTCTGGAATCTCAGTCAATTTAATACACTTGTTTTCGATGAAGTTTATTATGCTAAATACGGCAATGAATATCTAATCGGTAAAGATTTTTTCCAGTCTCATCCACCGTTAAGTCAATATTTAATTGCTATTAGTATCTGGATTGGTTCCCATTTTCCTGCCGATCCTGAAACCATTAATAATTTAACAGGTTCCCTGCGCTCAACTTTTAGTTATCGCTGGTTAAATGCTTTGACTGGTTCTTTTATTCCCCTAATTATTGGGGGAATTGCTTATCAATTAACCCAGAGAAAAACTGTATTTTTAATCACAACTTTCCTCGCTAGTTTAGACGGATTATTTCTGGTGGAATCCCGCTATGCTCTCAATAATATTTACTTAATTTTATTCGGTTTGTCTGGACAATTATTTTTTTTATTAGCACTCCAGAAAAATCAGAAACTCAATTGGCTATTATTATCAGGAGTTTCTTTCGGTTTAGCGGCAAATATTAAATGGAATGGCTTAGGATTTTTACTAGGAATATTTATTTTTATCGGTATTGCTTGGTTAATAAAATTATTGAATCAAGAGCAGTCAAAAGATAATCTTTGGACAAAGGCAACTAACCTGAGATTAGAGGACATTTTTATCGCCTTAATTGTCTTTCCCCTAGTCACCTATAGTTTGCTGTGGATACCGCATCTTCTCGTCAACCATCAATATAATTTTTGGCAAGTACATCAGGAAATTTGGTCATTTCATCAGAGAATAAAAGGTAATCAATCTGATGTTCATCCCTATTGTTCTCCCTGGTATAGTTGGTTAGTAATGGGGCGACCTGTGGCTTATTATTTTGAGAGATTAGGTGATAAAATTTATGATGTTCACGCTATGGGAAATCCGTTTTTGTGGTGGTTTTCTACGGGAGCGATTCTAGTGGTTTTTAGTCGATTATTTAACCGAAAAGAGCGAGTAATTTCCGCCTATCTTATCTGTAACTATATTGCCAATCTGCTGCCCTGGTTAAAAATTGGTCGCTGTACCTTTCTCTATCATTATATGGCTGCCTATAGCTTCACTTGGATTGCTCTAGCTTGGCTGTTAGCCGATGGTTTAGAAAGTTCCACTCCTATTTATAAAAATGTCTCGCGCTTGCTGATAATTTTGATAATTTTTGCTTTTATCCATTGGCTACCAATTTATTTAGGCATTCCCCTGTCAGTGCTGGATTATTATCTGAGAATGATTTTTCCCAATTGGATTTAGGATGAAATTAGCGGCAAAAACTGATACAATAAAATCATGAAAAAAGCGATCGCAGGAGTTATGGGTAAACAAAGAATCTTATCTGGTGTGCAACCAACCGGCAATTTACATTTAGGCAATTATCTCGGTGCGATCCGCAATTGGGTGGAGGGACAAAAAGACTACGATAATTTCTTTTGTGTGGTCGATTTACACGCGATCACCGTTCCCCATAATCCCGCCACTCTTGCGGAGGATACTTTAGCAATTGCCGCTTTATATTTAGCCTGCGGAATTGATTTAGAATATGCGACTATCTTTGTCCAATCCCACGTTAAGGCCCATACGGAATTAACTTGGTTATTGAATTGTATCACCCCTTTAAATTGGTTAACCGATATGATTCAATTTAAAGAAAAAGCGATTAAACAGGGGGAAAATGTTGGCACAGGTTTACTCGATTATCCCGTACTGATGGCTGCCGATATCCTACTCTACGATGCCGATAAAGTACCCGTGGGAGAAGATCAAAAACAACATTTAGAATTAACCCGCGATATAGCCGTTAGAATTAATCATCTTTTTGGACAACCGAAACAACCAATTTTAAAACTTCCTGATCCGATGATCCGCAAGGAAGGAGCGCGGGTGATGAGTTTAACCGATGGCCGGAATAAAATGTCTAAATCCGATCCTTCCGAGATGAGTCGGATTAATATTCTCGATAGTCCCGATGTCATTGCCAAGAAAATTAAACGCTGTAAAACCGATCTAGTTAAGGGTTTAAGTTTCGATGATCCGGAGCGTCCCGAATGCCATAATTTATTAACTCTCTATAGCATTTTATCGGCAAAAAGTAAAGAGGTGGTCGCGGGAGAATGTGCCGATTTAGGTTGGGGACAATTTAAACCGATGTTAACAGAAGTTACCATAGAATCTCTGAAACCTATTCAGGAAAAATACGCTCAAATTAGAGAGGATAAAGATTATTTAGCCACGGTTTTGCGGCAAGGTCGTCTCAAAGCAGAAGCGGTGGCCAATCAAACTCTCGATCGAGTCAAAAATGCCATGGGTTATTTACCACCATTTTAGGGATAATTTTCGGGTGCATACCCTAATTATCAATCTACTCAGTTGAGATTTTTCAAGGAAAACTCGCTGCTTTATCAGTCAATCTTTAACTCTTGGTGGGGTTTTACCCCCCCCATCCAGGGTAAGGGAAGGAGAATGATTACAAAAGTTATTAAATTAAGCACAACTCCAGTGATATTTTGCTAAAATAAGGGCATAATTAAAACTATCAAAATACTTACCTGTCCTTTGAGATTATGGTTGTAGAGTCCCAGCGGAAACAAAAAAAACTATCGTCTAGGGAAGATGAGTCTCGTCCAATTGCCAGCAAGGAACAAAACTCTTATCTAGCAGAGGGAATTGTTGATCATCAATCAACTCAGATTGCTCCTTCCTCCTTACTACAGCCATTTTCTCCAGAGTTAGAAAAAGATAGAGCCAACAAATTTAATTTTCTTAAAGAAATTCTGGTTAGTCATCTTGGTCAACCTTTTTACTCGGACAACGGCTTTATTCTTTATCAAGGAGATGCCACAGACTTTTTGTCTAAACTATCTCATAGTGACATAAAAATTGACCTCACTGTTACATCACCACCTTATAATATTGGCAAAGAATATGAACGAGTTCTTTCAATCAATGACTATGTTGATTGGTGTGCTAATTGGCTGCGGCAAATTTATCAGATTACTCAAGATAACGGTGCTTTGTGGCTAAATGTTGGTTATTTAGAAGTACCAGAAAAGGGATTATGTGTTCCGATTCCCTATCTTCTTTGGGATAAGTCTCCCTTTTATCTTTTACAAGAAATTGTCTGGAAATATGGGGCAGGTGTTTCTACAAAAAATCGTCTTAGTCCTCGCAATGAAAAATGGCTTTTTTATCTCAAAAATTGCCAAGAATATACTTTTAACTTAGATAATATTCGTGACCCTAACGTTAAGTATCCCAATCAAAAGAAAAATGGTAAATATCGTTGTAATCCCCTCGGTAAAAATCCTTCTGATGTGTGGGAAGTTCCTAAAGTCACTACAGGAGAAAAGCGCAGTTCTAAGGAAAGAACCGGACATCCCGCACAATTTCCTTTAGCAATTGTCGAGAGAATTATACAAGCTTCATCTAATCCGGTAGAAATAATTCTTGATCCCTTTGCTGGTTCTTGTTCTACAGGAATAGCGGCCTTGGGATTAGGAAGAATTTTTGTGGGTTTTGAAATTCGACCAGACTATTGCGAGATAGCTGCAGAGAGATTTAAAAGATTTAAAAAAGAAAGAAGCAATACTTATATTCAAGGCTCGTTATTCTAGATTTTTCGATACAATTGGAGCAATTTATAATTTTCTACGTCAGAGGAAAGACGCGATTGTTGACCTGTAGCTGCCTTTTGCCCAATCCAATCCCCAGAATCAATCCAACCGAAACGAATTAGTTTAATCTGAGGATTAGTAGTATTAGAAAACTTCTCAAAGTTAACTGCTAAATAGTATCCAGACTTACCTTTTTTGCTGTTATTAGAATTTTGAGCATAGCTTCTATTGCCATATATATGTCTAGGATCAGAGGAGGTTTTGACTTCAATTGAAAAAAAGTCATCAGGTATATAGACAATATCTTTATCAGATATACTGATATCTCCTCTCCAGAAATCGGGATATTTTGCTTTTAGTTCTAAAGGAATTAATTCATGAAGTAGAAAACCCATAATTTGAGGTTTAGGGAAGATATCCCTACCAATTCTAAAACCTTTTGTACCTAACTGAGAATTAAAAATTGATTGCCAAGATGTTAAAACAACATCAACAATTGCATCGGTAGATAGGGGATGTCTTTCCACAAGTCGTTGGGTGATAGATAACCAATTACTAGGAGAGACATCTGCATAGGGAGAATTCATCTATAGTTTTTTTCCGGCGTTATTAGATACAGTAACTAATATTAACGCAACCACCTCCCCCTATCCCAACACCTAATACTAAATTCTGTTTAAAAGGTATAGGAGAGTGGGGAACGCTGGATCAGGGAGCAGGGAAAAACAATCCATAACTTGGGAGTTAATCATAGTATTAAAAACGGATTTAGTATGATTAGCCTTTTTTAAGTTGTTTTCGCAGTTTCAATCCTTGAAATTGCGATCGCAAATAAAAGTAGCAGAGTCCGGCAGTTACCCCAAGACTAAGAATTGTTATCCCCGTGAGAATTTCCCACATCTCCGACTCGGTTACTAATATGTTGTACTATTGTAATAAGAGGATCTTTTTCCTGAAAAATTGTCATATTTGAGGTTTTGATTATGCCTTATACAAACGAAGAAGGTGGACGCTTAAATAATTTCGCCGCCGAACCGAAAGTTTATCAAGCGGATCCCCCGACTAAATCGCAACAACGTAATTATATTTTCTGGGGTGTTGCTGCGATCACACTTGTGGGTGGACTGTTAGCCGTCGCTTTTTACGCATCCCAAGCTGGCTAAAATTTAGTCCCTCGTAGTTGCGATTTAGCCTCTTTCACTCCTATTTAGTGCTAATATCACAACTACTCCCGATTTTAAGGCTTTTGACCCTGAATTAATGCCACTGCTGACTGAGACTTAGCCGCAGTCCCCTGTTTACCCTGAGATAACGCTAGACGAGCCGCCGCCTCTAAATCAGCGATCGCTTTTTCCCTGTTTCCCAATTTATAATGGGTTAAACCCCGATTGTGGTACGCTTCGGCAAAATTAGCATTGATTTTCAGACTCTCATCATAGTCCCTTAAAGCCATTTCCTGCTGTCCGGCTCGGTTATAGGCTAGAGCGCGATTATAGAAAATGCGATCCTGTCCTCTGGTTCCCTGTAAACTCAAAGCTTTTGTGTAATCCTCGATCGCTTCTGCGTGTCTTCCCAAGTCATCCTTAGCATTACCGCGATAAATAAAGAAATCAGCAAAATTTCCGTTTAAAGCGATCGCTTTTGTGCAATCTTCCACCGCTGCCTCGTATTTTTTCGTCAGATAATAGGCATAACAACGATTACCGAGAGC
The DNA here is from genome assembly GCF_000981785.2 of Microcystis aeruginosa NIES-2549. Lineage (NCBI taxonomy): Bacteria > Bacillati > Cyanobacteriota > Cyanophyceae > Chroococcales > Microcystaceae > Microcystis > Microcystis aeruginosa. Next base: position 3,192,019 of record NZ_CP011304.1, on the reverse strand, counting down.
ATTAACATAATTGGGGTTGATTGTCAAGGTCTGGGTATAATCTGCGATCGCTCGCTCGTACTGGCCGAGAACTAATTCCGCATAGCCGCGATTATAGTAAGCATCGGCATCCTTCGGTTCTAATTGTAGAGCTTGAGTAAAATCTGCGATCGCCCCTGAGTAATCCCCTGCGGTTAAACGATCCACCCCCCGATTATAAAATTCTACAGCCTTGACGGGGTTAGCGGTAGTTTGAGCGCTTAGGGGAGAGATAGTCAGTAAAAAAGTCGCTATAGCCATAATAATTGTCAATTTTTTCTTAATTTTCATAATCCGTTCACCTAAACAATTCAAGGTAAAATTAAACAGCCCTACTTACAGGTCAAAATATCATGATTAAATCTCTTTTGGCGACTTTCCTCCTAATTACCACCCTCCTCTTCACCGGTTGTACAACTCCCATCGCTGGACTGCAAGGATACACCAGTGGCAGCCAAGGCTATCAATTTTTATATCCTAAGGGTTGGACGCAGGTGGAGGTGAAAAAAGTTGCGGGAGTAGATGTGGTTTTTCATGATCTGATCGAAACGAGCGAAAATTTAAGCGTTATTATCAACCCCGTTCCCGACAATAAAACCTTAACAGATTTAGGGACACCCTCGGAAGTTGGCTATCGTCTCCTGAAAAATAACAGTCTTAACCCCAATCTCGATAAGGAAGTAGAATTAATTCGCTCAGAATCTCATCAAATCGACGGTCAAGATTATTATATCCTCGAATATCAAGTTAAATTAGCCAACGGCCAAGAACGTCATAATCTGGCCAGCGTCACGGTTAATAATAATAAACTCTATTCTTTTAATCTTTCCACTTCCCAAAAACGTTGGACGCAAATTCAAGAACTCTTTGAAACTATCGTTGATTCTTTCTCGGTTAGTTAGGGAAACTGGCAACAGGCAATAGTAAAATGTAGGGTGCGTTAGACGGCAAAAATCACCGCTTTGACTTAAAGGTAAAAATCCGTCGTAACGCACCACCTATCATCAACTAGGTAGCCGGTTACAATTAAAGATAACATACAAAGAACCAGAAGCCTGTCCCACTATCTAACAATTAATTGAGATTACTTACTGAGTCAGTAATCAGTGGGGAAGTGGTAACTGGTAACTGATAACTGGTAACTGATAACTGGTAACTGATAACTGATAACTGATAACTGAATATGAGTAACTCGGAAGAAAATAGACTAGATAGACTCGAATCTCTTGCTGAAAATACCCTAACAGAACTACAGGAGATTAAATCAGGATTACAGGAGATTAGATTAGGATTACAGGAGATTAAATTAGGACTACAGGAAACCAATCAGGGATTAAAAGAAACTAGAGCGATCGCTAATTCTAACGCCAAATCGATCGAAGCGTTAACTAATAGTCTTGCTCAGTCTAAAAAAGAATGGGAAAAAGACAGACAGGGACTTGATCAACTGCTAGGACAATTAACTCGATCGATGTCGGATTTTTATGAGGTTCAGTCAGATTTTTACAATCGATTTGACAATGAAGGAAGACAATCCCGCATGGTTGAGATTTTAGATCGTTATTTTCCCCCCGAAAATCCTGCCAATTCTTAGCATAAATAGCTAAAAAACTGATAACTGATGGTGGGTTACGGCCAATAGATCAATTAATAATTAATTCTAATAATTTGTCATTGCCTAACCCACCCTACCTAACTTTTTTACTTTTTCCTTTAAAACTTATGTCTATTCCCTTGATTCTTGCTTCCGCTTCTCCCGCGCGTAAAAAACTATTACAAATGGTAGGAATCGATCCGATTGTGCGAGTGAGTAACTTTGATGAATCGACAATTAATGCCGATGATACTCTCCATCTTGTCCAAACTTTAGCCCAATGTAAAGCGCAAACGATCGCCCCCCAATTTGATTTAGGATTAATTCTTGGTTGTGATTCCGTCTTAGAAGTAGCGGGGGAAGTCTATGGCAAACCCAAGGATAAATCAGAAGCGATCGAGCGTTGGCAAAAAATGCGTGGTCAGGTGGGTACACTCTATACAGGTCATGCTTTAATCGATCGAGTTAATCATCAAACTTTGACTCGTTGTGGGATTACTAAAGTTCACTTTGCCAATATCAGCGATGAAACAATTATTGCCTACGTTGACACCGAAGAACCCCTCAAATGTGCCGGCTGTTTTGCCTTAGAAGGAAAGGGGGGTTTATTCATAGAAAGATTGGAGGGATGTCACAGTAATGTTATCGGTTTAAGTTTACCCCTATTTAGGCAGATGTTAACGGATTTTGGCTACCAAATCACTGACTTTTGGTGATCTTTTGGCTGATAATTTTCCCAAATTTATTGACAAAAGGGCTTGACAAATTCTCAGATTTGTGTTAACCTTTTATTATAATGGGAATCCGTGTCGCCCTGCGAACCCCTCTTTTTTCTATCGGATAGCCCCAAAATTTTTAACCCTTTCCTTTTCACTTTTTCCCGAAAAAACTATGTCTTGCTTGCGCGTGGGAATTGCCGGTCCGGTGGGTTCAGGAAAAACAGCCCTTCTCGATGCTCTGTGTAAAAATTTGCGGGATCAATATCCGATCGCCGTAGTCACCAATGACATTTATACTCAAGAAGATGCCCAATTTTTAGTGCGATCGCAAGCTTTAGCCCCGGAAAGAATTTTAGGAGTAGAAACGGGAGGATGTCCCCATACAGCTATTCGCGAGGATGCCTCAATTAACTTAGTTGCCATTGAACAGTTAGAGAGAAAATTTGCTAACTTAAAGCTAATTTTTCTGGAAAGTGGTGGTGACAACTTAGCGGCAACCTTTAGCCCCGAATTAGTAGATTTAACCATCTATGTGATTGACGTGGCAGCCGGAGATAAAATCCCTCGCAAGGGAGGACCTGGTATCACCAAATCAGATTTATTGGTAATCAATAAAATAGATTTAGCCCCGATGGTGGGGGCAGATTTAGGGGTCATGGATAGAGATGCCAAAAAGATGCGCGGGGATAAACCCTTTATCTTCACCAACTTGAAAACACGGGAAGGATTAGAGCGAGTGATTGCCTTTATCGAAAAGAATTTATAATAACTATTGCTAGGAATAAAAAAGAGAGCGCCAGAAAAATTTAGGTAAAGCTAACATTCTTTTCCAGCGCCAAGGTTCCTGATATAGTCGATACAACCACTCTAAATTATTGTCACAGAAAAAGCGAGGGGCGCGGATTTTTATCCCGGACCAGATATCAAAACTGCCCCCCACACCTACCCAGATAGCTTGGGGACAGAGATGGCGATGTTCCCTAATCCAATATTCTTGTCGGGGTACTCCCAAACCAACTAAAATTAACCGAGGTTGTTGATCTTTTAACACCTCGATCCAATCGGACATTTCCTCGGAAGATAGATAACCGTGGTTAGCCAGAATACGGATATTAGGTATCTTTTTCTGCCAATTACTTGCCGCTTTTTCCGTAATCCCCGGTTTACCACCAAAAAAAGCAATAGGAGAACTTTCTCCCTGCATTCCTAACTCAGTAATTAAGGATTCTGATAATTCAATACCGGGGCAGCGGGTTTGTTTTCTGCCCCTTAATTTTAAGTAAATAACAATCCCCGCGCCGTCGGGAATAACTAAATCTGCTTCCCGAATAACTTGGGCTACTTTAGCATCATTTTCTCCTAACATTGCCATTTCTGCATTGAGAGTGACAACGTGGGAACCAAAACCTTGATAGAGGCGATCGATTAACCAACGACTGTAGTTATCGAGGAGATGAACCGGTAAACCAAGAACAGAATATTTGGGGGGAGTTTCTAACATATAATTCATCTTGATTTAGTTTTTATTTTATCGAGAAATTGGCACAAAATCCACCCCAAAACTAGAACGAGAACCGGGTTTAACTACCACTAATTGCACGGATTGATTGCGATCGCCAGACGGTAAAAATCGCACTGGATTAGTCGCCCCAGGCACAGAAAAATCACTGCTTCTTAACGCCTGTTTAACTCCCTCTCGGCTAGATTCTGCCTTAATGCCAGCGATTAAAGCCTGGGTAGCGTCATAGGCGGTGGCAGTGCGCCAATTTACGTCTCCTTGCCACAATTGGCGGGAATTATTCACAAAAGGACTGTTCGGATTAGCCGCCAAATGCCAAGCGACAGCCACAACCATGTCCAGGGCATTTTTTCCGCCTACATCCAGAGTTTTGGGGCTATAAACGACATCACCCGCCACAATCGGTAATTTTTGACCATTGATGTGAACCACCTGCAAAGCCTTATCTAGGGTACCACTATCCCCAAGAAGGGCGATTAGATTTGCTCCCTCCTGTTGAGCTTGTTGGAGGCTTTTAGACGGGGAAAAAGTCAGGGAAGATAGATCAAATTCACTCACCACTTGACCTCCTCCTAATCCTAAAGCGGTGATAAATTCAGATTTTAGGGATTGACTATAATTACTTTGGGAGTTAAAAAATACCACTGCCTTGACGTTAGGATTTTTTTGCAAGCTAGATTCGGCTAATGCCCGTGCCGCCACAAAATCACTGGGAACAGAACGAAAGATATAGTCACCAAAATTGGAGAGTTTAACTGAGGTACTGACGGGGGAAATCATTACTAATCCTGCTTTTTGATAGATAGCCGCCGCCGCTAAAGAGGTGTCACTGCTAGTGTGTCCTACTACTCCTAAAATACTGTTGTCAGCCGCTAATTTTTGGGCAATTTGAACGGCAATTTCGGGATTATAAGCATCATCAGCAATGAGAACTTTTAAAGGAGTGCCATTAATTCCCCCGGCTTGATTGATTTGATTTTGAGATTGGGCAACTCCTCGTAAAATTTCTAGGGAGGTGTTGACACTGCCCCCAATTGGCACGGAAACGGCGATACTATAGGACTTAGCTTCACCAATACGGGCGTTATTTAAGTAGATGAGAGCTTCGGGATCATTTCGATTAGTTTGCAGGGATCTTTCTAGGAGGTAAACTGCTTGCTGAAAGTCTCCTTTTCCGAGTGCCTGTATGGCGGCTTGTTTGTCAGAAGAAGCCCCTTCAACTACTAATAAGTTTTCCCCTTGACTAAATCTTGCTTGTGCCGATATCGATTTTTGCCCGGGTGATATTTTCTCGATGTTAGAAAGATTGTTTGGGTTCTTTCTTTCTTGAAAAAGAATGTATAACCACCAACTACCAGCCCCAAAAAATATTAGGGTAATCAGCAGGGCTAAAAGCAGGGTAACGGTCTCATTTTTCTGGCTCATGGGCTGATCAACTAAGATTAAATTAATGGTTTAATCGAGATTTATGTTAATAAAAGTAACATTTTTGGTTTTTTAATAGGGCTAATTCAAGTCTGAATGGCACCAATACCCAGCCTACCTTGATAGAATACCTCATTTGGGGTTTGATAGTCAAGACATTGTTTAAATGCGTCTTAGCTTATTAGCGATACTTTACCTTTTTGTTTGGGAATCTTCTAAATGTTTTATTAAAACATTGGAGGATAAAGGACCGTGTAAATGACTCCAGGGTAAAACCTGTTCTAAACGCCATTGTTGATGAACATAATAATCTAGAGGGGGAATTTGTCCTTTTAGTTCCTTAAAAGCCCGTTTATAACTGCCTAAAGAATCTCCGTAGCCACGGGTTAATTCTAACAGGGAATTTAAGCGGCGATCTCCTCTAGACAATAGGGCTTGAATCACCGACCAATTATAACTTTCTGGACGAAATTCTATGCCCTGTTTACCTAATTGTTTCTCTAGATATTTTAATCTTTTTTCGGCCATTTTATTAACTCCAAACCACTGAAAAGGAGTATGAGATTTAGGCACAAAGGTGCTGCAACCGAAAGAAATTCGCAGTCCAGAGGCGGCTTTTTTTAAGGCTATTAACATTTCCACAGTTGCGCCAATATCTTCGGTTTCTTCTCCCGGTATTCCCACCATACCATAGAGTTTTATACCTTTTAAACCGCCCGCTTTAGCATTAATGGCAGCCTGAATAATTTCATCATTGGCTAACTTTTTGTTGATAATTTCCCGCAAGCGATCAGAACCACTTTCTACGGCAATAGTAATTGATTTGCTGTCTCTTAGGGATAAAATTCTAGCTAATTTTTCCGTGACAGTATTAGTTCTAACTGAAGCGATCGAGAGTCTAACTCCCTCAAATTTTGGTTGAAAAAGATAATCAAGTAAGGTTTCAAATTCAGGATGTTGGCTGACGGAAGCACCTAATAAACCCAGGCGATCGGTCACTTTTAAACCTTTTTCAATGGCGGGAATTAAAGATTCTAAACTAGCAGTACGAAAGGGTAAAGTTAGATAACTAGCTAAACAAAAACGGCACATTTCTGGACAACTTCGCACCACCTCTACCATATAAATATTCTCCCATGCCGCTTGTTTTGTCACCACCGTAGAAGCTGAAAGGGTATTACTGCGATAGGTTTGTTTACTAACAAAGGCGGGAATATTATTATCTATGGGTAGAATTGCCGTAATTTCGCCATCAGGACTATCATAATTAACGGTGTATAAACTAGGAACATACACCCCCGGAACCTGGGCTAAATGACGGAGTTTTGTCGGGCGATCGGCGTTTCTAACCTCTTGATAGGCATTAATAAAATCAGCAATTAAATTTTCACCATCTCCCAATAAAATTACATCAAAAAAAGCGGCAAAAGGTTCGGGATTAGCGGTTAAAACCGGTCCACCTCCAAAAATTATCGCTTGCTGATCTTGCCGTTGATGACTGTGGCAAGGAATGTCTAAAGATTCTAACAGCGAGAGGATATTAACATAGTCCAATTCCCAGGAAAAGGAAAAGCCGACTAATTCGGGATAACGGGGTAAACATTCTTGAAAATCCGTAAATAAACGACTAACTTGTATATCCGATCGCAGGGCTAAAGTTGCCCAAACAATTTGATAACCTAAACTGGTTATACCCACAGAATACTGATTAGGAAAGGCAAAAATAGTTCTAAGGGCATCACTGTGGGGTATTGCGGGAGTAAAGAGTAGTTTTTCGTCTTGTAAGATGGTCATTTCAGTTATCAGTTATCAGTTATCAGTGACTACCAGTAGTCTTCAGTAGCTTTTAATTTTCATTCTCTTGAAAGGGGAGACTTGTTACCTCTTGTTTTTGGTCATATATAAGTTTAATTTAATCGGGGGGTGAAGGAGGGGAAAATATCTCAATATACAGTTCTAGGATACTATCTCAGGTTATGATCCTAGGGATTCGGTGGTCAAGAACAAATTTAAGTTATACTTCCTGCCTAGGCATAGCTATTGTATTTACAGGATATTTTCTCTTATATCCTAGCAATTTTCACAGCTTAACTAGGTGTCGATTGATCCCCTTCACCCCAGCCAGAATGAAATCTATGAATAACCCAGAAGAATACGTTATAATCATGGCGAAAATCCTAGATTTAACCATTCCCGATCGCTATTTAAATTCTGTGGTTGAAAACTGGCAACGCTTGCAAGAAATCGCCAGTTTAGTGACAGAATTTCCCTTAGAGGATGACGGGGAAAGCGCCCTCAGCTTTGAACCATGACTATTTCTGTGAGCAATTTAGCTCGATCGATCCAAAATCGTCAAACTAGCGCCTTAGAAGTTATTAGCCAGACTTTGGCGGAGATAGAGGCAAAAAATACCCATTTAAATTGCTTTACCGACATTTTACACCCTAGGGCGCTCGCTCAAGCCCAAAAAATCGATCAAGCGATCGCCAATGGGGAACCCGTCGGTGTCTTAGCAGGAGTCCCCTTCGCCGTCAAAAATCTCTTTGATATCGAGGGTATTGTCACCCTTGCTGGTTCCAAAATCAATCGAGATCACCCTGCCGCCGGACAAGATGCGATCGCTATTCAAACCCTAGAAGCGGCTGGGGCAGTTTTGGTGGGGGCGACCAATATGGATGAGTACGCCTACGGTTTTGTCACCGAAAATGCCCATTATGGGGCCACTGCCAACCCCCTCGATCCCAGTCGCGTCTCGGGGGGATCCTCCGGCGGTTCCGCCGCTGCCGTTGCCGCTAATTTAGTGCCTCTCGCCCTCGGTTCCGATACTAATGGTTCGGTGAGGGTTCCCGCCGCTTGCTGTGGCGTGGTGGGGCTAAAACCCACCTTTGGGCGCGTATCCCGTCAGGGTCTATTTTTGTTCGTTAGTAGTTTGGATCATCCGGGATTTTTTACCGCCAATGTGGCGGATATGACGGCTATTTGGAGTCTTTTTGCCAAAAATAACCTTAAAGCTCCTTTAAATGGCTTAGAGGGGGTAAAAATAGCCCTTGCCGACGATTATTTTCAGCAGGGAGCCGAACTGGAAGTAATCGAGGCGGTGACAGCGATCGCCGAACGTTTGGGAGTGAGCCAAAAAATCACCATTCCCGAAACCACCCGCGCCAGAGCAGCCGCCTATATAATTACCGCTTCTGAGGGGGCAAATTGGCATTTACCGCGTTTACAGACCAGATTAGAGGATTTTGACCCCGCAACCCGGGATCGCTTCTTGGCAGGGGCATTAATTCCCTCTAGCTGGTATTTACAGGCTCAACGTTTTCGCCGTTGGTATCGCGATCGTCTGCGAGAGATTTTCACCGAAGTCGATATTATCCTCACCCCGACGATTCCCTGTATTGCGCCGCCGTTAGGAGTAGAAAAAATGATTATTGACGGGCAAGAGCTATTAATTAGACCTAATTTAGGCAGATTCACCCAACCTTTTTCTTTTATCGGTTTACCTGCCCTTTCTTTGCCGATTAAACGTTCATCCCAGCTACCTTTAGGTTTACAAATCATCGCCGCTCCTGATCGCGAAGACTTAATCCTAAGCGTAGCCATGGTTTTAGAGGAAATGCTGATAGATATCCCGCACCAGTGAGATTTCAAGGGCTTACTTCCCCTTAAAATCCCTAATTTAGGCACTTATTAAACGAAAAGGTCATTTTTCCAGTCTAAGTAAACAATCTACTGACTGGGAGACTCCTTTTCAATCACATCTAACCAAGCGGCGGCCGATCGCTCCCAAGTGTCAGTTAGGGCAATTTGACGACATCTTTCGCGCTCTTGGGCTAAAAGCTGGGGATTTTTCAGTAATTCGACGATTTTCCGGGCTATAGCTTCCTGAGTAGCCGGATCGGTTACTTCCCCCGGCACTTTCACACAGTAGTCCTTTTCTCGAAAAACGGCAAAATCCGTCACCACTGGCAGACAGCCTACCACTGCTGACTCGCGCACGGAAATACAATCGATCTCACGATAGGTGCAACCGTAGTAATGAATAGCAGAGCGAGCTTTTTCCTCGATGAGTTGACGATAACCGATCATTCCGCGATCAACTACCCCCGGACTAGCTTTAATCAAAGCCATTAAATTATCCCGCCATTCCTTGCGATCGCCATAGTCATCCCGTTTAGTAAAACCATAGTAGAGATGTAACTCGGCTGCGGGAATTGCCGCCTTGATCATCGGCCAGCCATGCTTTAACATTGACTCTAAGCCGCGATAATAACGAGAGGCATAGACTAGACGATAGGGAAGATACTCACTTTCCGGCACCGTCTCACTTACAGCCAAAAGGGAAGCATCAATACCATTAGGAACAATCGGACATTGATTATCGGGACAGAAATCCAGTAAATCCCGTTGATATTGGCTTTTACAGAAAATTTTGTCATATCTAGCCAAAATTTCGGGGGTATAGGAGGCTGCTGGCACTTTAATATCTTGCCAATCAAAAAAAATTCGTTCTGCCTTGGTACCAGGACGGCAATAGGTGGGATGACGAGAGATCACCAATGTCTCAAAGCGATCCTGCCAATTCATCTGGTAATAATTAACATAGCGAATCCCGTCCTGTTCCCCTTCCATACCCTCACAATTGCCAAAAATCGTCACTTTATAGCCGCGTTTCGTCCATTCTTGCGCTAAAAAAGCCACCGATGCCTGTGTACCACTGGCCCCCCGTTGCCAAATTTCCGCCGGAAGCATGGGACGATATTTTTCTGTGTAAATAACGATCGATTTTTTCGGCCAACGACGGGCGCTCAAACGTTGTTTAATTTGAAATAGAGAAGGTGCGCTGGCTCGTAGCCATTGTTTGAGATTAGATTGTAGGGATGGAGTAGCTTGTGACACTCTTTTTCTCCAAGATCGAGGGAAAATAGGGGCGATGGGTGATAGAGTCTTAGTTCCTTGAATTTAACTCGATTTCTCGACTCAGTAGAACAATTCGAGCCTATCATATAATAGGTTCAAGTCAAAAATCAATCTTTTTATTGCCATCTATCTGTAAGTAAATCTATGAAAATTGTCATCCCGATCGTGTTTTATCGCAAAGGAGGAGTAGAAAGAGTCATTATCTCTTTAATACCTAGCTTATTAGAATACGTCGAACAAATTATTATCGTCCTCCCTCGTCATGACATTGAATATTTTAAGTCTTTAATGCCCGATTCCGATAAACTTATCTACGAAAATTTTGATTTTTATCCCCAGAGTTTTGAGACAAAATTAATCTATTTTTATGGTCTTATAGCCAATTTTTACAAAACCCTAAGACTGAATTATATTCATCGTCTTTTCTCTCGTAGAATTGAGCTTTTACGCAGCGAAGCAAGAATCAATCAGATTATCAATCGTTACCAAGCTGATCACTGTTTGTATGGGATGACTAATCGGATTTCTCCCCCCAATGTCAAGGTTACTTTAAGTGGCATTATTTATGATGTGTTTTGGCAATTTGCTCCCTTAACTTACTCAGAATCCTATCAAGAACCCTACAATGAAGCGTTAAAAGAATGGTTAGATAAGGCCGATCTACTCTTCACAATTTCCCAAAAAACTAAAGACGATGTTTTAAAAGTTTTTCCCAATGCTACCTATGCCAGTAAATTAAAAGCTGTACCCTTAGCAGGATTTATCGAGCAGTCTCATCCCAAGAGTGATCTAGTCAAAAGTGAGCTAGTTACTTTTTATTTTCCCTCCTCTTTTGGTATCTACAAAGATCATCTGACTTTACTCAAAGCAGCCATGACACTAGCTAAAAAAGGTTTAAAATTTCAAATAGTTTTTATCGGCAAAGAAACCGATAATCTAGTTAGTGGAAATCTGCAATTGTCTCAACAGTCCCAAACTCAAGAATATCAAGATTATCTCAAAGAATGTACCCGACTTTATCGGGAAAATCAAGAAATTTTCGAGAGTCATATCAAGGGATTAGGTTATCAAGACTATGAAACCTTGCAATTTTATTATCAAACCTGTTCCTGTGTGGTATTTCCCTCAAAATACGAAGGTTTTGGATTAGCAATAGCAGAAGCAATTTTACAAGGTATTCCCGTTATCGCTTCCGATTTAGAAGTGTTTCAAGAACAGGTAGAATTATATAATTGTCCCGAAAGAGTGCAATTCTATCCTAGGGGAGATGCGGACAGTTTAGCCAATTGTTTAGAACAATTTATCCTCAATCCAATTCCTCGCTTGTTACCCGAAGATATCCCCAATAGAGTTAATCTCTGGACTTGGGAAGATGTGGCAAAAAAATATGTAGAAATACTGAAAGAAAATGCAGGTTACTGATCTCTATATCTACCCGATTAAATCCTGTCGAGGTATTCAATTATCCCAAGCTGAAGTGACTCCTAAAGGTTTACTCTGGGATCGGGAAATGATGTTGGTGGATGCTAAGGGTAAATTTATCACTCAAAGAGAATATCCGCAATTAGCCAGGGTTTCTATCAGGATGACAGGAGATAACTTTTCTCTGAAAACATCTCAAGATTCCCTAACTTTTTGTCCTAATTTCACAGGAGAAAAAAGAGCGGTTCAAATCTGGGAATCTCAAACCATAGCCATGGATCAAGGGGATGAAATCGCCGAATGGTTCCAGAAAATTCTCGACATTTCCTGTCGTTTAGTGCGACAATCTCCCGATTATCCACGTCCCGCGAATCATCGCTATGCAGGGAACGATCATACTCCCGTCAGCTTTGCCGATGGTTATCCAATTTTATTGACTAATACTGCTTCTTTAGAGGACTTAAATCGGCGTTTAGTCACACCGGTGCCGATGAATCGTTTTCGTCCTAATATTGTTATTAGTAGCGATCGAGCTTTTAGCGAAAGTAGTTGGCAAAAGATCAAAATTGCCGAGATCACCTATGCTCTAGTTAAACCCTGTAGTCGCTGTATTATCACCACCACCGATCAAGAAACAGGTAGAAGAAATCCCCAGCAAGAACCTTTAAAAACCTTAAGCACTTTTCGCAGTTTCCCCGGAGGCATCATGTTCGGAGAAAATGTCATCCCCGAAAAGACAGGTACAATTAGAGTCGGCGATCCTATTACCGTAATCTAGAGATCTAGAGATCTAGGGGGATAGAGGTTATCAGTTATCAGATGTGAGTTTTCAGTTCACTGATTAAGTACCTAAGCAAAATTAATTACACATATCTAACCCCGCTCTTGCCTATTGCATGAGTGCCTCTTGCCTATCTTCACTAGGAAATTAATTTTGCACGACTACTTACTGTTCACTGTTCACAGCAAAAAACTCCCCACTCCCCACTGATAACTGTGCGGGCATCAAGGTTAAGATAAATAACCATAAGAACAATACTTGATTAGAGACACTGAAACCATGCCCCTTGATACCGCATCGATTTTAGAAGTATTACGTCCCGTTCAAGATCCAGAACTGCAAAAAAGCCTAGTGGAATTGAACATGATCCGCAATGTGGCGATCGATGGCGGAAAAGTTAGCTTTACCCTAGTTTTGACCACTCCTGCCTGTCCTTTGCGCGAATTTATCGTGGAAGACTGCCAAAAAGCCGTTAAACAGCTGCCCGGGGTGGAAAGTGTCGCCGTGGAGGTAACTGCCGAAACCCCGCAACAAAAAGCTTTACCCGATCGCCAAGGCGTGGAGGGGGTTAAAAATATTATCGCCGTTTCCAGTGGTAAGGGCGGTGTCGGGAAAAGTACCGTGGCTGTCAATATCGCCGTCGCCTTAGCTCATTTAGGGGCAAAAGTGGGGCTATTAGACGCGGACATCTACGGCCCCAACGCCCCGACAATGTTGGGCTTAAATGACGCACAAGTGACCGTACAGGGCGCAAATGGCGAGATATTGGAACCCGCTTTTAACCATGGCATCAAAATGGTTTCCATGGGCTTTTTGATCAACCCCGATCAACCGGTAATCTGGCGCGGTCCGATGTTAAACGGCATTATCCGTCAGTTTCTCTATCAAGTCAATTGGGGCGATTTAGACTATTTAATCGTCGATATGCCTCCCGGTACCGGGGATGCACAATTAACTTTAATTCAATCGGTCCCCCTAGCCGGTGCGGTGATTGTCACCACTCCCCAGACGGTTTCTTTAATTGATGCGCGTCGGGGTTTAAAAATGTTCCAACAGCTAGGGGCGCGGGTTTTGGGTATCGTGGAAAATATGAGTTATTTTATCCCTCCAGATCAGCCCGATCGCTCCTATGATCTATTTGGGTCCGGTGGTGGGGAAAAAACCTCGCAAGAATTGGGCATTCCTTTACTGGGATGTGTACCTCTGGAGATATCCCTCCGGGAGGGCGGTGATACTGGTGTACCAGTGGTCTTGGGGCAACCAGAATCGGCCTCAGCTAAAGCCCTGATAGCGATCGCTCGTCAGGTGGCGGCGAAAGTATCCGTAGCAGCCTATAGTTAGGGTTTGCGGCAAAAAGTTTTTCGGTGGGGGCAGGGTGTAGGGTGTAGGGTGTAGGGTGTAGGATTTTACCCATTTTCAGGGAAAAAGTCCCTAAATTTTCCCCCCAATCACTCCAATGTCCGGTGCTTTTGGATTTCAAAAAGGTCTAAAAGTCTTATCGAACAATGTTTTTAGATTTATTGAGCAAACCCTAGTTAGTTAGTAAATTTGGGGAGAGAAATGGTGAGAAGACAGTCCCTTATTAGTAGGAAACTAAGCGGTTTTGGTGAGCAGTTTAGCTTTATTTTCCGGGATCTAGCCCAAATTGATTGGCTTTTGTTCGTTTTGGTGACGGGTTTAACCGTTTTCGGTGGTTTAATGATTCGTAGTGCCGAAAGGAACACCACCGCTCTCGACTGGTGGCAACACTGGTTATTCGGATCCGTGGGAGTGGCGATCGCTTTATTTCTGGCCCGTTGTCGTTACGAAAGTCTGCTCAAATGGCACTGGTTAACCTATCTTCTTACCAATCTCTCCCTAATTGCGGTAATTGTCCTAGGGGTGACGGCGAATGGGGCGCAAAGTTGGATTAATATCGGCAGTTTTAACGTGCAACCGTCGGAATTTGCCAAGGTAGGTTTAATTATCACCCTAGCAGCCCTCCTACATCATCGTCCCGCCGATAATCTTTTTGCGATCGCTCGTGTTTTTGCCGTCACTGCCATCCCCTGGGTGTTAATTATGGCGCAGCCGGACTTGGGGACAGGATTAGTCTTTGGTGCAATTACCCTAGGCATGATTTACTGGGCTAATGCGAAACTACCTTGGATGATTATCCTCTTATCTCCCCTCGCATCGGTTTTTCTGTTTAATTTACTTTTTCCTGCTTGGATTGTTTTAGCAATTATCATCGCTGTGCTTGCTTGGTTTACCCTTCCCTACCGTTTTTTATCTACTTTCCTCGTGGTGGCAACTAATTTGGCAGTGGGTAAATTAGGCGAGGTTTTTTGGGGTTTATTAAAAGAATATCAAAAAGATCGTTTAACCCTATTTCTTGACCCAGAAAAGAATCCTTTGGGGGGAGGTTATCAATTAATTCAATCCCGCATTGCCATCGGATCGGGAGAATTATTGGGAAGGGGATTACACCAAGGCACCCAAACCCAATTAAATTTTATTCCCGAACAACACACCGATTTTATCTTCTCTGTAGTCGGGGAAGAACTCGGTTTTGTCGGCAGTATTCTAGTTTTAATAGCTTTCTGGTTAATCTGTTGGCGTTTGTTAGTTATTGCTAATACTGCTAAAGAAAACTTCGGTTCTTTAATAGCGATCGGTGTTCTCTCGATGATCGCTTTTCAGGCAATTCTTAATATTAGCATGACCGTGGGATTAGCCCCGATTACAGGGATTCCTTTACCCTGGTTAAGTTATGGACGTTCATCTTTATTAACCAATTTTATCGCCTTGGGTTTAGTGGAATCCGTGGCTAATTATCGCCCCCGTAAGCGTTTGTACTAAGTAGTTGTACAGCTATCAGTTATCAGTGATCAGTTATCAGTGATCAGTTATCAGATTTGAGTTTTAAGTGTGGAGTATTAAATCCCACTTTCCGCACTTCTTAACATTCAATTAATAATTTTTACCAATATATTGCTTACAATCCTTGTCCAGTAAGGATTATAGCTACAATCATGGATTTTGATCAAGGTGAAGAATTGTAAATTTTTTTCTCAGAAAAAATCAATTATTGACAATGTTCTCAATAGTAGTTTCTATAATCAAGGTTTTTCGTTAAAACATCTTGGGGAATGTAAAAACATATACAAGTATATGAAGATATGCTGAATGTCGGATTTAGCAGAAATTGTTCTTAAGTGCTTGACATTGGCCAGATTAGTGCTTATTATGTTTCCCATCACCCAAACAAAGGCAAATTATTTGCACAATCCCAATTCTGAAAGCCATGCACAGCAAAGCTTTCAAGGGTTAGTACAGGTTGTTAGTTTTGTCTGAGTGATTAAACCTATTCACTCGAAATTACCAGAGGAATAACTATGGCATATCCCAACGATCAACAAGGTAAAGCACTTCCTTTCTTTGCTCGTTTCTTGTCCGTAAGCAAAGAGGAATCTTCCATCAAGTCTCCTTCCCCTGAGCCTACCTTCGGGACCACCTTGAAATACCCTTCTGACTGGGAAGAGTATTAAACTCAGATCACTTGAGTAATTACAGCACTTTTCTTGATTACACCGTACAGACAAAAAGCTAAAGGCTCCACTAACAAGGCTCGCAGCCAAAAAAACTGCACGTTGAGATCCTGAGAAGTGCTGTAAAGTAACTTTAGTAATTACTCAAGAAAAAACCAATACTGCAATAAGTCAAGCAAAAGCAAGACTTTTTGCAGCATTTTCTTGAGATTAGGATCAATAAAGACCGACCCAAAAGCCTTAAGATGGGTTAAAATGTAAGGACTTGCAACTGATATGAAAGAATCGCCTAAAGTTGTTTTATTGTTGACCCATAGCGGCGATTTTTTCACGATTGACCGCGTGGCTGAGGCGATAGAAAAAAAAGGAGTCACACCTTTTCGCTTAGATACCGATAAATTTCCCTTAGAGGTTCAATTAGCAGCCCAATTTAATGGTAAAAAAAGTTTTTATCAATTAACCTATAACCATCAATCTATTGATAGTCAACAGGTGCAATCTGTTTGGACAAGACGTATTTGGCAACCTGAACTAACAGGAGATTTAGATCCTCAGTTTCGGGAGGTTTGTGTGCGAGAATCCCAGACGACTTTGGCTGGTTTTTGGGATAGTTTAAGGTCAGCGCGTTGGTTAGATAATTTAGCGCAAATTGAGAAGGCTAAAAATAAGTTATTACAACTTCGTTTGGCCTCAGAAGTTGGCTTAATTATTCCCCCTACCTTAGTTACCAATAATCCTGATGCTGCCCGGGAGTTTTTTTCCCAGGTTCAGGGAAGAATGGTGAGTAAATTGTTAACTGCGATCGCCCACAGCATGGAATCGCCGGAATTTTTTCTTTATACCAGTAGGGTGAAAGCAGAAGACCTTGAGGAAGCGGAATCTTTACGCTATTGTCCCATGGTTTTTCAAGCGGAAATTCCCAAACAATTAGAATTGAGAGTTGTCGTGGTTAATGGACAGACATTTGTGGGAGCTTTAGAATCTTCTCAGTATAATAATTCTGCCGTAGATTGGCGAAGACCTGGTATTGATCCTGGTGCTTGGCAACATCATACTTTACCCGATTCACTATTGCAGCAACTTCAGATTTTTATGGCTAATTTAGGGTTGAATTTTGGGGCGTTTGATTTTATCTTAACTCCTGGGGGAGAATACGTTTTTTTAGAAGTTAATCCGGGTGGTGAGTGGGGAATGTTAGAACGGGATTTAGATTTACCTATTTCTAATGCAATCGCTGATTTTTTAGTCTTCGGTTGATCGGCAAAGCTGGCGCTCAAAAAATTGTTAATCCTAAGTTTTCAAGGAAATCTATGACCGTTTTAATTGTTACTTTTAGCCACGATAATGAAAGTATTCCTCTGGTAATCAAAGCCATAGAAACGATGGGGAAAAAAGCCTTCCGTTTTGATACTGATCGCTTCCCTACAGAGGTGAAAGTTGATCTTTACTCAGACGATAAAAAAGGCGGAATTATTACCGATGGAGAACAAAAATTAGAGCTAAAAGAAGTTTCTTCTGTCTGGTATCGACGCATGAGATACGGACTAAAATTACCCGATGGGATGGATAGTCAATTTCGCGAAGCTTCTCTTAAGGAATGTCGGTTAAGTATTCGAGGAATGATTGCTAGTTTATCTGGTTTTCATCTTGACCCAATTGCTAAGGTAGATCATGCCAATCATAAACAATTGCAGTTACAAGTAGCGCAACAATTAGGTTTATTAATTCCTGGGACTTTAACTTCTAATAATCCTGAAGCTGTCAAGCAATTTGCTCAGGAGTTTGAAGCGACAGGAATTGTGACTAAAATGCTTTCTCAATTTGCTATTTATGGAGACAAGCAAGAGGAAATGGTTGTTTTTACAAGTCCTGTTACTAAGGAAGACCTAGATAATTTGGAAGGTTTGCAATTTTGTCCCATGACTTTTCAGGAAAACATTCCTAAAGCTTTGGAATTACGCATCACTATCGTCGGTGAACAAATATTTACGGCGGCGATTAATTCCCAACAATTAGACGGCGCTATCTACGATTGGCGAAAAGAGGGAAGAGCGCTCCATCAACAATGGCAACCCTACGATTTACCGAAAACTATTGAAAAGCAACTACTAGAATTAATGAAATATTTCGGTCTTAATTATGGTGCAATTGATATGATTGTCACACCAGATGAACGTTATATCTTTTTAGAAATTAATCCCGTTGGCGAGTTTTTCTGGCTAGAACTTTATCCTCCTTATTTTCCTATCTCCCAGGCAATCGCTGAAATCCTTGTCAACTCATAAACTGGCAAAGACAGAGCCAGAGTATTTTATCGCATCGACGAGGCTCTGACTCCCGATTCCCCCCGACTCCTGACTTGAAAGAGGGTGTAGGGTGTGGGAAGTGGGGAAGTGGGGAGTTTTCTCAGTGAACTGATAACTGATAACTGATAACTGATAACTGACTCCTAACCCCACCAACAAACTTTTTCAGCAAACCCTACTTAATTTCCAGACCAAGACTTTCTCTCGTGCTTCTATCAGATCCATGCCTATTTTTTCTAAAACTCGCTTTGAAGCTATATTATCGGGAGCGCAGCCGGCGGTCACTGTTTGCATACCAGGTTGAGAAAGTGTCCAGTCCATCATTGCTTTTGTCGCCTCGGATGCGTAGCCTTGTCGTCGATATAACGGCGCTACTTGATAGCCAATTTCTACAGCATCTGTGGGTAAACCTGTGACATCAGGAATAATTTTGATCATCACATGACCAATAAGGGTATTTTCTGCTTGATGAATAATTAAACTCCCCCACCCCCACTCATTTTGTAAGGGGAATTGCAGCAAAATATTGGCAATATCAGGGAAAGCTTGAATCAACTCTTGTTCGGCCCAGTCAGCTGCAACTTTTACCCCCAAAATTGTTGCTAATTCATCGATACCTATAATTGCGGCCTTGAGAAGTTCAAGCTTGAAGGGGACTAAATATAATCGTTCCGTCACCAGTTTTTCCAGTGCTTTCATTTGATAAAACTCCTATACCAGTTATCAGTTATCAGTTATCAGTTAGTAGCTTGTTAATCAACTTACCCAGCAAAAACCTCATTCTCTAGTTCTCCTGAGAGGGGGAAGTCTGAATACTCTGTCTCACTTTCAATCTGTTTGTCACCCCATTAGCTATATTCTCACCCATTTTAAGGTTTTTGGGTCTTTATCGTAACGATAATTAAAACCATCTTTGGCAGTAATAATTTTACCTAAACTGGCACGACTCCGGACGTTACTTAAAGAATAATCAGTTAGAGACTGCATTTGTT
Source organism: Microcystis aeruginosa NIES-2549 (assembly GCF_000981785.2). Lineage (NCBI taxonomy): Bacteria > Bacillati > Cyanobacteriota > Cyanophyceae > Chroococcales > Microcystaceae > Microcystis > Microcystis aeruginosa. The sequence goes on along the minus strand of NZ_CP011304.1, from coordinate 3,172,796 downwards.
GATGGGACAAACCTTCGGCTATTTCAGAAACTCCGGCAATTTCCGCATCATGCTCAGTTTTAACCTCAGACAAAGTCTCTATTTTTACCGCCGAGAAATTTTCTGATTTTTTTGATGTCATCACTAGGTTATTAACTTTTTTGCGCTGATAATCTTCTACAGTTGACAGCTGCCAATGGGAATTTTCTGTTAACTCTAAGACCCATCGATGATAATTAAATAAACTTTCCCGATGACCAACACTAATAAAAGTGGTTTCACTTTCCTGTAATTGCTGATATAAGCTGGCTTCATTGGCCAAATCTAAAGCGCTGGTTGCTTCATCTAAGATAGTAAAAGTGGGTTTAGTGATTAATAGTCGAGCAAAAGCTAGTCTTTGCTGTTCTCCCAGAGATAAAATTTGTTCCCAATTGACTTGTTTATCTAAGGTATTTTTGTCAGTTAATAAATGTTGCAGGTTGACTTTTTTTAAGATGTTTTCTAATTCTTCATCGCTCACCTGCTCATTGGTATGGGGATAAAGTAATTGCTGGCGTAAAGTGCCAAGGATAATATAAGGACGTTGGGGTAAAAATAACATTTTAGCTAAAGGAGGACGCACTAAACGGCCGCTACCTGCTTTCCATAAACCGGCGATTGCTCGTAACAAGGAACTTTTTCCTCGACCACTGGGGCCAATAATCAGTAGGCTTTCTCCCAAAGGAACAGAAACCGATAAATTCTCCACAATTACCTTTTCATAATCGGGAGTTTGTAGGGTAAAATTTTCAAAAGCTAGACGATTATCTTCCAGGGTGATAATACGACTTAAGTTTTTCGGCTCTTCACTGGCAACTTTTAAGGCATCTGTCAAGGTAGCTAACCGTTCAATATAACTTGAAACTTTACCCGATGTTCCCCATTCAGTAATTAATTGTCCCAAGGCATTAGAAAAAAGGAAACAGCATAAACTCGCTTGACTAATTTCCCCATAATCGATTTCGTTTTTAATAAACATCGGGGTCAAAATAAACATTGAAAATACACTAATCGCTGACTGATAACCTCGATTAAAAAGATTATTAAACCGTTCCCAATTGATCAGTTTTTCCGAGCTTTGAATAACCCGTTCAAAACGGCCTTCAATGATTTTTTCTTCCTGCTCTTCTCCCTGAAAAAAAGCAATGGATTCGGCGTGGTTACGCACATGGGTTAAAGCATAATTATAATCAGCTTTATTATTAAGTTCAGATTGATTAATTTTGTTTAATTCTTGAGTTAGATAAATTGCTATTAAATTTCCTGTGATCGTATAAATGATCAGATAAACCGCAATTTGCCGAGAAATTGTCCAAAGAATAATCGCAAAAGTAATCATTTGTAACCCTTTTTCCACGAAGGTAATTAACAACCTTAGGGTCATGGTCGTAATTGGTTCAATTTCTTGAGATAGTCTTTGATCGGGATTTTTTAAGTCCGAGGTAAAATCAATATTATAATAAGCGCGATAATTGAGATACTTTTTAACGGTTTGTTTCGTTAACCATTGATACCAATCTAAGGCTACTTTGCGACGAATAAATTGAGAAAAAGCAAATAAACCCGTTGCCACGATAATCAAAAAACTGGATAACCACAACGTATTTAGATATTTAGAAAGGTCTCTATCTTCAATAATAATATCGAGTACATAACGATTCCAGTAACTACTAAAAGCTTCTACCCCCACCGTTGCCAAGATACTTAAAAAAACCAAAGCTGACATCCCCCAAGAAATGAGTACATCTCCAAAGGCACGTCCATTTAACTCCGTTGGATACCAATAGGGTTGAGCCACAATTTTTAGGCTTTCCCAAAATTGACCAAATAGTGAAAAGGGATTCTTGGAGGACTGGTCGGACACAACAGGGTTTTCCGTTGCTTGTTTAGTAGTATCTTGGGGCATCTAGATGCAATTGGCAGTTCTTTTACTGTTCTCTTGACAACTCAATACTACATTGTAGCGGGAGAATTACCCGTTTTTGTCTTTTGGTAACATTTTTATCTCGAAGACGAAAGTGACCGATGATCCGGTCGTTGATGCTCTCAAAATCACCTTAAGTCATGTGCCGAAATGCTCAGGAGCGGATGGACAATCCGCAGTCTTGTGAATATTCGATTCTGACGACTAAACCGGAATTAGTCGCTACTTACCCAGTCCCAGTCTCTCAGAATACTGCCAACTATGGCGAGAAAGCTCTGAGATAACTAATAACTACTTGACCCACTTTTGTTACTGTGCCACTTTAGATACTGATTACTGGTCACTGAAAAACCCCCATCTCTCAATCTCCGTGATCCTCAAAATGATTAGCTAGTAGGAATTTTCGACTGGTATTCAACTCTTGCCAAAGCTGGTTAATTTTCTCGTAAGCTTCCGTAGAGGTAAGTTTTCCTCCACTGTGTAAACCGGCGATAAAAGAGACTCTCAGGGCGAATTCCTGCAAGTTAGCGTTAAAAACCAGATTTTGTGGCGTGAATAAACCCCTGTAGCTGGTTTTAGGGTAGAGAAAGTTATCTTTAGAATTGAATTTTTCCATTGTGACCAACCCCCCAGTATAGGATATCTACATTATTATATATTTAACCTTTTGTTAACCCAAGCTTAACCTAAGAATTTAAACCTGTCTCTAGATTCTTAAGAGAGTAGCTGCTCAACTTGATTAGCCGCCGCTATCCCAGAAGTTAAGGCCGTTTCTAGGGAAGAATTTCTCGATAAATCTCCTCCTTGACACCAATCACCACAGGCAACTAGAGGTAAAGGACTATTAACACTTAAACAGGGTACAGCTAAACCCTGACGGACTAAAGCATAACGCCAACGGTGAATCTGTGACCAATCCGGGAGAGGCAAAGAAGCTCGAGAGAGCAAATCTAGCTTAACTGCTTCCAAATCCTCGCTATCGAGATATTTAACCGCAAAATCGGCACTACTATGCACAACAAAGACATAATCAGGGGATGATTGCCGTTTACTGCTATCAAGTCCTAACCAAGCGATATCGGTGGAGGGAGCAACTGCGGGTAAAGAATCGCCATAACCCGCCATTACCGTTAAACAGGGATCGTAAACGATCGATCGCAATTCTGGCATAGTAGTTATGGGAGAGTTTTCTAACAATAACGCCGCTTGCGGGGCGGGAATAGCCAGGACAATCACCGAAAACTCTCCCCGAATTTGACCGTTATTGTTTAAAAACCATTTTTCTTGATGATTTTCCAGACGAGTAACCAGAAAATCTCGTTCAATTTCTAAACCTTTAGCTAAAAATTTCGCCACGCTATTGATGCCAGAAGGAGCAACATAGCTAGAATCAAACCAAGAAGTAACTATATTCTCTCTCAGGAGATTATCAATTAAAGCCGCCGTTTTTTCGCCCTGAATAGTCAAAAAAGGCAAGCCATGATCCACAGCCATCTCTTGATTAGCTCGATTAACCCGTCGCGTGGCTAAACGACCACCAATGCCTCTAGACTTATCAAATAGCTTAACAGTATAACCTCGATCGCACAACTGACGAGCGCAGGTTAACCCGGCTAAACCCGCGCCAATGATCCCAACATTAATCGAAAAATTTGTCACTAGCCTTCCTAATCCTGTGAACCCTTGAGTTAATTTAGTGTCAGCATTCGTCCCTCGCGCTTAGTGCGGTGGTAAGGGGCTTTTAAAGGGGCGAAGTAATTCGTCCCAGGGTTCCCCTCATGAATGCTGACCAGTATATAGGCAATTCTCAAAAACTGTGCTATAAATGAATACATCTTGAGCGCTATTCCTTCTGCGATAAGCGAGCTTCGGCGGGTCGTGTTGCAAGAAAAAGTATGGGTCTTAGGAACTAGGACTCCTGCCTGTTGAGGGAAGGTAAGACTTGCTATCTTTCGAGGTAGAAAGCGCATCTCATTGAAGCAGGAAGCTCTCAATGACCTTGAGAGTAGTTCACTATTAGTAGTAATCAGCACTAGCGAAACTGATTTAATTATTGGGGCTGAGGAGGAGAAACCACATTGGACGAACTACGCACAGCTTTGGAGTTAGCCACCGAGGAGGAACTGCAGCAAATCACTAACATCCTCTTTTGCCGTCGTTTTAACCCTCTCGATTATCTACGAGCGCCGGACGCAATCGCCGTTCAAAGTCAAGATTGGGATAGTTGGTTAGATAGCGTCGAGGATCGTTTTCGTTATTTGGCTGCCGATGGTGTGACAGTATTAAAAGGTCAAACCGAAAAAGTTAGTTATCGTCAAATTCTCGTCCGTGTCTGTCATTTCCTCAAGGTTCCCTACTCCCAAAAAATGCCGACAACGGAAATTGAAGCGGAAATCTATCTTCACCTCGTTAACAAAGCTTGGAAACGTCTCCCCCCATCGGAACAAAAATCCCTCTCGATTCAAATTCAAAAGGCGCTCGCGGATTCCCACACTCTCCAACCCTTACCCGTTCACCTACAACATAATCCCCTCGATATAGTCTTCAAAGGCGGCAGCGTCATCGCCATTAATTCTATCCTGAAACCGATTCTGCTTAAACATATCGCCGGGCAGTTCGCTCTCCATTTTGCCCGCTATCAAGGGGCAAAGACTGCCCTAGTCCAGGGTGGGGCAATTGCTAATCAAATCGCCCTACAAACGGCTAAACAGGGCATGACTCGGGCGGCGGCCCGCTACGGAGCGGTCAGAACCGTGTTAAGTTTAGTCGGACCGGCTTTATGGGGTTGGTTTATTGCTGATCTCGGTTGGAAGGCGATCGCCACTGACTACGGCCGGATTATCCCGACTATTTTTGCCCTTGCCCAAATTCGTCTGACTCGTGACGATTGTTGGCAACCCGCTTAACATGAAAAAGATTTTTTGTCAAGGGTGGGAGTGGAATTTAATACTTTTTTCAGTTTTTATCGCCATGATCCTGCCAGAGTTAGCGGGTATCGGCATTATTATCGTGTTAATTAGGGTTTTTACTGGCAATTTTCGGGCAATTATCCAGTCACGTCTCAATCAAGGTCTCGGTATCGTCACTCTTTGGTTGATGATTAGTGCCAGTCTTTCCCTAACTCCGGGGAATGCTTGGATTGGTTTAGGAAATTTCCTGCCTTTTTTCTTCTTTTTTAGCAATATTCGGCAATTAATTAAAAAACCCTCTCAATTGCGTCAACTAGCTTGGGCGATGGTTATCCCCTCAGTTTGGGTAGTGGTGATGGGATGGGGACAAATTTTTCTCGGTTGGCAAAAACCGGAAGCATTAAAAGGGATTTTTACCTGGCCCTACGGAGCGGGGGGTGAACCTTTGGGGCGAATGTCTTCGGTTTTTATGTATGCTAATCTTTTGGGGGCTTATTTACTCATAACTCTGATTTTAGCCCTCGGTTTATTAATTCTAACTTGTCGGCAGTGGCACAGACAAAGAAATCGGAATCTAAATCTCAAAATCGGGTTTTTAACTTTAACCATATTTATCGATAGTGTAGGGCTATTTTTAAGTAATTCTCGCAATGCTTGGGCCTTAGCCTTTTTAGGGTGCCTAATTTTCGCCCTTTATCTGGGTTGGAATGCCTTAGTCGCCGGTTTTGTCCTCTTGGGAGGGGTGATTTCTCTTGCTTCTTGGGGGCCAAATCCTTTCAGGGATAGTTTGCGTTTTTTGGTTCCTAGGGCGATTTGGGCGCGATTATCCGATGAAATGTTCCCTAATCGCCCTCTAGCTACTCTCAGATCAACTCAATGGCGTTTTACTCTAGAAATGACCCAAGAAAGACCCCTATTCGGTTGGGGATTACGCAGTTTTACACCTCTCTACGAAAAAAGTCAGGGATTATGGTTGGGTCATCCCCATAATTTATATTTGATGTTAATGGCAGAAACGGGAATTATTGGCTTAATTTTATTGTCTGTTTGGGTGGGTTGGATTTATGCTCAAGGGTTGCGTTTATTTATCTTTCTACGGCAACAAAAAGCCGGGGGTGAGTTAATTATCTTTACCTATCTGGTGGCCTTTGGTGCTTGTGTTTTATTTAATCTCGTCGATGTTACCCTCTCCGATGTCAAGATTAATACTATTGTTTGGTTTCTCTTGGCTGCTATTGCCGGGGTGAGTCAAAGGTTAAATTATGAATTATGAATTATGAATTATGAATTATGAATTGGGAAGTGGGGTGTAGGGTGTAGAACGTAGGTTGGGTTGAAGCATGAAACCCAACGCCCGATTATGTTACGCTACCGCTAACCCATCCTACAAATAATTGTGCCTACCTACTTATGAATTGGGAAGTGGGGTGTAGGGTGTAGGGTGTGGGGTGTGGGGTGTGGGAATTGGGGAATTGGGGAAGTGGGGAATTGGGGAATTGGGGAATTGGGGAGAGGGGAGAATAAATAAAATAATCTCCTGAATAAGGGTGCATCCCACACTTGCAGAAATACCAACAATCAGCAATTATCAGTGACTCTTAAATTAGTACAAAAATATGAACAATCGCGTGTAAGCATCCCACCGAAAAACTAATGCGCGGGGGGTTTGGGGGCGGCGCCACGCCCCCAACGGGGGGTTTGGGGGGTAGAACCCCCCAAAAGCTTGGATTGAGTGATAAAACCGAAAGTAATGCCCAATTTTAGGAGAAAGTTTCCCCTTAAAAATCCCAAATTAGTAGATTTACCAAAATGAGATGCACCCCCTGAATACTGATAACTGAATACTGGCTCCCCAAAACGAAAACTTCGCACCTCACCATTAAGATAACTGCTATAAATAGACTTTTAATAACCAAAGAAAAAAAGGAATAGTCAGAAAACTGGCAAGGGTAGTGACCACAACTGTGCGGGCCATTAAAGCGGCTGAACCACCGAATTCTGTGACTAAAATGACAGTATTAACGGCGGTGGGCATGGCACTTTGTAGGATGAGAATTTTTAGATCCATACCGGTTAATCCTAAACTACTGCCGATCGCAAATGCCAAAAGAGGAGCGACTAAAAGACGCAAACAGGTCCCTAATAACTCTAATTTACCGATCGCTAATTTTTGCTGAGATAATTGGATACCTAGGATAATTAAAGCCAAGGGAATTGCCGCTTGTCCCAGATAGCTAACGCTTTTATCTAATTGCAGGGGAAGATGAAAAGGGAAAGTTTGAAAGCCAATGCCGATAAAAATTGACCAGATTAAGGGCAATTGAAAAACTAAGCGAAATCCTGAAAGAAAGCTTTTTCCTTGCAAATAAGCGGGACTAATACCAAATAAAAGAATACTAGAGCCAATCATATAGATTATCGCTCTTTCCAGTCCGGCCGCACCCAGGGCAAAACTAGCCACTGGTAAACCCATATTACCGTTATTGGGCATCACGGCGGCAGCCATGATGCTTTTGCGGGTATCGGCATCGAGACTGAGACAATAGGCGATAATTTCGACGACAATCACCATTACCAGTGAAATAAGGGCAAAGCCTAGGAGAATTAAACCGATATTGCTGTCGGATAAAGTGGTGTGATAGAGTCCATCAATCACCAAAGCGGGGGCAAGAATATATACCGTGATTTGGGAAAGGGAATGCACTTCCACAGTGAGAATTTTTCCTGCTATCACACCGATGAGGATGATAAAACCCACTGGAACAATAGCGGAGAGAATAGCAAGCATTAATCAAGTAAAAAGTAAATAGTAAACAGAAAAAAACTGATCTGATTTTTTAACAGATTTCTGTTATATCTTCATATAAAGATTCGATCGCACAGTGAAAATCGATACTAGCTAGATAAATATCTGCTCCTTTGCTGTAGGGATAAAGAACCCAGAATCCTTCGTCATTGCGACGAAAACAATCTACACTGATGCGTTCTTGACTGATAAGAACGTATTCTTCTAAAGTTTCGATCGAACGATAGTCGGCAAATTTATCGCCCCGGTCAAAGGCAGCAGTAGTGGGGGATAATACTTCTACAATCAAGCGCGGATAACGGATAAAATCTTCCGAGAAAGACCGATTATCTCGCGAGTCGCAAGTGACCACAAGATCGGGATAAAAATAACTATTAGCTATTTCTAGACGAACTTTCATATCTGTGGCATAGACAAGACAACCACTACCCCGCAGCCGGTTTTTTAAAAGTGTGGCTAAGTTGATAATAATCATACCATGGGCTTTACTTGCACCAGCCATGGCGTAGGTTTGACCGCGAATGTATTCGTGTTTATCCTTGGCTATTCTCTCCGTTGCTAAATAATCTTCCGGGGAAAGATAGTTATAGTCAAAGTTAGCAATCATTTGGTTAAATCACCTTTATTGTCTCTAAAATCAATTCTAACTCTCGATCGAGGAGCGGTACATTTTTAAAATTTGACCATAAGTCTGATTTAAAGTGAGTATTTCTCTTTCATTTTACCGAACCTCATCAAAGATATCACTAATCAAGTATCTTGTGTGGGCAATAAAGGTATTAACAAGTTCAATAGTTCAGGAATATTCCGTCGAATAACCTGCCAGACGATATCAAGATCGATCCGATCATATTGATGGGCGATAATATCTCGCATACCGGCGATGTCGTCCCAAGGAATTTCTGGATGTTGTTTACGAAATCCAGGGGATAGGCGCTTGGTAGCTTCTCCCATAATAGTAATTTGATAGAGAATCGCGGATTGGGTGCGTAAATCCGATTCTAGTAGTTCCCGATCCAGTTGCTCGGCAAATTGTTGAGCTAATTGACCGGCTCGGACAATATCTAGTAAAAAAGCCTTATCCCGCCACATAAATCACTTGTGCTGTCTCTAAAATCTCTCGTTGACGAATCCAATTATGACTCTGCTCGATCGATTTTTTCGTTAGCAAATCAACTTTCCGTCCCAATAAATTCTCTAATTCCCGTTTCATCCTCGAAAACTCCAGAAGTCCCCAAGAAACACTATCTTGAAAACTGACCAGTATATCAATATCGCTATCTGGACGAAAATCTTCCCGCAAAACCGATCCGAATAAACACATTTCAGATATCTGCCATTTCTGACAAAATTCGCTGATTATTTGCTGGGGTAGTTCTATTTTCAATTTTTTCACCTCCCTGTCACCGGTAATCAGTGATCGGTTTTCAGATTTAAGGAGAATTATCGCTAACCACACGAAAACCGATATCATAGAGTCCAGCAGTAGCCAGAAATTTGACCCGGTAGGCCGAGCGACATTTGTTAGGGCCGTCATTCCAGGAACCCCCGCGTAAAACTCGTCTGTCCCTATCTTCTATTGTGGCTGCTTCGTAGTTATCGCGCCAGTAATCTGCACACCATTCCCTGACATTTCCGTGCAGATCGTAGAGTCCGAAAGGGTTAGCGACGGCAAACATTCCCACCGGTGTGGTTTCTCTGCGATCGCAACCTAGGGAACCTTCCCCATAACGACCAGAACTGCACACTTTCCCGCCATAATCCCAGTCCACCCCGGAATAGTTGGCTAAATCAGTGGAAATTGTCGGGCCAAAGTGAAAAGGGGTTGATGTTCCTCCCCGACAAGCGTATTCCCATTCTTTTTCTGCGGGTAAACGATAATTCAGTCCGGTGAGACGGGATACGCGATCGCAAAATTCCACCGCTTCCCACCAGTTAATTTGTTCTACGGGGCGATCGTAACCTTCAAAATGGGCCGGATAGGGATTAAGTTCAATATTTACCGGTTCTAATTTTGCCACCTCGCGCCATTGTCGTTGGGTAATTGGGTAGCGACTCAGACAAAAAGCCTGAATATTAACCGGAGATTGGGGACTTTGACTCAATTTCCAGCCTAACTCGTTTTTGGGCGCACCGATGAGGTATTGACCGCTAGGGATAGAAATCATCTCTAAAAAGGTTTTTTTGCTTAAAAAATATTTATAACCTCGATTAGTGACTTTTTCCCGTTTAATTTCCTCACCTTTGCTATTAACAGTGACCACCTCATCGGTAAAATCTAACCATTCTCCCATTCTGCACCCCTCTATCGGTTATCGGTTGATCAGGTTCAGCTGCGAGCCTAAAAACATCTCGAAACCTACCAGTTTAAGAATAACAAGACTTCGATCGCTTATCCCCCGATCAGTTTTAATTTTAATTAATTTTTTGGATTGTTCCCCCTCACTTCCCACCTTCCCACTCCCCATATTAATTGCTGGAGTGATTAACAACTTCTGGGACAATCTCTAATTCTTGTTCACCAATTACAGGTAAATGATTTTTCTGTAAACCCATAGCAGTTAAACAAGTATTGAGAGAGTTGATCGCTTGATTATAATCCTCAATTTTTTGGTGAATTTCTTGCTGTTTGTGGGCATTATTAGCAATTTTTTCCGCCGCTTCCTGTTCTAAGGTTTGTTCTAGATAGGAACGAGCTTGATTGAACTGTTGTAGAATAGTATCGGCTTGTTTTTTTGCCATTGGTATCAATTGATTTTTCAGAGTATTATTAACCGTGTGACGGAAGTTTATCTGAATTGTCGCTGATACTTTTGGCTCAAAATCTAACTTAAGTAATTGACGGATAGCAGGTTCGGCATCAAGAATACTTTCACAGTCATAACCTTGGGCAGTTTGTTGGACAGTTTGCCGAAATTGAAAGATAGAAAAAGTGCCTTCGTTGTAAAAATTGTGATTTTCTCTTACATAACGATCGCACTCTGTTCTCCCTTGAGAAACTAAGGCATGAATTAACTGCAATTCTAACTGTTTTAGCTGATTTTCTATGCCACCATCGTTACCCAATAAACGATAGATTTGCCGATAATAATCACCTTGCCTTACCGCATCTAAAAGACGCTGACAGAAGCGATTAACTAAACTGGTTGACTCCTCAATTAACACATCTTCTAGCTGGTTAGACAGATAATAAAAAGCTTCTACTAATACTGCTAATAAAGGTGCTGTAGCATTGCGAGGATGGGTTAAAGTCGCTTGCGAGTAAGCATTTCTAACAGAAAAAGTATTTAATAACTCATCCAATCTTGATACCATTCTCGCTTTCAGTTTCTTAAAGTCTTCTTCAAAGTTTTCATCGCTATTAACCACGATAGCATTGACATAACCCTCGATATGTTTAGTTAATTTCTCTCCCACTTCCTTTAACTCTTGATTGAGGTGATTTAACTCCAGAGCTTTCATCGCCTCAATTTCTCGTGGTTGACTTTCTAAATCACGATAAATCCCTTGGTAATGATTTTTGAGAGTGATACAGAGAGATTGTAAATCATCAGCTAAAGTTGCAAACAATTGCGGACGTTTTTCTTCGGTGAGATAACGAGTAATTGCCCTGCGAAATTCTTCGATACCGCTATCAGCAATTAACTGCTCTAGTAAAGGAGTTCCCCACTCACTTAAAACTCGGAAGTAATTTTTATTAGGAGTTTCATAACCGTGGATGGAAACTTTAAAGGGAGTTGCCAGTAATTTCCCAGAGTTGGCACAATAGTTATTAAACTCGCTGACAAATTGCGGTGTTTCTTCTTCTCCTCCTAAATTTTTAACACTTTCGGCAAAGATAGAATCTAAACCATAACGCTGATTAATATTGGTTTGATTTTTCACCTGATACCCATAAAACCCTAAAAGTCCGCTGGTTTTATAAATGCGGGAAGTATCACGAAATTGCGTTTGAATTAGATTTTCTAAACGCTGTTTTAGTTGGGCTGAGTACCAGGTTTCATCAATGCGGTTAAAAACATAAAAAACTCGATCACGAATACCAGCATTAGAGCGAATTTTTTCGAGTAATTCCGTTTCTTCTGTGGCTAATTCTCCCGCAGAAGCAGCCTTTAAAACACAAACCACTGCTGAAGTATCAGGATGCTCTATTTTACGATAGGCTAATGCGGCATCTTTTTTGACTGGGGCATCAATACCGGGCAAATCTACCAAAACGTTACCATCTTTAAGGAGAGGATGATGACAGTAATATTCTAGACGTTTTAAGACGGCACTATTGCTACCACGACGGGCAAAACTGGCCGCTTCTGCTAAATTAGAAAAGTGAAATTGTTCCATGGAATAGGTGGCATTATGCAGCGTATGGATCCGCTCACGATTTTGAGTAAATCCTTCAATTAATAATTTTAAACCCTGAGCTTGTTTAGCTCGCTCGGATTTGCCTTCTCCCCCTTCCTGTTCGATAATTTTTTGACAGTATTGGTTTAACTGACTACAGTATTCGGGGGAATTAATGTTACTGGGATTAGTTAATTGTAGATTTTGACAGACGGTATCGACTAAAGTACGAATTTCTACTTCGCTGAGAAAGGTTAAAACCACTCTTTCCTCATCAGCTTCTGCGTACTCAATATAACATTCTGTACCCGTTGCGTGTCCTTCGGCACTATAGAGCAATTCTCGCTCTAAAAGTGCATTGATTAACATTGATTTCCCGGCACTAAAAGCACCAGCAAAAACGATTTCAAATTTGGGAGAAATGGCTTTTTGTAGGGCAATTTCTATCTTGCTGGTATCCTGTTGATTGCGGAGAGAAGATTCGCCTTTGCATAGTTCAATTATACTGTTAACATTACCAGCCAGATTACTGCATTGGGGTAAAAGTTCAGTCATGGTAAAACCCAGATCTAGAAGAACAGTGCTATTGTTCCCCAGATTATAACAAAATTCCCTAACTAGATGTCACATCTTTGCTCAGTAATTTAAGCAATCAAGGAAAAGGCCCTAGTCTTGAATCTAGAATCAGGATTGATTATAATCAATTTAGTACATACCGATTTCCGAGAACCTGCTTAGGTAAAAATTACCTCCTGTCTCCTGAATCCTAGGGTAATGATAATTATGCGGGCAAAAATGGCAATAGATAAATGGAGATTAAAAAAAATTCTGCCCATGGTACAGTTAGGATTTTTATTAGGAACAGTTTTTCTCTTGGGTGGTTGTCATTCTCTGAATGTTATCCAAAATCGTCCGCAACCCTTGCCCCAAGATCAATATATTCAAGTCTATTTTAATCATAATCAAGCCCGAAATTCAAATTATACCGATCCCTATCGCCAAATTAATCGCCCAGGGGATAATTTAGAACAGGTTATTATTGATCATATCAACTCGGCAAAAATTTCGATCGATCTAGCAGTGCAAGAGTTACGTTTACCCGCCATCGCTCAAGCTTTAGCTACTCGTCAGCAACAGGGAATTAAAGTTAGGGTTATCCTCGAAAATATTTACAATAAACCTATTAATAGTTTAGCCAAAAACCAAGAACAATTAAGTGATCGAGAACAGGAACGTTATCAAAATCTTTTTGACTTAGTTGACATAAATCGCGATGGTAAATTAACTCCAGAGGAAATCGCCCAAAGAGATGCAATTACTATCCTCAAAAAAGCTGGTATTCCCCTAATTGATGATAGCACTGATCGCTCAAAAGGTAGCGGTTTAATGCACCATAAATTCATGGTTATTGATAATTACACTACTTTAATCAGTTCAGCTAACTATACCTTAAGTGATATTCATGGAGACTTTTCTAATCCCCAAACTGTCGGGAATGCCAATCACTTATTAGTCATTAATAATCCCCCACTAGCTAGAGTTTTTCAAAGAGAATTTAATCTGATGTGGGGAAGGGAAGATCAGCATAAATTTGGCTTAGATAAACCCCAGAGAAAACCGCAAACAATCCTTATCGGTAATAGTATTCTGACGGTAAAATTTTCCCCCGATTCTACCACTTATCCCTGGGCAATTACTAGCAATGGTTTGATCGGTGAAACTTTAAATAAAGCTAAAAAATCCGTGGATTTAGCCCTGTTTGTCTTTACGGAACAGCCTTTAGCTAATATTCTCGCCCAACGACATCAAAAAGGGATAGAAATTAAGGCTTTAATTGATCCTAGTTTTGCCTTCCGATACTATAGCGAAGGATTAGATTTATTAGGAGTTGCTCTCAGTAATAAATGTCGTTATGAACCAGATAATCAGCCTTGGCAAAACCCAATTAATACCCTAGGAGTTCCCGCTCTAGCCCCGGGAGATAAATTACACCATAAATTCGGTTTAATCGATGATAAAATTGTGATTACTGGTTCTCATAATTGGTCAAGAGCCGCTAACCATAAAAACGATGAAGCTTTAGTTATTATCGATAATCCCACCGTTGCCGCTCATTTCGATCGAGAATTTCAATATCTTTACCGTACCGCTAAATTAGGACTGCCGGAAACTATTAAAAATCGGATCGAACAGGATAGAAAAAACTGCCCCCAATCTGTAACAATTAAAAGCGAGCGCTTAATTAATTTAAACACCGCCACCAAAGAAGAATTAGATAGTTTACCCGGTATCAGTGGCAAATTAGCTGAAAAAATTATCGCAGCCCGGCAACAAAAACCCTTTACTTCCCTAGAAGATTTGGATCGAGTATCGGGAATCGGTCAGGGAAAAATCAACAAGCTGCAAGGCAAAGTCAGCTGGTGATGATTGCCTCGTCTGTATTTTTTGCCCCAGTCCAAAAGGGTTATTTTAACGGTTCGGGAATAGTATCGGAAGGAGCCTCAAACTGTCCTGTAATAACGTATTCTAGACGCAATTTTAGCCAAGTAATAAACTGTTGATTGAGAGAAACAATCGCCGCTGCCGGTTGGGGAGTTTTCTTTTTGATATCGGCAAAAGCGGGAGTATCTAAAAAAGCTGGATTGGCAATTAACCAAAAATCAATTTCTTGACCTTTTTCTTGATAATTCCTGATTCTTTCCTTCAAAACTTCCTTTTCGATCGCTTCTTCTTCTAAAAACTTTTGACTGGCTACCAAATAATAATAAGTTGTCATGATCTTTCCTTTAATTTTTCAGTGTAATTGTTCGTTAGTCGGGAGATTAGCTGATAGCTGATGGCTTTTACAATTCCCCACGCATAGCCAATTTCATTTCCCTAACAGCCCGTTCTAACCCGACCAAAACCGCACGACTGATAATTGTGTGACCAATGTTCAATTCTTCCATATTGGGCAAACAGGCGACGGCATAAACATTCCAATAGGTCAAACCGTGACCGGCATTCACCCGCAAACCGAGAGAGGAAGCGTATTCACAACCTTCTTTAAGAATTGTTAACTCCGCTTGACGATCGCTCTCCTGTTGTGCGTCGGCGTATTGACCGGTGTGGAGTTCGATAAATTTCGCCCCCGTGTTAGCGGCCGCTTGAATTTGGGCAAAATCGGCATCAATAAACCAACTAACGGGGATATTAGCCGATTGCAGGCGCTCTACAACCCGACAAAAACGGTCAAAATTGCCCAGCATATCGATCCCCCCTTCCGTGGTCACTTCCTGGCGCTTTTCGGGGACAAGGGTGACATAATCGGGTTTAATATCGAGAGCAATGGCGATCATTTCCTCCGTCGGGGCCATTTCCAGATTCAGATGAGTCCGCACCGTTTGCCGGAGGAGCCGCACATCGCGGTCTTGGATATGACGACGATCCTCGCGCAAGTGAACGGTAATGCCATCAGCGCCGCCGATTTCGGCCAAAACGGCCGCCGCCACGGGATCTGGTTCCACGGTGCGGCGAGCTTGGCGAATTGTGGCCACATGGTCGATATTGACACCCAAAGTCAGCAAAGTTGAACCTCCTCGCTTGTTAGTCCAACTTTCCATTTTACCATTGCGGTCAAAAGCGATTACATACTGGGGATATTTAAACCACTGGTCAGTTCTTCCATTTTGGCGCGCATGGTTTCCGTAGAAGCAGTATAGGCGGCCTTCATGGCTTCTAGAATAGACTCGGCCACAATCTCCGGTTCTTGGGAGAGGAGAGCAGGATCGATTTCAATACCCCGGGGTTCTTGGTTGCCACTGAGATAGACTGTCACCAAGCCATTTTCACTCTGGCCAGGAATTTCCATAGTTTCCAGTTCTTCTTGCAGAACTTTCGCCCCTTGTTGCACCTGTTGCGCTTTTTGGAAAGCGTCTTGTAGTTCTTTAATCTTACCGAGACCGAATCCGAATCCTTGTCCTTGTGCCATAATGTTTTTTTTGTTTAAGGGGTCACTCAAGGTTTTTATTGTACTGCTTAAGGTGAACCGGGGTCAACTTTTGGCCATTTGAGGGCAAAAAGTGATTATTGACATCCTCGCCGCCCTAAAAGTGCGGCGATTCCTAAACCTCACGATTTAAGTTTCTGCTTCCACCACCGTCGCATACCACAGTTAAAAAACCATGTACTGTCTTACACAGAGTCCACAGACTTTCGCCCCATTTCAGAAGCCCGATTCCGTGTGTCCCACGGTACGTTGACCGCCTATAGCTTCTTGTACTTGTTGCGCGCGACTTTTTACCCGGCCAAGCTTTTCTGGTCGGAACCCCCTAAGCCGAGTTTTCAAGGTGCTGCGCCGTCCACTTGGTTTTCGAGACTGGCCTTTTAATTCTAACGTAAAGCCAACCTAGAACGGCGGGGTTTCAGACCCAAAATTTCCGATGACAACGATGACTTTCTGACTGGGTTAAGGTTTGCGGGAACTTATTCTCTCTTAATCCGTCACGGCATGGTCAGCAAGAGAAATCCTAAAAATTATCCTAACCACTCATTCGATTACCCTACGCCATAATAGAATTGTTGCTTTGACGAGGAGAATAGCAATTTTGAACGCCAAAAAAACGGTAATTTTCTTGACAATTGCCCTCAGTTGTGCTTTAGCGGGGAAAGCGGCGATCGCTAATACTTCCCCTTTGGAGGGGACTCGATGGAAACTAAGGGGGTGGACAGCCGGAAGTTTGGTGAAAGAAACGGAAATTACTGCCGCTTTCCAGAAAAATATCCTCAGTGGTTCGGCTGGATGCAACCAGTATAATACCGGCTATCAAGTCAATGATGACACGCTCAAGGTTAACCAAGCGATCGCTACTACGAAAAAAGCTTGTCCAGAACCGCAGATGAAACAAGAAAATCAATATCTGGCCGCCCTGCAAGGAGTGGAACAATTCCAAGTGACAGCTAAAGGCGATTTACAATTATTTTATCGTACTCCCGAAGGTTTAGGAATACTCACTTTTACCCCCGCACCGACCACCACGCGCACGGAAAGGACAATTTATATCAATTCTCGGAAACAACCCTGCAGCCAAGGCACAACCAAAGACTGTTTACAGATGCGAGAAAAACCAGAGGAAAACTGGAGATTGTTCGCCAATAGTATCGAGGGATTTGATTATAAACCAGGATTTTTATATCAAATTAAAGTTAGTGTTGAAACCGTCTCCAATCCAGCTAATAATCAAAGTTCGGAGACATGGAAGCTATTAGAAGTTATTAGCCAAACCCCAGAAAAAGAGACTCCGCGAGCTTGGTTTGATCGACCGTTAACTAATTGGAATAAAGCCAAGGCATCTATCCCCAAATCTCCCGTTAAAACCGTGATCGATAACCAGTGTCGTGAACAGGTTCGGCCGGCAATTACTGCCAATGATCAAGCACTTAATAAAGCAGGATGGTTACTCTACGGGGCCGTGCAAACCTATGGCAAAACTAGCGTTATTTCGGCCATGAGTGGAGTGGATGGAATGTGCCGACCGATGGGTTATCAAGACTTTGTTTTTGTTGATGGTAAATTTGCTGGCACTCTTTCCCCGCGACCGATGGATTCTCGCGCTGATGGGGCATCTCAGAGAATTGTTTTACAAAATAGCGATCGAATTATTGTAGTTTTTAATCGCTATAAAGACACGGATCCTCTCTGTTGTCCCTCCCAATTAAGTCGCGTTATTTATCAAATTGAAACGGTCAGCGGATTGCCAGTGGTTGTTCCCAAAGAAGCGGAAACAGAAGCTGTGAGAAATTAGGGATAATATCATGTTGGGTTTAACAACCCCAGTACAAACTTCCCCTTTGTCTAGGTGGCAAGTTGGTTTTATTAGGCGCATTTACCTCAACATGAATATAACCTAAAATCCTGATGGGGTATTAGTAGGTCAGCCCTATTATTTCCCGAAGGTAATGACAAAATTACCCTAAACTAACTGAAGTCCAGATTAAGATTGAGATGGACTAATAGTGAGCATTTGACCAATCCTTCTGGAAAGCAGATGAGATGGTTTTTCCACAGCAAAATAAAAGGCAATGCTCAGAAGGAGTACAAAGTTAAATTTCAGAAACCAATCGACCATATAACCAAAACTAGGTAATTGCATGGACTTGAATAGATAAAAAGCCAGAGGATGAATAAGAAAAAGAGAATAACTCCATAGTCCAGCCCATTCTAAAAAAGCTAGAGGTTTATTCTCTTGTTTATTGTAATAACTGACTTCACGCAATAGCCAAAAGAAAACGTATATAGCGAAGAAATTTAGTGTCAGATGATTACCAATAATCCTTTGAAAAGCCAAATTACGGGTAATAGAACCTAGAATAATCGCTCCTATTCTCCAAGTCCAAATACTAGAAGAAGTCGGGTTAGGCAGTGGATTTTTCAAAGATTCCGCCAGCAAAATGCCCAAGAGCCAACAGGGTAATCCAAGAATCCAGTCCCCTCGGTAGCCCCAGGCTGGATAATTTATATTATTGATAGGAACTGTGAAGGCAAAGAAAATACCGATGATAAAGGTTATATAAAATAAATTAATCCATTTAACCCGTTGCCCAATAATAACCAAAAGAGGGTACAAGGAATAGTAGATCAATTCAGCCACTAGAGACCATCCAGGAATGCCTGAAAGAAGCCTCGGACTATCCCAAGGAATATATCCTACTGCTCGAATAATTAAAATTGCCGCAGCCATAGGTAGCAGAATTCTTAGATAACGTCTCACAAAAAATTCACCCAAGTTAAATTTTTTGTGGCAGGAATATGGATAATGTACGCAAAACCCAGAAATAACGAAAAATACAATAACAGCAGCCGGACCGCTAAAAGAGCCTCCGTATATTCCATTCAAAGCCCAAGGAAAAAACGAAGATTCATCATGGCCAGCAGTAATTGGTGGTACAGCACCATGGCCTATCATTACCCAGAGGGCAGCCATAGCTCTTAGTGAATCTAAACCGACAATCCGCTTCATGGAAAAATAACCCACAGTCTTTGGGTTAAGATTATATCCACAGTTCCTAAATTAGTCAACTCTTAAATGCTCGATTCTTTCCCAAAAATCTAGTATGTATTAAGCCAGAATGATCATCTTGTCAAAATACGCCACGGCTATCTGAAACTGCGTACACAGGCCGTCCAGTCGCGTCCCCCCCCAACGGGCTAGGGTTTGGGGTATCTACCCCCAAAAGTTGGGATTGAGTGAAAAAATTAGAAATATCCCCCGATTCTAAGCTGTACTGAATTTAAACTGCTTATTGGAAATTTTAGTACAAATGCTCAAACTTCCTCTCCCTGCTCCCAACTCCGGCACTCTGGTGCATTCTTAACGAGCAATTTAGATAGTCAACAGCTTAGAATATAGTTGCTATCGGGAAATCTCAACTTATAGATTTGAAAATATGATATGCCCTCTCAAGTTAATGGGTTTCTAGCATTCAAAAGCTGACAGCTAACTGCTGACTAATAATTAGGTGTTGCTGAATAAATCTAAAAACCTTGTTGGGTAATAATTTTAGACTTTTTGTCAATCAAAAAGTGCCAGCCATTGGAGGGATCGGGGGGAAAATTTAGGGACTTTTTCCCTGAAAATTAGGGAATTTACCAGATGAAAATGGGTACAACCCTACACCCTACACCCCACACCCCACACCCTGCCCCCACTAGAAACTTTTTCAGCAAACCCTAATTACTCAGACACTGATACTAGATAAGTAGTTATAGAATTCTAATAACTCCTCGTTAGTTAGTAGTAAACGGGACTTTTTGCCATAGGTAGAAATCAGGTATTCCCGACCTTTTTCTGTAGTCCAAGCTAATCGTTTCATCTCCACATCAATTTTAGTTTTAAGGACTGAATAATCGATTTCTTCGGGAATAACAACAACTGGTTCTGGTGCTGGGGGTTCTTCTTCAGTTAAACTCGCTTCTTCTGGCAATTCTGATAATAAGGAGTAATTATCGGTTTCCATTTCTAATAATAAAGGCTCTGGTTCTGGTAAAGGAATATCCTCAACTTGGGGTAATTCCGGTTCAATTTTAGCCGGGGGAATATCCTCAACTTGGGGTAATTCCGGTTCAATTTTAGCCGGGGGAATATCCTCAACTTGGGGTAATTCCGGTTCAATTTTAGCCGGGGGAATATCCTTAACTGGGGGTAATTCCGGTTCAATTTTAGCTTCAGGACGAGGTATTTCAGTGACTTTAGCCGTTTTGGTCGATTTTTTGGCACTAGCGACGGGTTTAGGTAAATCGGACGGTAGAGAAATATTATTGGGGCTGACTTTGTCCACAGGCTGGAGATCGGGAGAGCTTTCAGCCTCTAAAAGCAGTAAAGCTCGTTCTCTGGCTCTATCTTCGGCGATTTCCACCGTATCTGCTGCCGCTAAACCTGTAACGACCGTTTTTCCCTCAATTTCGACGCTCGCTTTCACAATATACTTGCCGTGATCGATTTGAACTAACTCACTAATCAGGGCAACTTGGGGGTAACGTTGGCGTAACTTTTGCAACATGGTGACTTTTTCGAGTTCTTTTGTACTTATATGAGAATACTCTATCGTAATTATGGAAAAATGTAGCAAGTTCTTGCTAAGATTAAAGGTTAGATAAAATTTTCAGTCCTAGGATTAGCCTTGCCCACAGTAACAAGATTCTACTAGGCTGAAGCTTCCGCCAGAAAGACTAGCGATCGCCAAAAAATTGCCGGTGTTCGCTATTGGCTTATACTAACGAAGGCTTCGATAATGCTCAGGGTAGGTTCGGGTGTTTGATGCTTGGTCAGTTTACCCTCACTGTCACCACCAGCGATCGCAATTACCCCGATAGAGATAATCTCTGGAGTCAATGGTTTCAATCCACCTTCTCATTATTAAGTATTTAAACTTAATTATTCACGATTCCGTCAGTGTCTTGTAAGTAAGGATTATTGTCAGATGGACTTCTCGATCGCCACACTCCTCTCTCATCTTAGTGATGATAAATTAGCTACGGGTAAAATTCTCGAAAAAAAACTAGGCTGCGAAGACGATCCCGAAAGCTGCGAAAAATTGCAAGTGATTCTCGATGCTTTGGAACGTCTGGGAATGGTTGTCAAAGAACGCGGGCGCTATCGTCGCGTGATCGAGGAAAATATCGTAGAAGCAAAGCTGCGCTGTTCCAGTAAAGAATTTTGCTTTGCTATCCAAGATATCGAAGATGCTGATGACATCTACGTCTCGAAAAATCATCTCAGTAACGCTTGGAATGGCGATCGAGTTTTAGTCAAAATCATCCGCGAGGGGACCCGTCGTCGTTCCCCGGAAGGAGAGGTGAGATTAATTCTCGAACGAGCTAATCCTTCGCTTCTAGCGCAAGTAAAACAGGAAAATGAGCAGTTTGTGGCGGTTCCCCTCGATGATCGTCTGAAATTTACCCTTAATCTCCTCGAAAATGGTCAAAATCTCCTAGAAAACATCGATCACCTCGTTCATGTTTCCGTCCTCCGTTATCCCCTAGGGGAAATGCCTCCCATCGGCAAAGTTACTCGCATTCTCGGTTCCACGGCCGAGGCCGCTGCCGACACGGATATCGTCTCCTGTAAACACGATCTACCCCATAATTTTCCGCCAGAAGCCCTAGAAATTGCCGATAATTTAGCGGATTTCTTCGATAGTGGCGAAAAAGAACAACTGCGAGATTTAACCCAACTCTTCACCTTTACCATCGAAGATGACACCCCCCTGGATTATCCCCCAATCATCGAAAATGCCTTTTCCTTGGAGAAAATCAACCAAAATCGCTGGCGAGTCGCCATTCATATCAGCGATGTAGTCCGTTACATTGAACGGGGTGGATTATTGGATAAAGTTGCCAAAAAACGGGGAACTGCCGTCTATTTAGGCGAAAAAGTGCTGCCATTAGTCCCGGCTGCCGTTACCAGTCGTTGTTCCCTGTCACCGCAAGAACAGCGCCCCGCTATCTCTATCCTCGTCACCCTCGATGACAAGGGTGATCTAATGGAGTACGAAATCACCCGCAGCCTCATCCAAGTGGATCAACATTTTACCTATCAACAGGTGCGCGATCTGCTCAGTGAAGAAGATAGCGAAGCTGCCCCCACTGATACCGTTGAAACCCTGAAAGATTTATTTTTTAGCGTTTGCCCCACCCTAAAATCCCAACGTCTGCAGCGGGGTAGTTTTGATATTCAATTAGACAAAATCTCTCCCTATAAAGACGAAGGACGGGGGGGGACTGTTCTCGCTTCTAATAATTTACCAGCCCGTTCTTTACTGACAGAAGTGGCAATTTTAGCCGGCAAAGTCGTCGCTGAACATTTGCAAGCTTTACACTTGCCCTGTATCTACTGCGGACAATCGGAACCGGATTGGGATGAATTGGAGGATTTACTCAAATTAGCCAATAATTTAGGGGCAGAATTAAATTTAACTGCCGAGGAGGAGATTAAACCCAATGACTATCAAAATCTCACCCGCACTTTTTCCGCTTCCTCATCGGTGAAAGTCCTCAATTATCTCCTGCAAGAAACTCTCAAATTAGTTAGATATAGCAGCCATCCTCTACCCCATTTTGGTTTGGCCTATCCTAGCAATTATACCCACTGTCTCTCCCCCCTGCAAAGATATGCCGATCTTTGGGTACAACGGGTGTTAAAACTCCTATTAACCGAGGGGAAAGATCGCCGCAGCAAAATCGTCAAAGTCGGGGTTAATTTGGGCAGTAATAGCTGTCATGGACAGATTAATTGGAATATTCTCCCAAGTCAAATTCAGGAGGAGTTAGAAGAAGAAAGTCACCTCATTGTTTCCCATCTCAATGATCGCTCAAAAATTGCTGAAGATGCCGAAAAAGACCTAGAAGGATTGAAAAAAGCTGAGAAAATGAAAGAAAGAATGGGTCAAGTTTTTCGCGGCTTAATTACCGGTGTACAATCCTATGGTTTCTTCGTGGAAATTTCCGATTTATTAGTGGAAGGATTGGTTCATGTTTCTTCTCTCAAGGATGACTGGTACGAATATCGCGCCCGTCATAGCTGTTTGGTAGGACGGAAAAATCGCGTCGCCTATCGTCTCGGTGATGAGGTAGAAGTGGAGGTAAAAGATGTAGACTATTATCGTCAGCAAATCGATCTAGTTACGGTTAGCGGTGGCAGTTCAGCAAGTTATGACGACTTAGAAGAAGATTAATTATGAATCAACCAACCACCGAAAAAATCGGGAAAACCCGCTTTATTCTGCCCTTTTTATGCGGTATTTTTCTCTTTTTAACTGGCTGTGTCCGTTACGATGTGGGCATTAATTTTCCCCACCAACACCACGGGGAAATTATTCAACATATCACCCTCGGACAACGCTTAACCAGTCTCAGTCAAACCGAAGCCACTAAATGGTTAAATAGTATCGAACAGAGGGCAAAATTACTTAAGGGGAAAACCGCTCCTATTTCCGAACGAGAAATAATCGTGACTATTCCCTTTAGTAATAGTCAGGAATTAGAGGAAAAATTCAATCAATTTTTTGATCCTAGTTCTTCCTTTAAAATCAAAAATTCTGCTAATACCGATGATATAAAGTTACTGCAACTAGATTCAAAACTGGCAGTTACAGAACAAGATTGGTTCTTTTTGACCCAGAAAAACTTAAAATTAACCGTTGATCTGCGGGCTTTAGGTGTACTTTCCGAACAGGGAAATATTATCATTAGTCCCGGTTCTTTAGTCGATATCGACTTCGCTTTAAAGACTCCCTTAGCTGGTCAAAATATTGAAGATGACTCAGGATTAAATCCCCCAGTAGAACAAGTTGATAATCAGTTAATTTGGCATTTAAAACCGGGAGAAATTAACACCATTGCGGCGGCTTTTTGGGTTCCTAACTATTTAGGTATCGGCACAATAATTATTGTTTTATTAACAAGTTTTGCCTATTACTTGAAATATAAACGCTTGCCCGGTGTATCCCCATCGACTTAAATTGAGATGGCAAGTAAGTAGTTAGGTGTTAAAAACTGTCAGACACCCCCCTTATCAAGGGTAGGGTTGATTCATGAATCAACCCTACCTTGAATCAACCCTACCCGGAATCAACCCTAGGATTAAGGGGGGATCCATCTTCAATTTAATTATAACCAGCTACTTATTGACCAAAATTTAATGATCAATGAGAGAAAAATTAGCCAACTTATGAAACTGATCCAAAAATTGGCCAACAATAGGGAAAATCTTGGCTAGGATCAAATCATAGTCATAATTGAGACTAGACGGGTTTTCCTTTTTTACTTTATTACTGGCAATTACAGTTATGGTTAGCAATATTCCCTTTTCTATCCCCGAACATAGCCTCGATCGAGATTGTACCACCCTCTCCCGTCACGTCCTGCAACAACTACAAAGTTTTTCCCCCGACGCGCAGGATTTAAGCGCAATTATGAGTCGAATTGCCCTAGCGGGAAAATTAATTGCCCGTCGTCTCAGTAAAGCGGGATTAATGGCGGATGTGCTAGGTTTTACCGGAGAAACCAACGTCCAAGGGGAATCGGTCAAGAAAATGGACGTTTTTGCCAATGAAGTATTTATCTCGGTTTTTAAGCAAAGTGGTTTAGTTTGCCGTCTTGCTTCCGAGGAAATGGATAAACCCTATTATATCCCGGAAAACTGTCCCATCGGTCGCTATACCCTACTCTACGACCCGATCGATGGTTCTTCCAATGTGGATATTAACCTAAATGTGGGTTCGATTTTTGCCATCCGTCAACAGGAAGGCAATGATTTAGACGGAGAGGCGCGGGATTTACTGCAAAATGGTCGTCAACAAATCGCCGCCGGTTATATTCTCTACGGACCCTCGACTATTTTAGTTTACTCGATCGGTCGCGGTGTTCATGCCTTTGTCCTTGACCCCAGTCTAGGGGAATTTATCCTCGCCCAAGAGAATATTATTATCCCCGACCATGGCCCGATTTATAGTACCAATGAGGGCAATTTTTGGCAGTGGGATGAGGCAATTCGCGACTATACTCGTTATGTTCACCGTCATGATGGTTACACGGCCCGTTACAGTGGGGCATTAGTGGGAGATATCCATCGAATTTTAATGCAGGGAGGCGTTTTTCTCTATCCTGGTACTGTTAAAAATCCCCAGGGAAAATTGCGCTTAATTTATGAAACTGCCCCCCTTGCTTTTTTAATTGAACAGGCAGGAGGTAAAGCTAGTGATGGGGTGACAAATCTTTTAGATATCGTTCCCGATAAATTACACTACCGCACACCTTTAGTGATCGGTAGTGTCGAAGATGTTAAATTGGTAGAGTCTTTTATCGCTGATCGTCGTCATCGCGATCGAGTTTAACTTATAGTTTTATTTAGAGATATTGACATGGATTTACAAGCTCTGAAGTGGACTAAAAATGTCAGGCGACACGATGGTACATGGGCATATCGGGAATATAAGGTTTCTAATTCCTTCAAACTGGCATGGAAAGACGATGAAGTCAATGCCAATAAACCCGAAAAAGGTAGTTTGATACTACTCAGACAGCGAGGGTATGTTACCCATTTAGTAAAAGTTCTCGACTGCAAAGCCAAACGTGAAATTGGCGTTGAGGTGCTTTGGGCTATTGATTTTGATAATCCACCTGTATCAGCAAAAGCAGATGCGATGTTTGATTATCGAGTCAGGTATCAGGGTGGGAATGTGATGGAATTGGAGAAGTTACCAACCTTCAGACAGCGTTGGAATGACGATGGCGGTTTGGGGGGATTCCAAACTTACATTCAGAATTTATTGGGGCTGTCAAGGAATGACTAAGCTCCTTGTTAAGCTTGTGTTATAGTATTGAGCAGATATAGAGTAACTGCTATGACTGCTATAGTTCAGGAACTTTTAGATACCTTTGACCGCTTGACAGACTCAGAGCGCTCAGATTTGCTATTAGAGATTCTGAAGCGGACAATTCACCTGGATTTTCCGCCCTTATCTGATGAAGATCTAGTCCTCAATGCCGAGGGAATTTTTCTAGAATTAGACGATAGTTATAGAAAAAATCAGAGCAGCTCAAACTCCACCTCAAGCGGAGAATATTTATTCTCTTGAATATCAACCAATAACAAGAGAATTTCAAGCTAAGTATGGTGAATTTTTGTCTGCTGATAGCTTAAAAAAATGGCATATTATGATAATTATTTACAGGGTTTTATCGAGTTAATTCGAGTGAAGAAAATAATGTTAGATGCTTCGTTAAAATCAACAGATAAATCCGCTCAATATAATCGTATTTGCTTCGGTCTTACCATACTCTCAGAGATAATAATAGAAAAATATATTGGCTATTTTCCCCACAACTACCTAGAATCTTTTAAGATGATCGCCAAGGCTTTTTTAGATGATCCTAGCTTGCAACCAGAGAAAACAAGTCAGTTTAAGCAAGTTTTAATCTCTTTAAAGAATACGGCTAGAGCAATCCTCTGGCAAATACAAGAATACGAAAATCAAGAAACTAAACCTCTCAATTGGACAGACTTTTATACCTCGAATAAATCCGATACTGATCAAGTGCAGAAACAAAAAAATCAGCCAGCGATAGCATGGGCAAAATCTCGCTTAGAACAGTTAGAAAATCTGAGAAAAGTTAAGGGATGGGATTAAAAGAGTGATTGTAATTCTGGACTCTAACATTTTAAGCTTATTAGTAACCCCGATCGGTGAAGACTGGCCAGAAGATCAAAAGTTATTTACAGAAGTTTATCAATGTACCGAATGGTTTTATCGTCTGCTGGCAAGAGGAGCTTTTCTGACTTCATCTGATCTATGTGATTATGAGGTTAGACGAGAAGTAAAAGCGTGCAAGAATTAGATAAGTTAAGGAATGTAATTAAGTTTCAGAAAATCAGTTTTATTTTACTACAAAAAGCCGCTTATCTTTGGGCTGAAAAGTTAAAGAAAATATTGATATAGATTGTATCCTATCGGCTCAATGGTCTCTACTCAAAGAAAAATATCCCAGTCGTCGGGTTATTATTGCCAGCAAAAATATCAAATATTTCCAAAACATTACTGATTGCGCTCTCTGGCAAGATATACATTATTAAAGCGAAACCGCTTGCTTTTATTTTTTCAATAATAATTATAGATCTAAAACAATCTATTGACCGCCCGAAAATTCCCCCCATAATCTTGAGAATTTTTTGATCAATTGGGACTCGATCGAGGATAATTAGAAAAAGTATTTTGACTCATAACCAAATCTAATCAAGAAGCCCAGTGACGATTCCCCTCCTAGAGTTGTTTGTATTCGCCACCGTTTTGTGCGGATTTTTAGGAACATTCCTGAAAAAAAACTTAATCATGAAGATTATCGCCATGGATGTCATGAGTACGGGCGTTATCGCCTACTATGTGGTGATTTCTTCCCGTGACGGTTTATTTACTCCCATCCTCAGTACAGTTAAACAGCAAGATTACGCCGATCCTGTACCTCAAGCAGTGATTTTAACAGCGATCGTCATCGGTTTTTCGATTCAGGCGTTAATGCTGGTGGGAGTGATGAAATTAGCCAAAGATAACCCCACCCTCGACAGCAGCGAGATAGAAAAAAATAACACACCATGAATACTTTAACGATCGCCTGGATAAGTTTACCCTTTTTGATCGGCTTTATCATCTATTTATTGCCGCGATTAGACAAATATCTGGCTCTCGCCGCCACTATTATCTCTCTCGCCTATTCTCTCCTTCTATTTAGCCAATCCTCCCCCATAACCCTTAACCTACTAGATAATTATGGCGTGAGACTGGTAGCCGATCAGTTAAGTGCCTATTTTATCCTCACTAATGCCCTGGTGACGATGGCAGTTATTTTTTATAACTGGGAAAGTAGCAAAACCGCTTTTTTTTACGCCCAAGCTATCATTCTCCACGGCAGCATTAATTCTGTCTTCGTCTGTGAGGATTTTATTAGCGTTTACGTTGCCCTAGAAGTAATTAGTATTGCCGCTTTTCTGGTGATTGCCTACCCTCGCAGCGATCGCTCTCTCTGGGTTGCCCTGCGTTATCTGTTTATCAGCAATGTGGCGATGTTATTTTACCTTATTGGCGCAGTTTTAGTCTATAAAGCCAATAATTCCTTTGCTTTTGCTGGTTTAAAGGACGCACCTCCCGAAGCCTTGGCTTTAATCTTCATGGGATTATTAGTCAAAGGGGGAATCTTTGTCTCGGGATTATGGCTACCGATGACACACTCGGAATCGGAAACCTCCGTCTCGGCGCTGATGTCGGGGGTGGTGGTAAAAGCTGGCATTTTTCCCCTCCTGCGCTGTGCTTTAAT
Organism: Microcystis aeruginosa NIES-2549; assembly: GCF_000981785.2. Lineage (NCBI taxonomy): Bacteria > Bacillati > Cyanobacteriota > Cyanophyceae > Chroococcales > Microcystaceae > Microcystis > Microcystis aeruginosa. Next base: position 3,144,453 of record NZ_CP011304.1, on the reverse strand, counting down.
CCTAGACGATTTGGATGTCCTAATTCGGATTTTCGGGGTGCTAACGGCGATTTTTGGCGTGTCATACGCAGTGTTTGAAAAGGATAGCAAGCGGATGTTAGCCTTCCATACTATTTCCCAGTTAGGTTTTATTTTAGCGGCTCCGGTAGTCAGTGGTTTTTATACCCTTACCCACGGTTTAGTTAAATCTTGCCTATTTCTGTTAGCGGGAGTTTTACCCAGTCGCAATTTTAAAGAATTACAGCAACAATCGCTCCCTAATTCTCTCTGGATTGCCCTAGTGGTTGCTAGTTTTTCTATCTCCGGATTCCCCCTATTATCTGGTTTTGGTGCGAAAGCGTTAACGATGAAAAATTTAGTCCCCTGGCAAGAGATTATGATCAATCTTGTGGCGGTTGGGACGGCGATTTCCTTTGCTAAATTTATCTTTTTACCCCACGCGGGTGGCGAAAGTAAACAGAAGTTAACTATCGGTTTCTGGACAGCAATAATTCTGCTCCTTGCCGCCCTATTTTTATCCAATGCCGTCTATGTTGAAGCTTATAATCTACCCAATATTATCAAAGCTTTAGCCGTCATCGGTGCGGGGTGGTGGTTATATCTGGGAGTTTTCAAAAAGTTATCCCTAAAATTATCACGGGCCTGGGAACAATTTGATAATCTGGTCGGTATGATGAGTATAATGTTAGTTCTATTGTTTTGGATGGTCTTAGCATGATCGGACATATAATTCTGCGTTTAACTATGTGGTTTTTACTCACCGCTAATTTTACCCCTGCGAACATTATGATCGGGGTGGCTATTGCTTTTCTTTTGCCCCGTAATTTCGCCTCTAGCGAAACTTTAGGCGATTGGTTAAAGGTAATAATTAAAGTCTTTATAGCTATTCCTCAAGCTTATAAAGAAGCGTTTGAAATTATCCTTCGTCCCCACAAGGAAGAAGAAATTATTTTGGAGAGAATTTCGGGTAAACGTTCACCCAGACTGGCTTTTTGGGATATATTTCTCATTACCTTTACCCCGAAAACTATCGTCACCGAATACAAGGAAAATGAAGGTTATGAAGTTCATCTAATTAAACGGAGTTCCCAGGGATGAATATTGTTCTCATTGCCATGATTGTCGCCCTATTAATTCCCCTTTATGAAGTGGCAAGAAATGATGACATCTGGCAAAAAATGGCCGCCTTTGCCAGTGCTTCTAGTAAATCATCGATTATTATTCTAGTGGTGTCGGTTCTGCGGGATGATTGGATGATTGGAGTGGTAGCAGTGATTATTCTCAGTGTCGGTAATGCTGGCTTTATGTTATTAGCACAAATTCTTAAACGACTGAACGAATCATGATTGACATTTTGAGTTATATCTGCATCGCTATCGGAGTTTTTTTCTGGTTTTGGGGAACGGCGCATCTTTTAGACAAGCGCTCGGTATTATATAAATTACATGGTCTATCTGTCGCTGATACCTTGGGTTCCATGGCGATTATTTTCGGGCTACTTTTGAAAGTTCCCCAAAATTGGCCTTTATTATTATTGGCAATAATTTCCTTAGCAATTTGGAACACCATGTTAGGCTACGTTTTAGCTTATACTTCTAGCGATCGAGAGTAAAATTAAAGATGAATGAAAGTTATCTCTATGTTATTGTTGCCCTCTTGCCTTTAACTGCGGCGATGGTGATGTTACAATCCAATCCCTACCAAGCTTTAGTAATTCGCGGGGTTTTAGGGGCAATAGCAGCCTTAGTTTATGCTTTATTAGGGGCAGCAGATGTGTCTTTAACCGAAGCTTTGATGGGAACCATGTTAGCCGTAACTCTCTACGCGGTGGCGATTCGTTCCTCTTTAGTGATGCGTTTAGGAGTAATTGCCGAGGAAACCGATACGGTTTTAGAACAGTTAAAAACTCAACTACAAACGGTTTTAAGTAAACGTTTTATGCGTTTAGAATTGGTTGCCTACAGTGATAAACAAGCTTTGCAACAGGCACTTATGGATAAGGATATTCATGCCGTCTGTATCCGTCAAGACAATCCAGAAACCATCCCCTACGAAACCACAATTAGATTACCCTATCTCTACGATATTTTTAAAAATGAATTAACGGCAGCAAACACGATTTTAACCTGTATTGAAACCCCCAAATTAGAGGAGAAACACTAATGAAATGGATTTACACTCTAGCCGCCATTGCCTTCGCTGTCAAAATGGTAATTATTCCCAATACTGCTTCCTCTGTATCATCCTTAGAAATTGTTAAATCCCTGGTGGACGACGGCGGTGTTCCTAATGCGGTTTCGGTGGTTATTTTTCGTAATCGTCTTTACGATACCATCTATGAAGTGATTGTTTTTACCATTGCCATTATGGGGGCGAATTTTCTTTTAGCCACCGAAAAACCCGCCAGTAAAATCCATCAATTTACTGACCAACCTTCAATTATTTTAGCCCGTTTAGGGGCAACAATTGCCGCTTTAGTGGGCATTGAATTAGCTATCCGCGGACATTTAAGTCCGGGGGGAGGTTTTGCCGCCGGAGTCGCCGGAGGTACGGCAATTGGTTTAATAGCAATTACCTCGTCTCCCGAATGGATGCAAGCAATTTATCGCCGTTGGCAAGCGGCAACATGGGAGAAAATTTCCGTCTTAGTTTTTATTGTTTTAGCCGCCATTACTCTCTCAGGATTTGAGTTACCCCACGGGGAATTAGGGGCGCTATTTAGTGGCGGCATTTTACCAATACTAAACATTTTAGTCGCCGTTAAAGTAGCTTTAGGTTCCTGGGCAGTAATCCTCGTTTTTATCCGCTATCGCGGTTTATTGTGAGAGGTTAATATAGTCATTTCAATTAAGATTGATACTATCAATGCGCGAGGAATTTGCCCTATTTCCCAACACCCTAACAACTTAGATAATTAACCCCTTTGTCGAGTATTAATCACCTCACCGGCTGCATTAACTAACTCTAGCTGTAGCGGCATTTGTCCCATAGCGTGAGTGGAACAACTTAAACAGGGATCATAGCAACGAATACCCGCTTCCACCCGGTTTAACATCGCTTCGGGAATTTCGCCACCATGGATATAATGTTGGGCGATTTGTTTCACCGTTTGATTCATGGCCAAATTATTATTACCCGTGGCAATAATTAAATTCACCGTTTCAATTAAACCATTTTCATCCACTTTATAATCATGGAATAAAGTACCCCGGGGCGCTTCACTAACTCCCACCCCTTGCAGATTATTAATTCCCGCTTCGGCCCGGCAGCGTTTAGAGAAGATATCGGGATCGTCGATTAAAAGTTCGATACGCTCTAAACAGCCTAAAATCTCGACTAATCGGGCATAATGATAGTAAAAAGAAGAAGTAGCTACACCACCGACCCGATGGCGATATTCGCGTAACTCCATATCCGCTCCCTCCGTGCCAAAATGGGAACAAACATTTAAGCGTGCCAACGGACCGACCCGATAGATACCGTTGGGATAACCGAGGGGTTTATAGTAGGGAAACTTCAAATAAGACCATTTTTCTACTGATTCGCCGATATAATCGCGATAATTGTCTTCGCTCAGGTTATCGGCCACGATATTGCCTTGACTATCGGTAAAACGAATATGACCACCGTAGTGTTCCCACTCGTCCCGTTTACCGACCAATCCCATAAACAGGGAAGGGAAATTACCAAAAGCGGCGATTTCTGTGGTTAAATTGTCCAGAAGTCCTTTAAACAGGTTTAAAGCGGTGTAAAGAGTCGCTTTAGACTCTGGCAATCGTTCTTTAATCCATTGTCGCCCTTCTTCGCTTAAGGGAGAACGCACACCCCCCGGGACAGACCAAGCGGGGTGAATTTTTTTCGCCCCCAAAAGTTCGATAACCTTCTGTCCAAATTGACGTAAACGGATGCCTGCTCGCGCTAGGTCGGGATCGGCCGCGATTAAACCGAAAATATTCCGTTTGGCGGGGTCACTTTCCCAACCAAGCAGAAAATCGGGACTGCTAAGATGGAAAAAGCTTAAAGCATGGGATTGGGTTAACTGTCCCAAATTCATCAAGCGCCGCAGTTTTTCACCCGCGGGGGGGATTTGCACCGCTAGAATTTTATCACCGGTTTTGGCGGCACAAAGTAGGTGACTAACGGGGCAAATGCCGCAAATTCGGGCAGTAATTCCCGCCATCTCCCACATCGGCCGTCCCTCGCAGAATTTCTCAAAACCGCGATACTCGACTACATGAAAACGCACGTCATCCACTTCACCCGCATCGTCAAGGAAAATCGAGATCTTGGCATGGCCTTCGATCCGGGTGACGGGATCGATAACGACGGTTTTAGTCATAGTAAGTCCTCATTGTTCAGGAGTTCCACAGAACGGTATTGTGGAGAGTGCGATCGAGCTTGGTTTCAACGATAATTTATCCCGATCTCCGCCCTGCTGTCTCTATGATAGTTATTACCCCCCTAGCAATCCTAATTTTTATAACAATTTTTCCCGATTCTCAATCGCGGCTAATTTGGCATTTTGTAGCAAATACTACAGAAAATAGTTCGGAAATCCGCCATGATTACATCTCCCTTTGCTGGTGTTGATCGGTCATTATATATATAGAAGTCGGTTCTCGGCTGTCAGTTTTCAGCTTGGTTCTGCTTTGCTCTCAAAGCTGAGGGCGAAAAGGTCGAAAGTCGGCCAGATTGTTTACAGCTAATCGGGAAAATCACCTTTTTGTCCTGTAATCTTACCTAACAGTATCAGAGGCACTACCGAGGATTCAGGAAAAAGCGACCCAAAAACAAGCGATTGTAGTTGATAGTCCTACACTATAATACTTTTGTTCTGGATGTTGAGAAAAAAGGATAAACCTAACATCATACCAAAGAATGAATTAACTCTGAACCTTTAGGGGATTGTCTGCGTCTAAAAGCGCAGGATACAATCAAAGAAATTCCGATCGAACTCATACCGACTTCAGATAAGCCAGACTCACCCGCGAGTCGGAATAGTAACAGACTTTTTCTGTGTCAAGGAGTCACCACCAAACCAATGCCCACCGCAAAAACCAACCAAACTCAACCACTGCCCACCCTTAATGCCGATATGGTGCGTACCTATCTGCACGAAATTGGGCGAGTTCCTCTCCTAACTCACGAACAAGAAATTATTTACGGCAAACAAGTCCAACGGATGATGAGCCTGTTAGAAGCGAAAGAAGCACTATCGAAGCAATTAGGACGGGAACCAGATCGCTTGGAGTGGGCGGATTCTGTGAATTTAAGCGAAAATGAACTGGATCGCGCCTTGAAGGCTGGCGATCGAGCTAAACGGAAAATGATTGAAGCTAACCTCCGCTTGGTAGTTGCGATCGCCAAAAAATATCAAAAGCGGAACATGGAATTCCTAGATCTAATTCAAGAGGGTAGTCTGGGATTAGAAAGAGGTGTAGAGAAATTTGATCCCACCAAAGGTTATAAATTTTCTACCTATGCCTACTGGTGGATTCGGCAAGCGATTACTCGTGCGATCGCTCAACAGGCCCGCACCATTCGTTTACCCATCCATATCACCGAAAAACTGAATAAAATCAAAAGAACCCAGCGCGAACTCGCCCAAAAACTGGGCAGAAGTGCCACTCCTGCCGAGATTGCCCTGGAATTAGAGCTAGAACCCGCTCAAATCCGCGAATACCTCAGTATGGCCCGTCAACCCATCTCCCTTGATGTGCGCGTCGGCGATAACCAAGATACGGAATTGTCGGAACTATTAGAAGATAGCGGAGTTTCTCCCGATACCTTCATCACCCAAGAGTTATTACGGCAAGACTTAGCCAATCTCCTGGCCGAATTAACTCCCCAACAACGGGAAGTGATTACTCTCCGGTTTGGTTTAACCGATGGCAAAGAGTTATCCCTAGCCAAAATTGGTCAGAGAATGAACATCAGTCGGGAACGAGTGCGACAATTAGAACACCAGGCCCTGGCTCATTTACGCCGTCGCCGGGCCAACGTCAAGGAATATATTGTCGCTAGTTAGTAAAATTAGCAAATAACCCAGAAGGAGAGCGCAAGCTCTCTTTTTTTTGGGTTTAATTAATATAGAATCCCGATTAGTTTTCACCTGTGGCAGTTCCGTCATGACTAGAGCGACAGAAACAGCGACCCTAACATTATACGAAGAAGATTTTTATCTCTGGCTAAAAACCACGGCAGAACAATTAAAAAAAGGCCGGTTTGCCGAGGTGGATTTAGACAACTTAATTGAGGAGATTGAATCGATGGGGAGAAGTGAAAGACACGCGCTCAAAAGTCTTTTAACTCGTCTCCTAGAACATTTACTCAAATTAACTTACTGGCAATCGGAAAGAGGCCAGAATGGCAATCATGGTCATGGAGAAATCAATAATTTTCGGGCAGAAATCCAAGATTTACTGGAGGATAGCCCTAGTTTAAAGCCCTATCTTCGGGAGGTTTTTGAGCCATCCTACCATACAGCTTTAGAGACCGTCCGGAAAAAAATGGGTTTATCCCCCGGCGGTTTACCGAGTCAGATAATTTTTAATCTCGAACAGGTTTTAGATAATCAATGGCTCCCAATCGATTGGGAATAAACTATTGACTATCCAAATCACTCCTTAAATCGCTAAACAGTCATCAGTGAACTGAAAACTCAAATCTGATAACTGGTAACTGATAACTGATCACTGATCTGGTTTTACTCAACCAATTTCTTCAGCAGGGCATCCACTTCCTCCAGGCCGGATTGATTATTTTTTAGGGCATAAACCGCTCGCGCTTGCTTAAAAGCTTCCGCTGCCTCTGTTTTTCGTCCCCGGCCCGCGTAGGCCCGACCGAGATTAAGATAGACATCGGCGTTATTGGGGGCGATTTCGGCCAAATCTTGATAGGCGATAATTGCTGCAAGATAATCTTTTCTGGCCAGATGGATGCGACCGATTCCCGCTTGTGCTTCCAACGATTGGGGTTGCAGGAAAACAGCCCGACGATAAAAGGGGAGAGCCTCATCAAAACGCTCTTGTTTTTCGAGTAAAATCCCTATTTTTAGCTGAATTAAAAAATTTCCTGCACTTTGTCGCTCTATTTCCTTTAAAATTTGGGTTCCGCCATTTAAATCGCCCTGTTTGAGCAAAAGGCTGGCCAGTTGCAATCTTAATTCACTATTGTTAGGGAATCTTTGCAGGGATTTTTGGAGAAAATCGAGGGCTTCGCTGCTTTTATTCTGTTCGATCAAGGCTTTACCCATGATTTCGTGGGCTTGCTGATTATTGGGGTCGAGAGCTAAAACCCATTGGTAAACTTCGCCCGCTTTTGCATAGTTTTTTTGCCGTAATAATACCACCCCTAAACCGAGGTAGTGTTGGACGTTTTTCGGTTCTATTTGGATAGCGTAATAGTAAGCGGTGGCTGCATTGTCATAATCGCCGATATTAGCCAAACTATAACCGAGAGCATGGAAAAAGTCGGGATTACTCGGATCGAGACTTAAAGCTTTTTGGTATGCTTGGGCGGCGGCGTTATAATCCCCTTGCCGCGTTTGTAAAAAGCCGATCCCGGAGAAAATTTTGGCATTATTGCCATCAAGGGCGGCAGCCTGCTCGTAAACGGCTATAGCTTCCCCATAATTGCCATTTCTGACCAATTGCCGCGCTTGACGCAGTAGTTCGTTAACCTGTGAATTCCTGCTCACGATTGCCCCCGCCGGATTATCAGCGATCGCAATCGAGGGGGAGAAACAGCCCCCCGCGAGAAGACCGACGAGCAAGATTAAACGGGTAAATTGTTTCATCTTTGTTAACGATTCTTAATTAAAATTTATTGTAAATGGTATTGACAAAAATCAACCATTCTGCATCACCCTTGAACGAGATTATTGCGGGCCTCTTGGGCAACTTGGGCGCTTTTATCGCTGGTTAACTGGGTCAAAACAGCGATCGCATCTTCCCCCCCTAAGCGGCCTAAAGCTTGAGCGAGACGATAGCGCAGTTGCCAGTCATCATCATTAGCCAAGGGAACAAGTAAAGAGACGGCGCGAGAGTCGCCTAGTTCCCCAAAAGCACTAACGGCGGCCGTTTTTACCAATTCATTATCGGAGTTTAGGGCGATTTCGAGCAGTTCAAAGCCCCGGGGTTCCCCCAATTCGCCCAAAGCTGCCACAATGCTAAATTGAATTAACCAGTCGCTGGATTGTTGATAGACGGCCACCAGATCATCGTAGGCTGCCGTTAATTTTAACCCCCCGATCGCATCGGCCGCGGCCGCTTTCACATCTGCTTCGGGATCATTTAACAAACGATCGCGTAGAATAGTTAAGGCCAGATCAGGATTCTGACGACCGAGGATATCTAGCTGACTTACCGCCGAATAACGCACCCTAGCGTTACTATCGTTAATTAAAGGCTGTAACATCTCGAAGGCGATTTCTGGGGCTAAATAACGCAGTTGATTAACTCCCGATAAGCGATCGCCATAATCATCGGAATCGAGCAGCCGTTGCACGGATTCGGGGGAATAATTCATAATTTGATGACACCCTTAACAATTGGACTGGTATTAATTGTCCCATGAATAGTTATCGACTCCTGACTATTTTGATCATCTTTAGTTCCCCAGTTTTTTGGGGCTGTAGTCCTCCCGCTCCTATTAAAAAAGAACCTACGGCCGAGATGCTTGTTCCTCCTTCTCCCAGTCCGATTATTTCCCCATCGGACATTAAAGCTGCTAATCGTTATCGTCAATTGGGATTACAGTATCGTCAACAGGGAGATTTTATCAAAAGTATTGAGGCTTTAAAAAAATCGCTACAGTTAAACCCCAATCATCTAGACGGGAGAGTAATTTTAGGTTGGACACAACACTTAGCTAAACAACCTTTTGCGGCACAAACAACCCTCGAAGAAACGATTAAAATTGCTCCCGATCATGTGGCTGCTTATAATGCTTTGGGTATTGTTTATCTAGTGAGCGGTGATCTTGAAAAAGCCGTAGTCACTCATACTAAAGCCGCTAATTTAAAACCCGATAATGAAATCGCCTACTATAATTTATCCCTGGCCTATCATCGCTTAAAAGATTTGAATTCAGCTATTACTAATGCTGAAAAAGCAGTTAAACTAGAGCCGAATAATCCCCATCCTCTTGTGGCTTTGGCAATGATTTATTTAGATCAAGGTGATAGTAAAAAAGCGCGGGATACCTATAGAAAGGCTAGGGATTTAGACGGTCGTTATCGCCAAAAATGGTTTCTGGCACATCTGAAGGAAGCTGGTTTTAGTCAGGAGCAAATTCAATTAGTCGAAAAGTTACTATCCGAGATTTAAAAGTTAATATTTCCCCTTAGGATGCCTGTCGATGTCCCAGTTTTAGGAAAATAGTTTCTAAATCTTCGCGGCAAGTATAAAACTCGCTTAAGGTCAGGCCAGAAACCACTAAAGATTTCAACAATTCGGCACTATCTTCTAGGGTTCCCGTAAATTTAACACGGAGAGTATTAGTATTAATAATTCTTTGCCAACTTTCCACAAAAACACATTGTTTAAGGGCAGTTTCTAAGGATTCTAAATTACCTAGAGTCGTAATCTGCAAGTATTGACCGGCTAGACGTTGATTTAATTCCTCTAAAGAGGTGCTTTCCACTAGATAACCTAATTCCATGATACCCACAGAACTACAAAGTTCCGCTAAATCACTAAGGACATGGGAGGAAATTAAAATAGTCATACCTACCGATTGTAAGACTTTAATAATCTCACGAAATTGTAGGCGAGCGATCGGGTCTAATCCAGAAACTGGTTCATCGAGAAGTAAAATTAAAGGTTCATGGATAATCGTTCGGGCTAAACTTAAACGTTGTTTCATTCCCCTGGACAAAGTAGCGATCAAATTATGGCTTTTATTGGTTAATTGTACCAGTTCTAGAACCTCATAAATGCGGCGATGACGTTGGGAGCGAGGGATATGATAAAGACGAGCAAAATAATCCAGATAATTCCAGACATTTAAGTCATCGTAGAGGGGAAAATTATCGGGTAGATAACCTAAATTTCTTTTGAGACGGGGATTACTCTCATCTCTTAAAAGACGTTCTCCGTGCAGATATATTTCTCCGGTTGTCGGTTCTTCCGCTGCCGCTAACATCCTAATTAAAGTGGTTTTTCCCGCTCCATTTGGACCGATTAACCCGTAAACTTCCCCCGCTTCAATCTGTAAATCCACTTGATTAACAGCCCCATGGCGGTCAAATTGTTTGGTTAAACCAACGGTAGCAATGGCTAATTCTGGTGGGTTCATAAAGTTTTTTAGTTAGGTTCTCACGGTGACTCGCTAATCACGAATACAGGGTTCATCTCCCATGACTTCCAGATTAAAGGTAATATGCGTCAGGGTTTTCATGGTTGTTGTTAAATTGTTTGAGCCTTAATATCGGCTCTTCTGGTTTTCCTCTGTTACTTTTTGTTATCAATTAAAGCAAGCAAACAGACTAAATTGTCTCATCAATTTTTTGATAATTGACCACTGTTACATTTGGTAAATCGAGGAGTTGATCAAAATTTATCCACATAACCCATCTCCTATTCTGTATTAATATTATAACATTCTCACACAGAACCTAGAAGAGCGGCCTCATCTTCTGACCATTCATAATTGATCGGTAAATACCTTGTATAAGAAGATTCCAGGCGAAAAAAAGCCAAAAAGTAGCGGACTGTATAGCGCGGCACTACATCTTAGAAAAAACCTCTTACAATGGAGACAAGAATGATCGGAGATCAATGGGGGTGAACGTCATGTTAGTGATTTTAACCGACGAACACATTCTCGATACGGGTTCTGTATGTCAGGGCTGTCTTTTAGCCAACCAGCAGGGGCAGCCCCGGTGGCGAGAGGGTAAACTAGGCTGTGGTCATTCTCTAGGCAAAGGGGGCAGCCAACAGCCCAATCTCTACGAGTGTCAGATGGGCTTTACAATTGCTAATATTGAAGGCTAATCAGACCTTTTAAATGATCAACTTAGAGTTTAGTTAGGGGGATTTTCTTTGGACGCGGAGGAGAGAATCAAGGCTATTGCTAATGCCCAATTCAGCTTAGATACAATGACAATAATGGCTGAGGGTTTCGTAGCATTGATCGTAGGCTTTTTGGGCTTGGGTTAAAACATCCTCGGAAATTTCTATATCTAATTTTCTGGCTTGTTTAATAATTTTACCCGCTTTGATATTCTCGGAGGAATCTCCTATACCACGGCTGCCAGTAGTGTTTAAAACTCGATATTCTTCAGAAAATCCCGTTTTAGTATCGAGATGACTCTGTAAACTATTAAAGACCAATTGACTTTGGTTTAATACTTGATCGTGGGTGATAAATAAACTCTTTTCTTTGCTGTTAATTAAGCGAGCATAACTTTCTAAGGTGGCTAAACGACCAGTATAATAACCCAGGGCGTGCTGCTCATTTTGATGGGGTTTAATATCTAGAATACTAGCTAAAGTGCGCTTCGGTTCTCGTAGTAAAAATATGGTTTTAACCGCATCAGATTGTAAAAAACTATGATCCAAAAACTTCTGATCGTGAAGAACTTTATCTAAAATATATTTATGATTCATGTTTAAATCTTTCAAACGCCAGTAGAGTTTAAACATTAAAGCTTTAAAATCCTGTTCACTCTCATAAACCAGATGAGTTTCGCCAAAACCGATAATTTCAGGGTTAGAATTGAGGATATGGGTCAATAAAGACGAACCCGATCGCATATGGCTAAGAATAAATAAAACCTGATAGGGTTGGGGACGAAAGAGGATTTTATAGGGGTCTTTGGGTGTATCAATGCGTAGCTGAAAATACTTATAAGTTAAACGATGGGTTAAACCCTGCCAAGATTGGGGTAAGCGATCGAGGGCTATAGTCATAGGTTAAGAAGGAATTGTGTCAACTTGTCGCTAAGATTCCCCTATAATGTATCCCATTTAAGACCCAAACAAAAGTGAGGTTTATACAAAATGGGATTGCCAAGTTGTTCGCTCTGGTTTTTTACGGCGCGAACCGATGTCTGGTTTATGATGAATACTATCCCTCATCTAGTCAAAATGAGTCAGTTTCCCTTCCAGGAAAAGGTACTCGCTATTGATACGGCCCCTTTAAGCGGGGAAAAGGTTAATCGCCCCGGACTGGGTACAATGGAGGAATTAAGAGCCTGTGGCGAAAAATTAGTTAAAGATGGCATAATCGATCGCCTAGTGGATTTTAACTACGATCCCAGCTATCGTCAGCGTATCTATCAAAAGCATTTCGGCAGTCCCCTACGTTCCACCCATAACTACAAAGGTTATCCGATTTTCGGATCGATCTTCAAAATCGAGTCATGTCGCAGCGATTATATGGTTCATTATGACAGTGACATGATGCTCTACCAAGAACCGGATTACAGTTGGATCCGCGAAGGGATCGAGTTAATGGAAACCCATCCGGAAATGATGTTTGTGCGTCCTTTGTCCGGTCCACCGCGGCCCGATGGTACGATTTATTCTCCCCATCCTTGCTGGAAAAATACCGACGGATTCTATCAATTTAAATTTTTTGGCAGTCGTGCCTATCTACTTAATTGTCGTCGCTATGATCGCCTTTTACCGATGACCCCCCTCTGGCGCTCTTATAAAAATACCTTTCTCGATCACTTACCCGATGGTTTAAAAGCTTGGGGCAATATTTTGACCGGCAAAGGAAAACTCGACTCTTGGGAAATTATGGTTTCTCGCTCCCTAGAACAAAGCAACTATTATCGCGCCACTCTCACCAATGGCAAGGGTTGGACTCTGCACCCCAACGAGCGCTCTGCCGCTTTTAGGCAAGCTTGGCCGACTATTATCCAAAAAATCGAAGCGGGTATTTACCCACCGACCCAAGCTGGTTATTATGACCTGATCCCCGAATTATGGTATTAAGAGAGCCTTAGTTTTCTAGATTTGAGGTGAGCGCTCTTTCAGGACTCTGGCAAAAATCTCACAGTCTCTCAACTCTAGCTCTCTTATGGGGTAAGCCTTCAAGCAAGTGCTAACTAACAGAAACCAGAAATTTGAGTTTTTATTAGAAAAAAAGTTAGCGATCACTTGTCAAGCAAGGGTTTCAGGATCTAGATTCGGTCAGGGATTTCCGAAAGTTCCCGAAGAGCGATAATGACTCTACTAGCCTAAAGATAGCAAAAAACCCGGCGGGAAAATCTCCCCACCAGGTCAAAAAGGCAAAAGTAAAGAATTATTTCTGATCGGCCTTTTTGCTTGACTTATCACCCATTTTGTACTTACGCAAGAAGCGATCGACCCGACCCTCGGTATCGATCATCTTCTGGGTTCCCGTATAAAAAGGATGATTACCCGACCAAACCTCCACATGAATTTCTGGTTTTGTCGAACCCACCGTCATCACCAGTTCACCATTACAGATCACCTTGGCTTCCGGATACCAAGTAGGATGAATTTTTTTCGGCATAATAAACCTCTCTATTAACCTAACGTTTCGAGTATTGAGGCGCTTTGCGCGCTTTGTGAAGACCGTATTTTTTCCGTTCCTTCGCCCGGGGATCCCGAGTCAGATAACCTTCACTCTTGAGGGGAGGACGATTTTCCGGGGCCAATTGACATAAAGCTCTAGCGACACCTAATTTCACCGCATCCGCCTGACCGGTCAAACCACCGCCCTCGGCCTTAACAATGATATCGTACTCGTTTTCTAGTCCCAAAGTCTCCAGAGGAGCCTTAATCGTCTGGATATAGGTGGGAATGCGATTAAAATGGGTTTCCCCGTCGCGACCGTTAACGGTAATTGCCCCCGTCCCCGGCACCAGACGCACGGAAGCGACCGCTGATTTGCGTCGTCCCGTTCCCCAATAAACTACCTTATTTTTACTGTCCGTGGCTTGCATTGACTTAATTTCCTCCTGCGGGAATCGTATTAATCGCTAAAACTTCCGGTTGTTGTGCCTGATGGGGATGTTCCGCACCGGCATAAACTTTCAGTTTCGTGAACAATTTCCGACCTAAGCTATTTTTCGGGAGCATTCCCTTAACAGCGTGTTCGATAATCCGTTCGGGAATGCGTTTTTGCAGTTTATCGAAGCTTTCTACCTTCATACCACCCGGTCTGCCGGAGTCGCGGCGATAAACTTTCTGTTGGCGTTTTTTGCCCGTCACCGTCACTTTTTCGGCGTTAATAACAATGACAAAATCCCCCGTATCCAGATGGGGGGTGAAGGTGGCTTTATTTTTGCCCCGTAGAATCATCGCGATTTCGGTGGCCAGACGACCTAGACGCTGATCGGCCGCATCAATGACGTACCATTTCTGCTCTAGAGTCTCTAAATTTGGTAGAGGTGTTTTGTTCATGGTCAGTTTGCCTTGGTTTACAAAAATAAACTTTGAATCTCTATGCTCGGAAATAATAAAGAGGCTGTGTCTCAAACCAGACGCTATCGGCAAAGGGAAAATCGGCGTAACCCACCCGCAGTAAACATAGTCCTTTAGCTGGTGCGGCGTATTTGACCAATTCTCGGCGCTGATTGACCCAGATGTCGGTAAAGTTTTCTAGCGATCGCTCACCCGTTCCCACCTCCACCAACATTCCCACCAATAGGCGCACCATCCCATACAAAAAGCCATTGGCTTGAATTTCCATCTGTACAAACGGCCCTTGACGGTAGCATTCCACCCCCTGTACTTCTACCCAAGAATGGTCACGACTAGAGTTAGCACGGTGAAAGGCGGCCAGATGGTGCTTACCCAATAAAGGACCCAAGGCCCTGGCCATCAAATCGGCATCGAGGGGACGATGGTAGTAGTGCCAACTAAAGGGGCTAACAAAGAGATTGGGGATGGGGTCGGTATAGAGGGTGTAACGATAACGTCGCCAGAGGGCCGAGAAACGGGCGTGCCAGCGATCGGGAACCCGGGCCGAGGCCCGAATGACGATATCGTCATCTAGCCGAGCATTGAGAACCTTGGCCCAATGGGCAGGTG
This sequence comes from Microcystis aeruginosa NIES-2549, assembly GCF_000981785.2. Taxonomy (NCBI): domain Bacteria; kingdom Bacillati; phylum Cyanobacteriota; class Cyanophyceae; order Chroococcales; family Microcystaceae; genus Microcystis; species Microcystis aeruginosa. The sequence continues at coordinate 3,129,439 of NZ_CP011304.1, read as the reverse complement.
GGATCGGACTCTGCTGCTCGAAATGGGCAACCTGGGCGGCGGCGTGAACACCGCTATCGGTACGTCCGGCCCCGTGCAGAGTGACGGCATGACCGAGAATATCGGCCAGAGCCTTCTCGATTTCTTCCTGCACGCTCCTGTGATGGGGTTGCCGTTGCCAGCCGTGGAAATTAGTTCCCACATACTGGATAACTAGGGCGATCCGCGACTGGGGGCAAGCTGTCATCGTTACATCAGTTCGATAATCGCCATGGGGGCATTATCCCCGCGACGGCGCAGGGTACGCACCACCCTGGTATAACCGCCGTTACGACCGCCATAACGGGTTTGGGCGCCTTCAAAGAGGGCGTGAACCAGTTGTTTATCGTAGATGTAGCCCATAGCTTGGCGACGAGCGCTCAGGGAACCGTCTTTAGCTAGGGTGATAATGTGGTCTACCTCTGCTCGCACCGCTTTCGCTTTCGCTAGGGTGGTGGTGATCTGACCGTGGCGAATTAGCTGGGTGGCCAAGCTGCGCAGCAGTGCCTTTCTTTGGTCAGCCGGCAGACCCAATTGAGGCACTTTACACCGATGTCTCATGGTATTTTCCTGGAATTGGGTTTACTTGCTTTTTTCTTGGGGTAGGGTGATTCCTAACCGTTTTTGTAGGGCTTCAATGACTTCTTCAGCCGATTTCTGCCCAAAGTTTTTGATTTCTAAGAGATCTTCTTGGCTGTAATCGAGGAGGTCGGCTACGGTGTTGATCTGCGCTCGCTTCAGACAATTGTAGGCGCGCACGGATAATTGTAGTTCCTCGATCGGAATTTGGTTTTCTTGGTTGATCTCTTGGTCGTCAAAGTTACTGGAGGATTCGAGGGCGTTGAGATCCTTGAGCGGGTTAAAGAGATTAACCAGCATATCGGCCGCTTGGGAAAGGGCTTCTTTGGGGTTAATGCTCCCGTTTGTCCAAATTTCTAAGAGCAGACGATCTCTAGCTTGACCGCTTTCGGAACGGATATCTTCGACGCTGTAGTTGACTTTGGTTACGGGCATAAAAATCGAGTCGATTTGCAGAAAGTCTAGCGAAGTGGCCTCCTCTTTACTGCGATCAATCGTCCGATAGCCTTTGCCTTTTTCCACGCGAAATTCCATCTCTAGCTTGGCCCCTTCGGCTAGGGTGGCGACGTACTGATTGCGATCAACTATCTCGATTTCTGAGGGTAAATCGAATTGTGCCGCCACTACTGTCGCCGGTCCAGTTGCCACTAAACGCCCGATCTGGGTTTGATTGGTGTAGCTTTTGAGGATGATTTCTTTCATGTTGAGCATGAGTTCCATCACGTCCTCGCGTACCCCCTCGACGGTGGCAAATTCGTGATTGACTCCCGCGATCCGCAGGGCCGTCACGGCCGCCCCTTCCAGATTGGAAATGAGAATCCGTCTCAGGGCATTACCTACGGTCGTACCCTGGCCCCTTTCTAGAGGCTCTAGTACAAACTTACTGTACTGACTCTGATTCTTGTAAGTTTTTGCTTCTACACACTCGATTTGAAATTGCGCCACCGATTGACCTCCCTTGTTCAGTTATCAGTTATCAGTTATCAGTTATCAGTTTTCTCTAGCGTTCAGCATTTAACGTTCAGCGTTCAGTTTTTTGATCAGATGGTCTTTGACGACCCGATTCTCCTGCTGATGTGCGAAAAGCTAACGGCTGCCGGCCTCAAGATCCCTGTCACCTGAAAAAGCTGTTCACTGTTTACACTCTCCGGCGTTTGGGAGGACGACAACCATTGTGGGGGATGGGGGTCACGTCCCGGATCAGGGTGATTTCTAATCCTGCTCCTTGCAGGGCCCGGATTGCGGTTTCCCGTCCCGCCCCAGGGCCGCTAACCATCACCTCTAGTTGACGCATTCCCTGTTCGATTGCTCGGCGGGCGGCGTTATCGGCGGCGGTTTGGGCGGCGAAGGGGGTTCCTTTTTTGGCTCCTTTAAAACCACTCGATCCCGCCGATGCCCAAGAGATCACATCGCCTTTGGTATCGGCGATCGTGACAATGGTATTGTTGAAGGTCGATTGAATGTGAGCGACTCCGGTAGGAATATTTTTCTTCTGTTTTTTCGGTCCGGTTTTTTTGGTTGGTCGCGCCATAGTTTTTCTTGATTGGGGGATATCGCAATGAATAAAAAATTATTTCTTGGAGGGGGCTTTTTTCTTCCCTGCCACTGTCACCCGACGACCGCGACGGGTCCGCGCATTGGTTCGCGTCCGTTGCCCGCGCACGGGTAATCCTAGCCGATGCCGACGACCTCGATAGGTGCCGATATCGGCGAGGCGTTTAATGTTCATCGCCTCCCAGCGTCTCAAATCCCCCTCGATTTGATAATTTGTTTCGATATAAGTCCGTAGCGCCGCCACGTCTTCATCGCTGAGATCCTTGACCCGAGTGTCAGGGTTAACACCCGTCGCAGATAAGACTTCTTGGGAACGCGATAGACCCACTCCGTAGAGGTAGGTCAGGGCGATTTCCACACGCTTATCGCGAGGTAGGTCTACACCAGCTATCCTTGCCACGCTTTTTCTTTCTCCCTATGAACGATTTTTTTTCCAAAAACGACTACAATTAACGGTAACGATTCTCTGCCCCAAGACAGTGACTTTGGTGGTTTAACCTTGTCTCTGCTTGTGTTTGGGGTTAGAACAAATTACCATGACTCGACCGCGCCGACGGATGACGCGGCACTTTTCGCACATTTTTTTGACAGACGCTCTAACTTTCATGCCTAAGTATTTTGGCAACACTGCAAGCTTATTATTATATCAGATTTCTTTTACTCGTGTCACCTATTTTTTTAAAATAAATTTGGCCGCTTATTAGACTTTTTGGCTTCTCTACCCCTATTTATCCCTATTTTTTTTGATTTTTCAGGCGATAGGTGATTCTGCCTTTGGTTAGGTCGTAGGGGGTCAGTTCCACCTTGACTCGATCGCCGGGGAGGATTTTGATATAATTACGGCGGATTTTGCCAGATATATGGGCTAAGACGTTGAAACCGTTATCTAAATCCACCCTAAACATGGCGTTGGGCAAAGATTCGGTGACGGTTCCTTCCATTTCGATGAGATCTTGTTTAGACAAAGTTAATTCCTCAAATTCACTGGGGACAATTTATTTAATGATTCGGGGCTCTCTTGGGTTTGGTGGTTAAAATGTATTCTAAGATACATTCCTCCCAGCGGGGGGTGGAACGAACCACAAAGACACAAAGGACACAAAGATTGATCAATCATATTGTAAGTTAAACTTATCACACAGAACCTAGTAGGAGAGCCGATTCGGCAGCAGCAACCGTGCTGTCACCACAGTTCCCCCAGTATAGCTTATCAGTGATCAGTGATCAGATGCGAGTTTTCAGTTCACAGCAAAAAAGCTCCCCATCTTCCCACTCCCATCCCCCGACTCTCCACCCCCATCTCCCCACTACTAGGCAGTATTAGGGAGTAATATTTAGATAATCAACAGCTTAACATTGCCGTCTTTTCACTGATTACTGATTACTGTTCCCTGAAAAGCTAGATTACTCGACGACAATTCGCCATTCATGGAGTTCGTATTCCACACAACCATTCTCGATTAAAGGATCACGAACTATAATTGCTTGAGCCTCCTCAAGAGAATCGGCCTTGAATAATAACATTCCGCCGCCCCTTTCTGCCCAATAACCGGTTTTTGCTTCTCGTCCTTGGCTAATTAAATCACGCACATAGTCCTTATGGGTGCTGACATAGCGATCAAAGGTAGTTTTATCAACAATGCCTTTTTCTATCTTGACAAACCAGGGCATAAATTCTCAGTAGGCTAGGACGGATTAACAACCCTATAATTATACCGATTAATCTTGGCCGTCGATGGTGCCATGTAACAGAGATATACAATTAGCTAGAGTTGTGGAAGACTGCTAGAATCGAGGTGACAGCTTCATTTCTGTAGCTTTGCTTGTTTCTATGAATCAACCCCAGGGATCTCTATTTTTTATTGCGCTTTTGCCGCCGCCAGAAGTACAGGAAATTGCCACAAAAATCAAGTTAGAGTTTGCAGAAATTTACAATAGTCGCGCCGCCCTGAAATCGCCTCCCCACGTCACTCTCCAACCCCCTTTCCGGTGGAATTTAGGACAATTAACGGATTTAGAAAGATGTTTAGAGGAATTTGCCCGCTTGCACTCTCCTATTCCCCTGATTCTCCGAGATTTTGCCGCCTTTAAACCGCGAGTCATTTATATTAATGTCCAGAAAACCCCAGAATTATTAACCCTGCAAAAACGGCTTTTACAGCAGCTAGAATCTTCCTTGAACATCAGCGATAATGCCTCAAAAAGCCGAGCTTTTTCGCCTCATTTAACCGTTGGCTTCCGAGATTTAACTAAAGATAATTTCTGGAAAGCTTGGTCAAAATATGCTAATCAAGAGCTATTTTTTGAGGTGATAATCGATGAAATTACCCTCCTAATCCATAACGGTAAGCACTGGGAAATTTATCGGCAATTTCCTCTATAATCCAGACCCTTGGGGGTTTCTGCGGGTGCATATCATTTTTGTAAATCTACTAAGTTGGGATTTTTAAGGGGAAACTCTCTGCTAAAATCGGGCGTTACTTTCGATTTTATCACTCAATCCAAGCTTTTGGGGGGTTCTACCCCCCAAACCCCCCGTTGGGGGCGTGGCGCCGCCCCCAAACCCCCCGCGCATTAGTTTTTCGGTGAGATGCTTACAGACAGCTGCTGATATATCTGTAATAATTTAAAAGTCACTGATAATTGCTGATTGTCGGTATTGCTGCAAGCGCGAGATAGACCCGATTTCTAGAGAGGAAGGGGTTATAGTGCTAAAATAGGAGAGAGCAGTTTTTAAAGCTTCATTTCTGGCTTTTTTGCGAAAATTTAACCTATAGAGCGATTTTATGGCGACTCCGCCGCCCTGAAACCTATGTTACTCAAAAATCCCCCGAAAATCTCCCCCAATCTGATCAAACAGTTAGAAGCGATCCTTGGCAAAGATGGAGTCATCCGTCGCAAAGATGAATTATTAACCTACGAGTGCGATGGTATCACAGGATACAGACAAAGACCCGCTCTTGTGGTACTGCCCCGCAGCACCGCCGAAATTGCAGCGGTGGTGAAACTCTGTCACGATAACGAGATTGCCTGGGTAGCGAGGGGTGCAGGTACGGGCTTATCGGGAGGGGCGTTACCCTTAGAAGAGGGGATTCTCATCGTCACGGCGCGGATGAATCAGATTCTCAGGGTTGATTTAGATAATCAAAGGGTGGTGGTACAGCCCGGGGTGATTAATAATTGGGTGACGCAAGCGGTAAGCGGGGCGGGATTTTATTATGCACCGGATCCCTCTAGTCAAATTATCTGCTCAATCGGCGGTAATGTGGCGGAAAATTCCGGCGGGGTTCACTGTTTAAAATACGGTGTCACTACCAATCACGTTATGGGCTTAAAAATCGTCCTTCCCGATGGTTCAATTATCGATGTGGGGGGGGCAGTACCGGAACAACCGGGCTACGATTTAACTGGTTTATTTGTGGGTTCCGAGGGAACTTTAGGCATCGCCACGGAAATCACCTTAAGAATCCTGAAAACTCCCGAGTCTATCTGTGTTTTACTGGCTGATTTTACCAGTATCGAGGCGGCGGGCCAAGCGGTGGCGGATATTATTAAATCGGGAATGATTCCGGCGGGGATGGAGATTATGGATAATCTCAGTATCAACGCCGTGGAAGACGTGGTGGCTACCGGCTGTTATCCCCGGGATGCCGAGTCAGTTTTATTAGTGGAATTGGATGGTTTAGGGGTAGAAGTAGCCAGGAATAAACATCGGGTTGCCGAGATTTGCCGTCAAAATGGGGCGAGAAATATCACTACGGCTAATGATGCCGAAACCCGCTTAAAACTCTGGAAGGGCAGAAAAGCGGCTTTTGCGGCGGCGGGGAAAATTAGCCCTAATTATTTTGTGCAAGATGGGGTGATTCCCCGCACTCAATTGGTCTATGTTCTTCAGGAAATTAAGGCTTTAAGTGAAAAATACGGCTATAAAATCGCCAATGTTTTCCACGCCGGTGATGGCAATTTACACCCGTTGATTCTCTACAATAACAAGGTAGAGGGGGCCTGGGAAGAAGTGGAAGAATTAGGCGGTGAAATTCTCAAACTTTGTGTGCGGGTTGGGGGCAGTTTATCGGGCGAACACGGTATCGGCATCGATAAAAATTGTTATATGCCCGCCATGTTCAATGAGATTGACTTAGAAACTATGGGCTATGTGCGGGACTGTTTTAATCCCAAAGGTTTAGCTAATCCGGGGAAATTATTCCCCACCCCGCGCAGCTGTGGAGAAGCCGCTAATGCAAAAATACAAGGGTTTGGGGGGGTGGATGTGTTTTAGGTTATCGGCAGTAATAGACCTCTTGCAGAAATCAAAAATCGTTGTTAGGGTTAGGAGTCAGTAGTCGGTAGTCAGTAGTCAGGAGAATTAAGAATGAATAACAATCAATTAAATGGTCTATTGACAAATTTTATGCCATTTAATCCTTATTTTTGCTGTTTTTGAACCCTGAAAAATTAATTAGGGTTGGCTGAATAAATGTGAAATGTAGGCAAGGTAAGGGTTTTGGGGCTTTTCTTGCGAAACAGGTGCAAGATTTTGAGAGAATCGTGGTTCAAAACCTTGCATCTTCATCGGCCCGCGTCCTGTAGGGGCGAAGCATTCGGGCAATAACCTATCGGTGAAACCGGAGATTTTCTATCCGAATGCTTCGCCCCTACTTTTTCAGCAAACCCTAATTATGCAAGAGGTTTAATGATTTTTCTGACTGATTACTGATTACTGATTACTGACTACTGATTACAGTCCAGCTTGGGGTCCTAGGGGCAGATTGATATTAGAGGGGAAAACCTGGACTTGTCTTTCCAGAAAGCGTTGAGTGATTAATTCTCGGAAAATCTCTAGGTCTTTTTGCCATTGTCCCAGAGATTGTTTGAGCAGATTTAATCGATCGCTGCCCTCGGCCAGATTATAGTTAAAGTTACCAGCAAATAATAGCGCCCCTAAAATTTTGCCATCGGGTAATTGCAATTTTGCCTCGTTAATCGCCAGGGATAGCTGAGAGGTTTCTAACTGATAAAATAGATTGATGCCGGCTTGTAGGGGGGCCTTACCGAAATTGTGCCAGGGACCGGGGGCGAGAAGAGTTTCGGTGATATATTTTTTAGCGGCATCGGGACTACTAGGGAAAGGAACAATACTTTTCGGCGCGATACCCAGGGCTTGATATTCGGCTAAAGGGAGTTTATCTAGATATAAAGCAACAATTTCTGGCAGTTTCAGGTTCAGGCTATCGGGAGAGTTAATTATCTCCACAAAGGTAATTTTCCGGGGTTGGGCGACGATGCTGATACCATTTTGAAAATTAACTTGAGCGTAATTAGGATTGAGTACCGGCTGGCCATTTAATTCCCAGTCGGGGGGAACTATTCCCGAATATTTGAGGAAATCAACCGTTAGCATGGCGGGATTGAGGCTTTTGGCTGTAATTGCGATGGAAAGTTCTTGTATTTCCCGCAAACTAACCAGAGGTTGATTGGAGTTATTGTCAGTAGTGGCAATCATCAATTTTCTCCTTGCATATTTAAGTTTTGTCTCTAGGGTTACAGTTAAATTATTCCTGGTCTCGGTGGCCTAGTCACTAATCAACTTAGACAAAGGACAAGAGAGCCATTCCAGATAAGTATTACTCAATTCTTTCACGGCTAATTCATAGAACCTCTGACCGTGTTCGGGAGTGGCTAAAGCAGGATTGGAACCCATACGACCATCGGGGTAGTTTTGGCGAAAATTAGCCGCACCGTAAATACCATGACCAGAAGCCACTTTTTCGGATAAAAAGGCGTTTTTAAGGCTCTCAGGGTAAAGATACTGAGTTAACGCCACTTCGCTCGGTGTAGCGTGAGAACCTTCCTGATCTCCATACAATTCTTTGGCTAAAAGATAAACATCTCGCACCATAAACCAATTGGCCACTTGACATTTAACCTCGTTTGTGTTAGGCAAATTAAGGGAATCCAAATGATAATAGGTTTCCGAAAAGGCTGCTTTTAGGGTAGCAATATTGCCCCCGTGACCATTAATAAAGAAAAATTGACGAAAACCGGCTCTAGCTAAACAAGTCACATAGTCAAGGATGACTTGAATCAAAGTGCTAGGACGAAGGCTAATTGTACCGGGAAAAGCCGTATGATGTAGGGCCATACCGACATTTAAGGTAGGTGCTACCATTGCTCCTACCTGTGTCCCTACTCCTTTAGCGATCGCCTCCGCACATAGAGCATCTGTACCAATTAGTCCCGTCGGCCCGTGTTGTTCCGTGGAACCGATAGGAATAATAATTCCCTGAGATTGTTCTAGATAGGATTCCACCTCTAACCAGGTAGATAACTGTAATAACATTCGGCTCTACCTCTCCAAAACGAGTGCGGGTTGACAAATTGAGATAAAATTGGGACGAATAATCAAGTATTTTTATGTTAACCCTTGACAACCCCCCCTTGTCGGCGAGTGCGGATTTCGTTCCCAATCATCGGATTTTAATCGTTGAAGATGAAGAAGTGATTCGGGATATGATTATTTTGGCTTTGGAAGAAGAAGGTTACGAGGCGCTCGGTGTTAGTGATGGTCGCGCTGCCCTAGAATTACTGCAAAGTCAAGAATCTCATCACGGTGAATCTCGGTTTGATTTGGTCGTTTTGGATTTAATGTTACCCCAAGTCAACGGTCTTGATATCTGCCGTCTGTTGCGCTATCACGGCAATATTATTCCGATTTTAATCTTAAGTGCTAAGGCCAGCGAAACCGATCGAGTTTTGGGTTTAGAAGTGGGTGCTGATGATTATCTGACTAAACCCTTTAGTATGCGAGAATTAGTCGCTCGTTGTCGCGCTCTCATTCGTCGTCAAGGATTTACTTCTCTAGCGGCTGCTCCCGTGCGGAAATTCCGCGATGTTTTTCTCTATACCCAAGAATGTCGGGTGACAGTGCGAGATGAAGAAATTAACCTTTCTCCTAAAGAATTCCGTCTCCTCGACCTATTTATGAGTTATCCGCGCCGAGTTTGGTCAAGAGAGCAGTTAATTGAACAAATTTGGGGACCAGATTTTTTAGGAGACACCAAAACCGTCGATGTTCACATTCGCTGGTTACGCGAAAAACTGGAAATCGATCCCAGTCAACCGGAATACCTGATTACTGTACGCGGTTTCGGTTATCGTTTTGGCTAGGTGAGCGATTATATTTTCAAGTTTAGCGATCGCCGCTCGCGCAGACAATGACTATTTTCGCTTTTATTTTCGGGGTAGTTTTAGGTTTGAGTATTTGTTATTGGCAAGTCTCACGCTTAAATAGAGAGTTAAAGCGAACCCTGAGCGCTCTCTCGGATTCGGCGGATTTGTCGGCTTCTTTTCCCGTTACCTCCCTAGTGCGTCGAGAATTACAGTTTCTCTCCCAAAGTCTGCAAGAGCGAGAAAAGAGCTTAGAAATTCAGAAATCCTTGCTAGAACGAGCGCCGATCGCCTATCTTCATGTAGATGCCGATAATCAACTGCTCTGGTGCAATCAACAGGCAATAACCCTCTTAAAACTCGATCGCTGGCAGCCAGATCAAGTGCGTCTGCTGCTGGAATTGGTGCGCTCCTACGAATTAGATCAATTAATTCAAGAAACTCGCCAAAAACAGAGTCCACAGGTGCAAACTTGGACTTTTTACCCGACTAATTATCCTGTCACTCCCATTAGCGATCACCAAGTGATTGCTCCTAAATCGATTGCCTTGAAAGGTTACGGTTATCCCTTGCCGGAAGGTCAAATCGGTGTATTTATCGAAAATAGACAGCCTTTAGTGGAATTATCGCAAAATCGCGAACGAGCTTTCTCTGACTTAACGCACGAGTTACGCACTCCCTTAACCTCCATTTCTCTCCTCACCGAAGCTTTACAAAAACGCCTGCAAGCTCCCGAAAGACGCTGGTTAGAACAAATGGCGAAAGAAGTGGAGCGTTTGAGTCAATTAGTCTGCGATTGGCTAGAAATCAGTGAATTACAAGCGGATGCTGGTCGATCTTTACAATACCAGATGATTAATCTACAGGATCTAATCACCGCCGCTTGGCAGACTGTCACCCCAATAGCCGCCCAAAAACAGATTAGCTTAGATTATTCCTCTCCGGTGGATTGGACGCTGGAAGTGGATCATGCTCGTCTGCTGCAGGTTTTCCTGAATCTCTTTGATAATGCCATCAAGTATAGTCCCGATCGAGGGACTATACGCCTAGAAATTCGGGAAATATCCGACACTATCGGGGAAAAATTGCTTAAAATTGACGTTATCGACAACGGCAAAGGATTTAACGAAGCGGATCTACCCTACGTTTTCGATCGTCTCTTTCGCGGTGATCCTTCCCGCACCCGTCAAAAACAAGGCACAAAGGATCATAGTACCGGTTTAGGTTTATCGATTGCCAAAGAGATTATTCAAGCCCATGGCGGTTCGATCATCGCTAAAAACGATCCTAACACCGGGGGCGCTCGCCTACAAGTCACTCTCCCCCGTCAAAAAAAGGCGGTGGGGTGATGGGGTTGGGGTGTGGGGAGAAAAAAATCTGTCAAGTTCTCTAGACAACCGTGCAAAATCTAAAATTTTCTTGTTATGACTGTAGAGAAAGAGTAGTTTTATGTTAAGCGAATCTGACCGTGAGCCTATCCAAAGAAACCAATCATCCCGATCGCACCTATTTCGCTCGTTCTCTCCAGCGATTGGAGCAGGATGTGCTGAGAATGGGAACCTTGGTCGAAGAATCCTTTCGTCTTAGCCATCAATCCCTCTTTGCTAGGGATTTAGAAATGGCGAAAAAAATCCCCCCCCTTGACAAGGAAATCGATCGCTACTATCGTCAAATCGAGTTAGATTGTGCCACTCTCATGACTCTACAGGCTCCCGTAGCCCAAGATTTGCGGCTTTTAAGTGCTTTTATGCAATTAGTGCGCGATTTGGAACGGATCGGCGATTATGCTAAGGATTTAGCCGAAATAGCACTCAAGTTATTCGCCTATACTCCCCACGATTGTATGGGTGAGATCGAGGCTATGTCCCACCATGCTCAGTATATGTTAGCCACGAGCCTTGTCGCTCTGGCCGACCTCGATCAAGAAGCCGGTCCAAAGGTCAAAGAACTAGATAATACAGTCGATCGAGCCTATGACTATCTTTATCACACTCTCGCCCATCAAAGAGATATTAAGGGTGTGGTGGAACCGATCCTGCTGATGGCTTTACTAATCCGTCATCTGGAACGTATGGCCGATCACGCCACCAATATCGCCCAAAGGGTATCCTACATCGTTACCGGACAGAGAGGCTGAGGGTGCGGGGGTCTTGAGTTGATTTCTCTCGAACTCTGGCCTGCGCTTTTAGCGTTTACGACTCAGAGGGTTAAAAATTTCACTTAACCCCTCTCCCAAGAGGGATAAACCCACCACCATCGTGGTCATTGCTAATCCGGGGAATAAAGTGGTCCACCAGATGCCTGTAGATAAATCCGCCAAAGCTTCCTTGAGATCATGACCCCATTCCGGCACTTCTTCTGGTAATCCTAAGCCTAAAAAGCCTAAACCGCCTAAAACCAGGATCGCATCCGCCGCGTTGAGGGTAAAAAGAACCGGGACACTCTGGATGACATTAAAGAAAAGATATTTTGATAATATACGACCCGGACTAGCACCGATCGCTCGTGCCGCTTCGATAAATAACTCATTTTTTACGCTGGCGGTTTGATTTCTGACCACGCGAAAATATTGGGGAATATAGGCAATGCTAACAGCGATGGCGACATTGAGGATACCACGACCCAAAACGAAGGCCAGAGCCACCGATAATAATAACCCCGGCAAAGTGTAGAGGGTATCCATGAGGAAGAGGAGAACGCGATCGATCTTACCCCCCAAATAACCGCTAATTAACCCTAAAGGAACCCCGATGACTAAAGATAATCCTGTGGCCAAAAATACCACGGACAAGGCCGCCCGGGCCCCGAATAGGGTGCGGGAAAAGACATCATAACCGCGCACATTCGTCCCGAACCAATGCCCAGAACTGGGGGCTTGTAGGGGATAATTGCTTAAAATGTCGGTTGGATCCTGAATCAGGCCGATCGCTTGCAGAAGGGGCGAAAACAGGGCAATCAGGATAAAAATAATTGTCAATAGCAACCCAACCCCTAGGAGCTTAGTAGTTAGGTTGGGTTTCAGAAAAGGAGCGATCGGCAATTTAACAGGAGTCATCGACAAAATTTAGCCATTGCATAGAACGCTAATTGTACAAGAGCAGTGTTTTTTCAAACAGCCGGGGCCGAAACGACCATAAACCAGAGCAAGACTGCTAAAGCTAAAACAGTGAGTTTAATGAGGATATAAAGCAGTCCGTTGGGATAAAGGAGATCGTGAAACATATTGCCTCCTTGGGAGAGTAGCGATTGTCTCTCTCTATCTTTGATCTTAAGTCTTTCTCGGTTCAGCTGACGCACAACTTAACAAAACGTGCGATTATAGGGAAAAAGATTTTTTTACTAGCTATGGCACTACTGACCACAGGAAAACCATTTATTCGCGATCTGGAACAATACGGTGCTTTAGGTGTTTACGCACCCTTAGAAGGAGGTTACGAGGGACGCTATCAAAGACGTTTACGGGCCACTGGTTACAATGTCCTACATATCACCGCTAGAGGTCTGGGCGATTTAAGTGCCTATCTTACCGGCATTCATGGAGTCCGTCCCCCCCATTTAGGTAAAAAAAATATTGGTCGGGAAGCAGCCGTGGGACCAGTTTATTTTATTCCTCCCATTGCTACCTATCAATTGGAAAATTTACCACCCAAATCTAAAGGTTTAGTGATTTGGATTATTGAAAGTTTTGTTTTATCCTCGGAAGAAAAACAATACTTAATTAATCTTAGTCAACAGGAACCCCGGTTAAAATTTGTCCTCGAGTTGGGTGGGGAAAGATATTTCCGTTGGCAACCTTTGAGCAAATCTTTAGTCGCTGCCTAGAATTACCGAAATAACACGGGTACTAAAATATCCCTCCCTCAAACCCTCTCCCCGGAGAGGGAAACTTCAATTCTTGAGAGTTTGTTGTTCCTCCCTTACCCTTTGCTATTCATTTTGAGAACTGATATTACCTCAAGATATAGCTAGAATCCCGTAGATTGCCAGCGCTGAAAGCGCCAAGGTTTTAACCAATAGGCTTTTATCTGTCTATTTCCTTCTTTCCAAGTGCATTGAATCTGAGAATTAGCAGGATTCGCACCACATTGGGGCTGAAGATTCAAAATACTGGAGATTTCGCTAGGATTAATCTGAGGATCGGAACCAAAACTTTTTTCGGCAATTCTTCTCTCCACTGCCACCTTATTAGTGGGAGTCAGATGGAAATAATCAGACTGGGTAAGCAAAATCGAAGATAATAGAGTTTCAAACATTGTGATTAATCGCAACCTCAGAGATAAAACCAATAGACATCTTCAAAATTTATAACCTAATCATAGCTTGCTTGGGTGCGTCTTATTTTTGTCAATCTACTACGTTGGGATTTTTAAAGAGAAAGTCTCCGCTAAAATCAGGCGTTACTTCCGATTTTATCACTCAATCCTAGCTTTGGGTGGGTTCTCCTCCTTGCCTAAAAAGACTTTTAGCCTTGGGATAATATTAGGTCGATGCCTCATCTATTTATTCCCTTTTTCCAGGGTAAGCTCATCTAATTTGGTATAAATTGTACTTGACAAAGATTTCTAAATAGGGTAGGAAAATCGCTGTAATTGTTTTTAAAACTCCCGAAAAAATTAAGCAACTAGAGCCTAATTCTGGAGATTTTTTGATGAAACGAGTTATCGCTATTGCTGGGGATACCATTGAAATCCGCAGGCGTAAAGTTTATCTCAACTGGCACGTTATCGAGGAACCCTACACCGCCGAGTTAGTCAATTATGAAATAGAATTTATGACTATACCCCAAAAACCCTGTTTGTTTTGGGAGATAATCGTAACCATAGTTTTGATTCCCATACTTGGGTTTTTTTGCCCGAAAGTCATATCCTTGGTCAAGTCTATAGCGTTTTTCAGTCTGCTGAGGTACAAAAGTTATGGGTTTTAGGCAAAAGGCAAGAGGCAAAAGTCAAAAGGGAAGAAAAATATGTGTACCTCACTAGCTTAGGAAACGCTATATAAAGTTTACTGGCCCCTCGATCGTGTCCAGTCTTTGCTATGATGGGGATGACTGGGGTAATTTTGATCCTAGCTCCTCCAGTTAGATTAATCTGGGGATTGTTAGATAATTATAACATTCCCAACCTCTGGAAATGTTCCCGAAAAATTCCCACTGGTCTTAGAGAATCAAATTCAATTTTTTCTCGATCAATATGATCTTAAAATTTCCTCAAAATCTGAAAATTCAGCAAATAATATTATTAGTATTCTGCCTAGTAATAGGGATATTTTTCTGGTGGTTATCGTGGCAATCCACCGGGATGAGCCAAATTCAACGCCCCGAAACAGTTGCTCAACAAATTTACCAAGCAATGCCAGATTTACCGAAAGAAAACAACTATATCCGTCGAGACACAGGAGCGATTGATCCGAATAATACTTTAATAAGTCGCTTTCTTCGTTATCATCAAGACACCAAAAAAAGGTTTACTCTCATCCGTTTTGATTGGCAATTAACCCTAGGAGATTATCTAGGAGTGAACGAGAAAATCAGCGAAGAAAACTATCCCGGACAGGCCACCCTTACCGTTAATCCCATGGCCGCCGATATCAAAGCTATTAACAGTCTTAATCGTCGTCAACGGCAGCAGTTAGTCACCCTTCTAGTCGAAATTTATAACCCCGCCATTCTCCCCCAAGAAACCCCCAATCCTAGCCCTTCTCCTAGTCCTTCTCCCCGTCGTCCCTCTTTATCAAAACCAGGAGATGCTGACCTATTAAAATTCTAGAAAATTATGGAAAAAATTCTCAAATATGGTTCGGGTTGGCGACTGGGTTGGAATCCTACGGCAGCCGTTTATAAAGGATTAATTGGTGGCGATGATTGGGCGATGGAATTAACCGAGGCTGAGTGGCAAGATTTGCGTCGGTTACTATCACAATTGACCGCAACTATGGCAGCCATGGCCACAGAATTAATGGATGAAGAAAGTATTGCTTGTGAAGCGGAAAGCGAGCTTTTATGGTTAGAAGCGGCAGGATTTCCCGATCATTATTCCCTGCGATTTATTCTCTATCAAGGTCGCGGTTGTGAGGGCAATTGGTCGGCCACTGCCCTGCCAGAGTTGCTCGCCGCTTGGGACAATTTGCTTTACAATTTTTAAGAAAGCGGTGGACATAAGTTAATTTTTGTTTCCCCCTCTTGACTTTTTGATTCCCCTGTGCTGCCATGATTGCCCATCCGAGGACGAAGACCGATAATCTCACCTACACTCCGCCCCCATTGCTGAAAAACGGTTTTGCCATGACTCTCTATGTGTCCCTCAAAGCGCGAGAAACCTGGCAAAATACGATCGCTATTCCCGAACCAGTCTATCAAGAAACCATTTTCACCGGGGCCAATGCCGTCCCTATCTACGCGATTGTTTCCATTCCCCCGCAAGCAAAAGGAACAATTATCGGGACCTACGGCATCACGGGAGACTTAGATAATCAATGGTTTTTAAGGATTTTAGGCAGAAAAGCCGTAGCAAGAAACTACGCAGTCGTCCTCTTCGATTGGCGGGCCCACGGGAAGACAGCCGAATTATCCCCGACTCTCACCTCCGATGGCATCTATGAAGGGCTAGATTTCATTCATATTGCCGCCCAAGCTCAAAAAATGGGCTGTCCTGCCCCTTTTTGGTTCACAGGTTACTCTCTGGGGGGACAATTGGCCCTCTGGGGAATTAAATCGGCAGATAATCAGGAAGATATAGGGATAGATCCCGTCGATATCGGTGGTGGTGCGGTAATTTGCCCTAATTTAGATTCTAATCGTTCTTTATCCTATCTCGTCCAGGATCCCTGGGGGAAACATTTGGAAAAAGCGATCGCCAGGGAATTACGCAAGTTAGCCAAACGCATCCATAAGGCTCATCCCGATCATATCGATCCCGAAGCAATTACTCGCGCCACCACGATTGCAGGATTCGATCGAGAATTAGTGATTAAAAAGCTAGGATTTGAGACAGTCTATGACTATTATGCCGCTAGTAGTCCCTTGCCCTTTCAACCCTATTTAACTAAACCCACTTTTATCCTCTATGCGGCCGATGATCCCCTCTTTTCCCCCGCAGTTATTCCCGATCTGCAAGCAGCGATCGCCGATAATCCCCATGTGGATCTACTCTTAACCAACCATGGCGGTCATGTGGGTTATATCAGCAGTTTATCCTGTCAGCGTCAGTGGGGCGATAGCGATCGCTGGTGGGCATGGAATCGGGTTTTAGACTGGTTTGACCAAAAAACTGGCAAATAAGAGCTAATTTCTAGGATTCAAAGGCCGCTAGAAACTCCTCCAACTGCTGCCGAGTCGGTTGGGATGCGATCGCTCCTGCCCCCCTTGTCACCATTGCCCCCACCGCACAGGCATAAATCACCGCCTTACGCGCTAAATCGGCATTTTCCCCGATTTGATCGCCTCCAAGAGCGGCACGAGCTAAAAAACCAGCCACAAAGCCATCCCCCGCCCCGGTTGTATCCACTACCTCCCCGGGAAAAGCCTCGACAGTGCCGCTATTTTCGCCTAAATGATATTTACAACCTTTTGCGCCGCCAGTAACCAGAATTGCCTCTAAATTGGGGTATTGTGATGATATTCTGACGGGGGTATCAGTGCCAAATAACCATGCTGCTTCTTCCTCGCTACATTTGAGCAAATCGGCCCGGACGATAAAATCTCGAATTCGATCGGGAGCGGCCTCAAGATTAGGCCAAAAAACCGGCCGCCAGTTGATATCGACCAATACTTTCACCGCGTAAATTTTAGCTAATTCGAGGGCGCGTTGCATTGCGCGGCGGGAAAGGGGATAGGCTAACCCTAGGGTTCCCATCACGAGATAATCGGCATTTTTAAACATATTTTCGGGTAATAGGTCAGCATTAAGGGCAGTGTCGGCAAAATCCGTCGTTTTTCTGCCGCCAAAACCCGCAAAATGTCTGTCTCCCCCAGCATCGCGGGTGACATAAACTTCTCGGGTGGGTAGGGTGGCATGATACTGTACACCAGTGGTATCGACTCCGAGAGCGTCTAGCAAGGCGATTAACTGTTCTCCTGGTTGATCTTTGCCCACACAACCGATAAAAGCCGAATTTATGCCCAATTTTCGCAATCCACAGGCCACGTTTGCCGGCGCACCCCCGGCATAGGTTGTCCAAGAAGTCACCTGCTCTATAGCGCGATCGCTTTGATCGGCAATTAGATCATAGAGGATTTCCCCTAAACAAATGACAGACACCGGCGAAGATCTTTGATTGTTAAGCATGGCTGTGGGGTGTGGGAAACTTTTTTCAGTGATTAGTAAACAGTAAACAGTAATCAGTGAGGTTCTTCGTTACTTGGTATGATTCGATCAGGGGGCATAAATCGACTAAATCCTTATTTGGTAAGAGACTTAATTGATTAGTTCGTTCAGGAGCGAAAACAATTGACAAAAATCACCAAATGCTTTTTTCTGTAAGGGTTTCATCCGTTAAAACTCCCGTCATGGCATCACACCAACCGAAGAACCATCAGTGAACTGAAAACTCTCATCTGATCACTGATAACTGATCACTGATCACTGATTAATAACTTGTCAAGAAATGACGATAAATCAACTAAAGATTATCTTAGGCATTTAGTATAATAAAATACATAGATAAGGGTAAATTGCTCGTAGATTAGCCCGAGGGAGCGTGAATCCTTTTTCTCGTCCCTATATCTTCCCCTATTTTTCAGTCTTAGACTAAGGAAATATCAATGATTGATTGTAGTCAGATTCAGTTTGACGAGGATAAAAGCAAGATAGATTTATTGCAACTACGAGAATTATTTAATTTAACCGCATTTTGGGCAATAGATCGCCGTTTAGAAGATTTAGAAACCGCAATTGACTATAGTGATCCAGTGGTGACGGTGTGGAATGAGCGGCAATTAATTGGTTTTGCTCGGGCCACTTCCGACGGCATTTATCGGGCTACTATTTGGGATGTGATCGTTCATCCCGATTATCAGGGAGCGGGTTTAGGGCGTAAATTAGTAGAAACGGTCTTGGCCCATCCCCGGGTGAATCGGGTGGAAAGAGTCTATTTGATGACTACTAATCAAGAAAATTTTTACCGGCGCATTGGTTTCCAAAGCAACGCCACCACGACGATGGTATTATTTAATCGTTATCCCGAGGAGTTTTCCTATCCTGCGATCGAGGTAAAGAAAAAACGATCCGTGTGAGCTTGTCCCGATTATTGTTATCGATTTGATCTAAGCTCATTTCACCCCCCGATACTTCGATAATGCCTTTCGCTAACTGGAATTTAAGACCGGGAGAAAGACCGAGAGCCTGAGTAAATTGTTTTACTTCTTCCGGCTTTGATTCTAAACTCAAAGGAGAAATTTCTGGCATTTGCCAGAGAGCCATTTTCCCGGGAAATTCTAGGGTAATAGTGACTTTTTTCTCGCCAAGGGCGCTTACCGATATGCAAATAGAGCCGCTCGTTAAGTTAGCGATCGCTGCATCGACGAGAAGGACAAGAGCAGAAAATAAACGCTGATAATCACCAATAATAGCAATATCATCGGTTAAAGGGCTAAATTTAAGCTTAATATGGCGATTAGCTGCCTGTAAATAGGTTAAACTTGCCCAATCTTCCCAAAGTTTAGTTAAAGAAAAAATTTCTCGATCGAGAGGTATAGTACCCGACTCTAGTTTGGAAAGATTAATCATCTCATCGAGCATTGCCATCAGTTTACGGCCCGCCAGTTGTCCCTGGGCGATAAATTCCCTTTCTTCGGCCGGACTTTCACAAAGATCGGCCAGAATCAGTTGATGGAGACTGATCATACTGCTCAATGGCGATCGCAATTCGTGGGCAACCTGTCCCAAAAAACTGCTTTTGAGGTGGTTAATTGCCACGGCCATCTGATAAGCGAGGCGAGTTTGCTGTAATTCCCGTTTTAAAGCGTCAATATCGTCCATATTTACAGAAAAACTGCCCCTTGTCGTAAGATATCCCATCTTTGACATTGCCAACGCGCGACGGTGGAGGGTTGTCCACTATTGATTATTCCCCATGCTTGCCTTTCTGTGGGCGCTAACACCGTCACCGAGGGAAAAGTAGTCATAATCGCTTCTGGAGTTAATAAAGGCTCTTGTCCTGACAGATTAGCACTTGTGGTCGCTAAAACACCAGTTCGACCGAGAATTTCTCTTGCGATCGCATGAGCGGGAACTCGGATACCAATCGTGCTAGGATCTTTAGGGTTAAGAACTTTTGGTACTTTTTCAGAAGCGGGTAAAACCAAAGTTAGGGGGCCGGGCCAGTATTTTTCGGTCATTTGCTGCCAAATTTCCCTTTCTTCCTGATTTCCCTTGACATAATCCCATAAATCTGCTGCTGAGGCCGCCATGAGAATTAAGGGTTTATCAAAAGTCCGTTTTTTAGCGGCAAAAACTAAGGCCGCATAGGGGGGAGAAACCGCTAAAGCGGGAACTGTATCCGTGGGAAAAGAAACCACTTGACCACTTAGGGCCGCGTGAACAATTTCGTTAAGAGAAGCAGTAGGCATTGAGAATTGATCATTTTTGGGGACTAATTTAGCCTAAGACTTTTTGGTACAATTTTAAACGGGTAGGGTTGATTCATGAATCAACCCTACCTTGAATCAACCCTACCTTGAATCAACCCTACCTTGAATCAACCCTACCTTGAATCAACCCTACCTTGAATCAACCCTACTTGATCAGCGGGGTATCTGAAAGTTTTTAACACCTACCTACTTATCTCCAACCAATTAGCGACGATTAATTATGAATGAGCCTGATACTTTTGCTAATCTCGAACAATTAGAATATATTCCCTACCTAGATACCACGGGTAATATCTGTGCTGATTTCCAGGGAAAAATCGGGGTTTATGCCATTTTTGATCGAGATCAAGTCCTAGAGTTTGTCGGCTATTCTCGTGATATTTATCTCAGTTTAAAACAACATCTTGCCCGACAGCCCCAAGCTTGTTATTGGCTAAAAATACAGTTGATTGAGCGTCCTAATCGGACTATTCTCGAATCGATTAAACAAGCTTGGCTAAGAGAAACTCAGGCAGTAATCGGCAATGAAAAACTCTGGACAGAACCAATTGATGCTAAATTATCCATGACTGAGACAGAAAAAGAAATTTTTCAAAGTGCTGACGAAGTAGGGAAAATCAAGTTATTAAAACAGGTATCCAGACGAGTAGAAAACGATATTTTATCAACCCTAGAAAAACGGGGAGTACAGATGGAAATTCGTTTTAATCCCAAGTTAAAAGAACAAGGTTTGCTCGATTTAAAGTAAAAATTCCTAGGAGCGATCGATTCTCCAGACAAACCGCTATGATAGTATATCGCCCCATCCCGACACCAATGGAACAGCGATGACCACTCCAGACTGGCCAAACCTACTGCAGCAACTACTCGATCAAAAATCCCTTTCCCTTAACCAAGCTGAAGAATTAATGACCGGATGGTTAAACGGCCAGATTCCGGAAGTTTTATCGGGGGCGATTTTAGCGGCTTTGCAAGCAAAAGGAGTCTCGGCCGCCGAATTAGCGGGAATGGCCACAGTTTTACGGCAACAATCTCGCTTAGAAGACCCTAAACCCCATACTACTCCCGTTATCGATACCTGTGGCACCGGCGGTGACGGGGCCTCAACCTTTAATATTTCCACTGCCGTGGCTTTTGTGGCGGCCGCTGGGGGCGCAAAAGTGGCTAAACACGGCAATCGCTCTGCCTCCAGTAAAGTCGGTTCGGCCGATGTTCTAGAATATCTTGGGGTTAATTTAAGCGCCCCTGGCGAGAAGGTGGCGGCGGCTTTAGATGGGGTGGGAGTGACCTTTCTTTTTGCCCCCGGTTGGCATCCAGCCCTGAAAAGTGTGGCTAATCTCCGCAAAACCCTGAAAGTTCGCACGGTTTTTAATCTTCTGGGCCCTCTAGTTAATCCTCTGCGTCCCACAGGTCAAGTTATCGGGGTTTATGACCGGCAATTTCTCACCCCCATGGCCACAGCTTTGGCACAAATGGGAACCCCCAAGGCGATTATTGTTCACGGCCGGGAAAAACTCGACGAGGTGGGGTTAGGAGATCTGACCGATATGGCTTTATTAAATAATGGCGAGGTGATTTCTGCGGCGATCGATCCCCTGTCAATTGCTATCCCCAGAGCCAGTTTAAATGCCCTTAAAGGCGGGGAA
This sequence comes from Microcystis aeruginosa NIES-2549, assembly GCF_000981785.2. Taxonomy (NCBI): domain Bacteria; kingdom Bacillati; phylum Cyanobacteriota; class Cyanophyceae; order Chroococcales; family Microcystaceae; genus Microcystis; species Microcystis aeruginosa. The sequence goes on along the minus strand of NZ_CP011304.1, from coordinate 3,107,890 downwards.
GTGCCAGAAAATGCCGAAATCCTCAAAAATGTCCTGCAAGGGGGGGGAACGCCCGCTCAACGGGATGCTGTGGCGATTAATGCCTCTCTTGCCCTACAGGTGGCAGAAAAGGTCACTTTTGGCGACCATGCTGCCGGTTTCGCCCTCGCTCGCGACATTTTAGCCAGTGGGTTAGCTTGGCAAAAATTAGAGGAGTTGGTTAAGTTTCTCGCCTAGGACAATTCCCTGCTCCCTTCCCCCCACACCCCATCTCAATGCACTTACTGCATGACAGAAATCCTTAAACACGATGGTTAAAGGATTTCTGTTACAAACAATACAAAATCACCCAAGTTAAAAAGAATTAAATAACAAATAGAGACTAGGTAAATTACTAAATTTTTGCTAATGACGACAGTATTTTACAGAATACTTATTGTTAAATCCCGATTTCTTCATTTCTAACCCGCACCAACTAGAACAATTACACCCACAGACCAGTAAGGAGATAGATTCGTGGTACAAGCACCTGAAAAAGATGGAACAACTCTCAATAAATTCGAGAAATTTAAAGCCGAAAAAGACGGATTAGCCATTAAAGATGAACTGGAGCATTTTGCCCAAATCGGTTGGGAAGCGATGGATAAAACCGATTTAGAACATCGCTTAAAATGGGTGGGGGTTTTTTATCGTCCCGTCACCCCGGGTAAATTCATGATGCGTTTACGGGTTCCTAACGGCATTATTAGCAGTGAGCAAATGCGCGTTTTAGGGGAAATCGTGCAGCGTTACGGTGATGATGGCAATGCCGATATTACTACTCGTCAAAACCTACAATTACGCGGTATTCGTATCGAAGATATTCCTGATATTTTCCAACGACTAAAATCCGTGGGTATGACTTCGGTACAATCGGGCATGGATAATGTCAGAAATATTACCGGTTCACCCATGGCGGGACTAGACGCGGATGAATTAATTGACACCAGGGAATTAGTCCAAAAAGTCCAAGATATGATTACCAACTACGGTCAAGGTAATTATCAATTTACCAATCTGCCCCGCAAATTTAATATTGCCATCGAGGGGGGCCGGGATAACTCGGTTCATGCGGAAATTAACGATATTGCCTTTGTTCCTGCTTATAAAGAGGGAGAATTAGGCTTTAATGTTGTGGTAGGTGGCTTTTTCTCGGCTAAACGCTGTGAAGCGGCAATTCCCATGAATGTTTGGGTGAGACCGAATCAGGAGGTGGTGGATTTATGCCGAGGAATTTTGGAGGTTTACCGCGATAACGGATTGCGGGCCAATCGTCAAAAATCCCGTTTAATGTGGTTAATTGATGAGTGGGGAATTGAGGAATTCCGCACCCGGGTGGCCAATCAGTTAGGTTATCCCTTGGCAACGGCAGCGGAAAAAGACGCAATCGACTGGGAAAAACGGGATCATTTAGGAGTTTTTCCCCAAAAACAGGAGGGATTGAGCTATATCGGTCTTTGTGTTCCCGTTGGTCGTCTATTTGCCGATGATATGTTCGATTTGGCCCGGATTGCCGAAGTGTATGGCAGCGGAGAATTGCGTTTAACCGTGGAACAAAACGTGATTATTCCCAATATAGCGGCTGAAAATATGCCAACTCTTTTAACCGAGCCTTTACTGGCTAAGTTTACCCCCAATCCCACTCCTTTACAACGAGCGCTCGTTTCCTGTACGGGGGCGCAATTCTGCAATTTTGCCCTGATTGAAACCAAAAATAAGGCTGTGGACTTGATTAGTCAGTTAGATGCCGAATTAAATATCCCCCGGGGTGTGCGGATTCATTGGACCGGTTGCCCTAACTCCTGCGGACAACCCCAAGTGGCCGATATCGGTTTGATGGGGACAAAAGCACGCAAAGACGGCAAAACCGTGGAAGGAGTTGACCTCTACATGGGGGGTAAAGTGGGTAAAGATGCCCACCTGGGCAGCTGTGTACAAAAAGGGATTCCCTGTGAGGATCTAAAATCCGTGTTAACTTCTATCCTCATCGAACAATTTGGGGCGACACCGAAAGGTTAATTAGCAAGTTTCTCGATACGCTGAATGGGGGGTTTATCCCCTCTTTTTTTCTGTATCTCTGTTGCTTTAAATTGGCCAACCTCTTGCTATAGTAGGAGTCAGATGGCAGCAGGAAAATTCCTATATATTTTCCAGATGGGAATCGTTACTTAGCTTCAAATTGGGCTTGTTTGCGAAGTAATTCCCCGATGGTTAAATTGGGTTGAGGTCGGCAATCAAAAACTGTTTCTACCTCAAATTTTTGCAACTGTACCCGTGCCAAATAATAGGCCTCGTCGGGTAGGGGAATATAACCAATATTATCTAATAAATTGGGAACTCGATCGAGATAATGTTCGACAAATTTCTCTAAAGCGGGATTCTCTTGGGCTTTTTGGGCATTAACATAAATAAACAAAGGACGAGTTGACACTCCCGTCGCGCTCATGGGAGGGATTCTTAGCTTTAAAATCTTCGAGAACTTTGTCAGTAATTGGTGCTACGGTACTCGAACCATCGATTTTAATCGGTTTCAGGTCTTGAGTGGAAATATTGACACAGGCGGGTAAAAGTAGGGCAGTTCCTAGGACAATTGCTACTACTTTGGTGGGAGGTGATAGATGAGTAAAAATTTCTAGCATAGGTGTGAAAAGGAGAAAGTAAAAAGTAAAAAAATGGCGTTAGGTTTTGGCTGTAAACCTTAATCTTTTCTTTGTTGTTTTTACGTCCCTACAATGATAGGGAAAGAGAAAACCCCTATCTAAACAGGAAAAGTTAGCGGCTTTACCGCGACTTAAAACTAATGTTTAGTCAAAATAAATAGTAAAAGAAGAACGTAGGTTGGGCTTCGGCCGTGAGCTCAGCGTTCGACTGAGCTCACGCCGAAGTCCGAACGGTTGAAGCATGAAACCCAACGCCCGCATGGGTTACGCTACCGCTAACCCATCCTACAAATAATTGTGCCTCCCTACTTAAAACTAATGTTTAGTCAAAATAAATAGTCAAAGAAGTTGAGATTTTTGTCTAGTTATCGAGAAAACTTTTCTTGGCAATACATTATGTTTTTTATTGACTTCTTAACCTATTCTTTACCAAGCCGTGGTAACTTTTAGCGTAAAATTTAAGGCAGTTTACGGATCAAAATTAATCCTATGCCCAACAAAAACAGAACTCATTTACTAACAGCCTTATCCCTAGCGACTTTAACAGCGACTTTAACCGCTTGTGGTGGCGGCGATACGGCGGGAACCAGCGGAGAGGGAAGCAATAGAATCGCCCAAGTTCCTCTGCAAGGAGAGGTCGCCCTCAATGGCGCAGGTGCTTCTTTTCCTGCACCCCTATATCAAAACTGGTTTGTCACCATCAATCAACTATTTTCTAAACTGCTAATTAACTATCAATCTACCGGTAGCGGGGCAGGAGTCGAACAATTTATTCAAGGTACGATCGATTTTGGCGCTTCCGATGTGGCCATGAGTGACGAGGATATGGCCAGAGTTAGCCGCGGGGTGTTACTGCTACCGATGACGGCGGGAAGCATCGTTATGGCTTATAATTTGCCCGGAGTAGAAGGGCTGAAACTAAGTAGAGAAGCATATATAGGCATCTTTTTAGGCACGATTACCCGTTGGAACGATGCCAAAATTGCCGCCGATAACCCCGATTTAAAACTACCCGATGAAGAAATTACCGTAGTTCACCGGGCAGACGGTAGCGGGACAACGGGAGTTTTTACCAAGTTTTTAAGCGCCGTTAGTCCCGAATGGAAAAAAAGCATCGGGGAAGGAAAAGCCGTACAATGGCCGACCAAAAAAGGTAAATTTCTCGGTGGTAGGGGCAATGAGGGTGTAACTGCCCTAATTCAACAAAATCAAGGCTCGATCGGCTATATTGAGTACGGTTTCGCTAAAAATAATAACCTGCCCATGGCCGCTCTACAAAACCAGGCGGGTAAATTTGTCGCCCCCGATGAAACCAACGCCGCCGCTACCCTCGCTAACGTCGAACTGCCTGAAAATTTACGCGCTTTTATCATCGATCCGCCGGGGGAAAATTCCTACCCCATTGTCACTTATAGTTGGATGTTAGTTTATAAAAAATACGACAATCCCCAAAAAGCTTTAGCTATGGAGGCGATGATCGAATTTGGACTCAATCAGGGACAGGAACAGTCCGCCGCCCTTGGTTACATTCCCCTGCCGAAAAATGTCCGCGAACGAGTAGCCGCTGCCGCCGATGTCATCTATCCTGATTACACGATCAAGGTGGATTAGTCGCCGAAAAAATGTATTCAAAGTTACAATAATAGTGGAGAAAGGCCAATTTCGACCTTAGCTACCGCAAACTAGCTGGATTTAAACCCTAATCATGAGTGCGCCCACAGTTTCACCCGACTCAAATTTTAAAGAACGTCCGGAATCGGAAAAAATCCTCGATAAAGGCTTTGTGGGATTGACTACCGCCTTTGCCATCGCTATTGGGCTAATTTTGCTCCTGATTGCCCTAGTTATTTTTATTCGGGCTTTACCGGCGATTCAAAGCTTTGGTCTGGGATTTTTGACCAGTAGTGCTTGGAATCCCGTGCGCGGTCGGGAAGAATTCGGAGTTCTGCCCGTTATCTACGGGACTCTCGTTAGTTCTCTGATTGCACTCCTGATTGCTGTTCCCCTCGGTATCGGTTCGGCCATTTTTTTAAGCGAAGATTTTATTCCCTTAAATGCGCGGACAATTTTGGTTTTTCTCGTACAACTTTTGGCCGCTATTCCCAGTGTTGTTTACGGATTGTGGGGTATATTTGTACTGATTCCTATCATCAGACCCCTTGGTAACTGGCTAAATGCTAATTTTAGTTGGATTCCTCTTTTTAGTACTCCTTTAGGGGGTCCTGGGATGTTACCGGCGGGGGTAATTTTAGCAATTATGATCCTGCCGATTATTATCGCTATCTCTCGTGACTCTTTGGCCGCTTTACCGCCAGATTTGCGGCAAGCTTCCCTAGGCTTGGGGGCCACCCGTTGGGAAACGATTTTTCGGGTATTAATTCCCGCCGCTTTTTCCGGGATTGTCGGGGGGATTATGTTAGCTTTAGGGCGCGCTTTAGGGGAAACCATGGCAGTAACGATGATTATCGGCAATTCTAACCGCATTAGTGCCTCTATTCTCGCTCCTGCTAACACGATCGCTTCCTTATTGGCTAACCAATTCGCCGAAGCCTCGGGAATGCAAATATCGGCTTTAATGTATGCGGGTTTTGTTCTCTTGGTTTTGACTCTAGTAGTCAATATCTTCGCCGAATTAATCGTTAATCGTGTCAAAGCTAAGTATTAAGCCATCAGTTATCAGTTTTGAGTTTTGAGTATTAAGTGTTCATCATCAAATGGCAGTTTACTGCTGTCTTTTCACTGTTCACTGATTACTGTTCACTGATTACTGATTACTGATTACTGTTCACTCTTCACTGATAACTGATAACTGATAACTGATAACTGATAACTGATATGGATAGTGCGAATTTAGGCAATAATCTCAAAAAGAAACCGGGTAGTCCTCGATCGCTATTGGGGACAATTATGACCGTTCTATCGGGTTTATGTTTAACAGTGACGATTATTCCGCTTTTTGCCGTCCTAGGCTTCGTTTTTGTACAAGGGGTGGGCAGTTTAAACGCCAATCTCTTTACCAAATTACCGCCACCGCCGGGGTTAGGAGGAGGAGGCATCGCTAACGCCATTTTAGGCACAATTATCGTCGTTGCCCTAGCCACAGCGATCGCAGTTCCCATCGGCGTTTTAGCGGCGGTTTATCTCTCGGAATTTAGCGGTGATAACAAACTTGCCCAGGGTGTGCGCTTCGCTACCAACGTGTTAGCGGGCGTTCCTTCGATTATTGTCGGGGTTTTCGCCTACGGTTTGCTAGTTGCGCCATTATTTGGCGAAGGAACAGCCCTTTTAGGCTTTTCTGCCCTTGCCGGTTCGATCGGTTTAGCCGTGTTAATGTTACCCACTATTATTAGAACCACCGATGAGGCTTTAAAAATCGTTCCCCAAGACATCCGCTGGGCGGCCATGGGTTTGGGGGCCTATAATTACCAAACCGTCCTAAAAATCGTCCTTCCTGCCGCAGTTCCCGCTATTTTGACCGGTGTTACTTTAGCAATTGCTAGGGCGGCTGGAGAAACCGCCTCTTTAATTTTTACGGCATTATTCTCTAACTTTTGGCCTCGGGGTATCTTGGAACCGATTGCCACCCTTTCGGTCCTGGTTTTCAACTTTGCTACTGCCCCTTTTGCCCCCCAACAGCAATTAGCTTGGGCAGGAGCTTTAATTCTGGTGTTTTTGGTGTTGGTAACTAACATTTTATCCCGTTTAGCCACGCGCCAGAAAACCTATTAAGTCAAGGAAAAAGTAAAAAGAACGTAGGTTGGGTTGAAGCATGAAACCCAACGCCCGATTATGTTACGCTATCGCTAACCCATCCTACAAATAATTGTGCCTCCCTACTTAAGTCAGGGAAAAAGTAAAAAGGGATATTTAAGTAAAAATCTACCTATCTTTCCAATTTCTCAATTATCCAAATTCAAGGTCAATAATTTATGCTAACTAATCGCACTACCCAATCAACTGCAACCGTTTTAAAGGTGGATAATGCTAATATTTACTATGGTAATTATCGAGCAGTACGAGACGTTTCCATCCATATTCCCAAAAATAAAGTCACCGCTTTTATCGGACCCTCTGGCTGTGGAAAAAGTACCATTCTCAGGTGTTTTAATCGTCTCAATGATTTAATTCACGGTTTTCGTATTGACGGCAAAGTTTTTTATCATAACCAAGATATTTACTCTCAAGATGTGGATCCGGTCGAAGTAAGAAAATATATCGGTATGGTGTTCCAGCGCCCTAATCCTTTTCCCAAATCCATTTATGATAATGTGGTTTACGGAGCGCGATTAAATGGTTATAAAGGTGATTTAGATGAATTAGTAGAAACTTCCCTGCGTCGAGCTGCTCTCTGGGACGAGGTAAAAGATAAACTAAAAGAAAGCGGTTTTTCCCTATCGGGGGGACAACAACAAAGATTATGTATTGCTCGCGCTATTGCCGCTCAACCAGAAGTATTATTAATGGATGAACCCTGTTCGGCACTGGATCCAATTTCAACTTTAAAAGTTGAGGAATTAATGCACGAATTAAAAGAACGTTATACAATTATTATTGTTACTCACAATATGCAACAAGCCACCAGAGTAGCGGATTTAACGGCTTTTTATAACGCTGAACCCACCGATAAAGGTGGCAAAATTGGTTATCTAGTCGAGTTTGATCATACGGACAAAATCTTTAGTGATCCTCAAGAAAAAGCAACTAAAGATTATGTTAGTGGACGTTTTGGCTAAATCAGTTATCAGTTATCAGTTATCAGTTATCAGTTATCAGTTATCAGTTATCAGTATAAAGTGGCAAGTTTGGAGTTTTCTTTTCACTGATTACTGTTTACTGGTCACTGAAAAAAACACCCATCTCCTTATTTCCTTTGAAAATTATGTATAGTACCGATGTTGTCACCGATGCAGTTTTGAGAACCAAAAACTTAAATGTTTACTATGGTTCTAATCTCGCTGTTCGTGATGTTAACCTTGATATTCCTGAGAAAAAAGTGATCGCTTTTATCGGTCCCTCTGGCTGCGGAAAAAGTACAGTTTTACGCTGTTTTAATCGCATGAATGATCTAGTTAAAAGTGCCAAAATTGAAGGAAAAGTTACCTTTCGCGGTCAAGATATTTATGGTAATTCCGTTAATCCTATCGGGTTACGCAGTCGCATCGGTATGGTTTTTCAGAAACCGAATCCTTTTCCTAAATCTATCTATGAAAATATCGCTTTTGGGGCGCGCTTAAATGGCTACATCGGCGATATGGATCAATTAGTGGAAGAATCTTTAAAAAAAGCCGTTCTCTGGGATGATGTTAAAGATAAACTCAAAGAAAGTGGTTTAGCTTTATCGGGGGGACAACAACAAAGGTTATGTATTGCTCGCGCTATTGCGGTTAAACCGGAAGTTGTTTTAATGGATGAACCCTGTGCGGCACTCGATCCAATTTCTACCCTAAAAATTGAGGAATTAATTCACGAATTGAAAACCCAATATACTATAGTTATTGTTACTCATAATATGCAACAAGCGTCGCGGGTTTCTGATTTAACGGCTTTTTATAATGCTGAACCGACCCGAAAAGGCGGTAAAGTAGGTTATTTAGTGGAATATGATCGCACAGAGGTTATCTTTCAAAATCCCGCTCAAGAGTCCACTAGAGATTATGTTAGCGGTCGTTTTGGTTAAAGTATTAATAATTAATCGTTATTCATGATTCCGGGATAGATTAATTTTTTCCATCTGGAATGATTGAAAAACGATTAACTTAACTGATTGCAAAAACGTTGTCCAAGTCTAAGGAAATAGCGAGGGTAAGATAATCTAAGTTATGCCGGTAATTTCCCCCGTTGTTGACCTTCTTTTCTACTTTCTTTTATTGCTTCTTGATAGACTTTAGTTTGTTTGAGATGGCTAAGACTAAATATGGCTTACAAAAATAAGCTTACTAATGTTAAGCACCCCCACAGTAATGCCAAGAATTCATCGCTTTAAAATACTGTTGAGTTCTATAGTTTAACACACTATAAATTTTACCTCGTTCATCACCCGGTGGACAATTATCTGGCACTTTAGTTAAACAGAGTTTTACTTTATCGCCGGGTAAAGCTGTTTTTAAAGCTGGAACTTCATCAAGTTTAACATAGAAAAACAGAACAACTCCGTTGGTTAGAACCACAACTGCTTCCGCATCAGGGTCGTCATCAAATCTGGTGGTTATTTCTTGGATAAAAGTGTTAGAACAATCATTAATACGAGTGGGAGGTGGTGCGGCAAGAACTCTGGCAGTAAGAAGTAAATATAATAAAGTAAATCTAATAGTTTGTTGAAGATTTTTCATGACAAAATTTTCTAGATAAAATTAAACTCAAACTCAAACTCAAACCTTTTCTGTTATTATGGGAATAGGGCTAATTTTGCAATCGCTTATGTTCTTCTTCTGGCAAGAATTTTGACCTTGAGTTACTAACAGTTTCTCGACCGTGAGACATAATAATCCTCATGTTCCGTGATTGATCTCCCATAATTAAAATAGTCCCTTAACGACTACTATTGGCAAGAGACAGATAAAAAGCTCTAAAGGGATTGTAACCGATGACGGATGAAAGATTAGAACGGATCGAGAGCATACTACAGGCTACCGTTGTCCTCACGCAACAGAATCGAGAAGATATAGCACAGCTAACCCGTGAGGTTAGGACAATAGCAGGGAGTTTTGAACGAACCAACGAGTGCTTAAACCAATTTATCACTCAAGCTGAGAGCGATCAACAGTTTTTCCGCAACGAAGTCACCGGTATCCGTACAGAAGTTAAGCGAATTGTAGAGCATCTTTTCGGACAATCCCCAGATCAGGAGGAAAGATTAGCCAAATCACTGGCAAAAAGCTTGATCAACCCTAATCAATTCTTTATACAACGCCGATAAATGCCTCTTCTCAAGAAAAAGGAAGCAAACCCAAGAATTTTAGCTTTATTCCCGCAGCATAAATAAAAGTTGATAGGGTGAGTTAATCTCACCCTATTTTAAGTTTCTAAAACTTGGCTTTCTGGCGCAGTAATTCGGCTAAAGTCACATCGAATTTTGAGTGTCCCCCGAAAACTGTTCCCGCTTCCCCGTTAAAGAAAGTGACCTTGGCTAAATGATAATGCTCACCGCTCAGGGGAATATAACCGACCTCTTGAACGATATTTTGAGCTTGACTGAGATAATACTCGACAAAACGCTGTAAATCCTTATTAGACTGGGCTTTTTGGGCGTTAACGTAGATAAATAAAGGACGGGCTAAGGGTTGATAGGTGGATTGTAGCACCGTTTCCCGGGAGGGCAAAACAGCCCCTTTACCACTGTCTATTGCTAAGGCTTTTAAGTTCGCCGCTTGTTTTTCGTAGTAAGCTAGACCAAAATATCCTAGGGCATTGGCATCTTGACTAACTCCTTGGATTAAAGTGTCGTCATCTTCACTGGCAACGTAATCGCTGCGGCTAACATCTTCTTCTCCTACCACCGCTTCCGTAAAATAATCGAAAGTTCCCGAATCTTTGCCCGCACCAAAGAGATTGAGAGGTTTATCCGGCAATCCCGATCGCACCTGACTCCACTTGGTAATTTTACCCTGGGCCGCAGGTTCCCAGATTTTTTTTAATTCCTCTAAAGTGATGCTATCAATCCAATTGTTTTCTTTATTGACTGCGATGGTGAGCGCATCAAAGGCGATCGGCAATTCGATAAATCTAATGTTATTCCGATTACAGGCTTCGATCTCATCGCTGCGAATCGGTCGCGAAGCATTGCTAATATCGGTTTTTCCAGCGCAAAACTGCCGAAATCCGCCAGTAGTACCCGAAAAGTTGACGCTTATATCCGCAGACGGCTGTTTTTGTTTTTTGTATTCATCGGCGACAGCCTTGGTGATCGGGTAAACGGTGCTAGACCCATCAATAATAATTGATTTATTTGATTGGGAGTCAACGGGAGCGCAAGCAACTAAAACACCAGCACTAACAAAAATAAGAGCCTTTTTGAGCAATTTATCGAGATTTATCAGCATTTATCCATCCCCTTGCTTTTCTGGGAGTCAGAAAAATCTCTCTCCATCATTTCAAAAAAAATTGATTTGATGTAAAAATTCTACCAAAAAGATAACAAACTTAACAGTATCGAAAAGCAGCGGTGGCCCTGTTTGCCTTCACACACCTAGATAGGGGCTGCTGAAAAAGTTTTTCGGTGGTGGCAGGGTGTGGGGTGTGGGGTGTGGGGTGTGGGGTGTGGGGTGTGGGGCGTAAAGTCTAAAAGCCTTATCCAACAAGATTTGGCTCTTCTAGGTTCTGTGTGATAAGTTTAACTTACAATATGATCGATCGATCTTTGTGTCCTTTGTGTCTTTGTGGTTCGTTCCACCCCCTCGCTAGGAGAAATGTATCTTAGAATACATTTTACCCACCAAAGCTGGGAGAGCCAAGATTTTTAGGTTTATTCAGCAAGCCCTAGATAAAAAGCTTTGTCTGGGCAATTTCTCCCCAACAGATGCTTTAAATTAAGATTTCATCCTTGAATAGATACAATGGATTTTGGTCTTGATCGATCTAAATTGTTGCTAAAAGCTGTGGATTTTTTAAATTAAACTTAACCAAAATTTTACCCAATCTTAACCAAAAAAATCGCAAATATTTCTAGATTTAAAAGTAATATTTGTGCCTTAAACTATATCTTGAAGAAAGTTCAACTTTCTCCAATTGTGCAGGATTCTTCAACCGGAAAACTTATGATATTCTCAACTGCTACCCTAACTCGTGTGTGTGCTGTCTCCTTCGCCACGGCAGCGGCCTTAGCAGGGACGATGGGAGAAGCTTTCGCCCAAACCCTGAACGGTGCAGGAGCCTCCTTTCCCGCGCCCCTATACCAGCGTTATTTTGCCGACTATAAAAACGCCACCGGTGTCACCGTTAACTATAATTCCGTCGGTAGCGGTGCCGGTGTCCGGCAATTTATCGCCGGAACGGTCGATTTTGGCGCTTCCGATGCCGCTCCTTCCTCCTCGGAAAAAAGCCAGATGAAAAACGGTTTACTGCTGGTTCCCACCGCCGGGGGAGCCGTCGCCGTGGTTTATAATTTGCCGGGGGTAAATAACCTGCAAATTTCCAGGGCTAACCTCGGTAAAATCTTCAGTGGCGAGATCACTAACTGGAGACAAGTGGATCCGAAACTGCCCAACCGACCCATTAAAGTGGTGGTTAGGGCTGATGGTAGCGGTACTACCGAGATTTTTACCTCTCACCTGAGTGCGATTAGTCCTTCCTTCAAAAGTAAGGTGGGAACCAGCAAAGAACCGAACTGGGGTTTTACCGTTCTCAAAGGACCGAAAAATGATGGTGTGGCGGCCCTGGTTAAACAAACAGAAGGCTCGATCGGTTACGTTCAAGATACCTTTGCCCGCAAAAATGAAGGGGCAACCATGAGAACCGCCAAAGTTCAGAATAAAGCCGGTCAATTTGTCGAACCCAGTCTCGCCCAAGCTAACAAGGCGATGGAAGGGATCAAATTTAACGCCGATTTTACCGCTAATATGGACGATCCGAGCAGTGGTTATCCGATCGTCGGGATTACTTGGTTATTAGTACCGAAAGACTACGCTGATAACAAAAAAGCGGCGGAAATTAAAAGACTGTTGACTTGGATTCTCACCACCGGTCAAGGTATTAACAATCAATTGGAATTTACTCGGATTCCCCAATCGGTGACTCAAAGAGTTTTAGCCGAAGTTAATAAAATTAAATAAATACTCTTGTATTAGTTTAAGCTTGATTGTCACCGCTTTCCAGTAAGATGGAAAAAAGTTACCGGTTAAGTCCATAACTAATAACTGCAAGTATTTCTTTTCTGTGGGCTGAACAATGTTCAGCCCCTACAGTTGCATTCTAAACAACTGATAACTGGTAATCGCTCTCTACCTTATGGCCAATTTTTCTGAACCTGTCGAGTACTTGGATGTCTCGGCGGCCAATCTTAACGAAAACCCCGGCGCTGCGGGTTTATTTGATCGCATTTTTACTGTCTTAGTCTGGATTTGTGCCGCCTCTGGTTTAATTTTTCTGCTCTGGATGGCCTGGATTGTTTTTCAGGATGCGCGGCCGGCGATCAATGAATTCGGTTGGGGATTTCTCTGGGGAACCACTTGGGATGTGAACGTCCTCAAATTTGGTGGTTTACCCTTTATTTTCGGTTCCGTTGTTTCCTCGATTCTGGCTCTTTTATTAGCTATTCCCCTCAGTGTTGCCGTTGCTTTAACCACTAGCGAGAATTATTTGCCAGCAAGTATCCGTTATCCCATCGGTTTTCTAGTAGAATTAATTGCCTCGATTCCTAGTGTAATTATCGGGTTATGGGGGATTTTTGTGCTAATTCCCGTGCTTAAACCCCTGCAAGAATGGTTATTTCAAAATTTTGCTTGGTTCCCTTTATTTAATACCCAACCTTTGGGACCAAGTATGCTGATCGCCGGTGTGATCCTAGCGATCATGATCGTGCCGACTATTTCTGCTATCAGTCGCGATGTCTTGCTTACCGTCCCCTCTGAATTACGCAGCGCCTCCATGGCCCTAGGTGCCACTCGTTGGGAAACCATCTGGCGCGTGCTGTTGCCGGCGGCCAGTTCCGGTATTATCGGGGCGATTATCCTCGGTTTAGGGCGCGCTTTAGGGGAAACTATGGCGGTGGCCATGGTAATCGGTAACTCCTCGATTATTAGTCCCTCCCTCTTGGCCCCCGGTTATACTATTCCTGCTGTACTAGCCAATACCTTCCCAGAAGCTTTTGAAAAAATCCACATCGGAGCCTTGATGTATCTAGCTTTGATTCTATTTGTTATTACCTTGGCCGTCAATAGTGTAGCGGCTTTATTAGTACAATTTATCAACCGCAATCGTTAATTTTATGAGCCAAGGAGCTTTTCCCGAAGAAGATTTACAGCAACCCCTGTCACCGTGGCGACATTTTTTTACCAACGGTCTCACGGGTTTAGCGATCGCTCTTAGTGCCATCGCCATTCTGCCTTTATTCGCTATCCTCTTTCAAATTGTCAAAGAAGGTTTACCCGGATTCAATTGGCAAGTTTTCACCTCTTTACCCGCCCCGGTTGGCTCCGATCCTAGTGTTCCCAATGGTTTCGCTAATGCGATCGTGGGTACTTTAACTATGGTCGGTTTAGCATCCCTGGGCAGCATACCTCTGGGGATTCTCACTGGGGTTTTTCTCTCGGAATTCGCTCGGGGTTCCAAAATTGGTGGGATTCTGCGCTTTGCGATCGTGGTGTTGAGTAGTACCCCTTCCGTCATCGTCGGGGTGTTTTCTTTCGGGGTTTTGGTGTTAACTACCAAACAATTTTCCGCCGTGGCGGGGGCGTTTGCTTTGGGGGTGATCATGTTGCCGATCATCGCTTTAACCACGGAAGAGGCACTAAAACTAATACCCATATCCTACCGTCTCGGCTCCTCCGCTTTGGGGGGTTCCCGTTTCGATACGGTATTTCGCATTGTCCTACCAGCAGCGATCGCACCGATTATGACCGGGATATTATTAGCGGTGGCCCGGGCCGCTGGAGAAACCGCCCCCTTAATGTTTACGGCTTTATTTAGTCAATTTTGGCAAGAAAGTCTTTGGTCGCCCACACCGGCTTTAACGGTGTTGATTTATAACTATGCTAGTTCCCCCTTTCCTGAACAAAATTCCTTGGCTTGGACAGCTTCTTTAGTCCTAATTATCTTAGTTTTAATTACTAGCCTTCTCTCCCGTTTTGTTACTCGTAAACGCTCAAATTAAGTATTTTTCTGATGATCGATTCCTCTATCATGAACAATCCTACGTCTCTAGCTAATTCGGCGATCAAAGTCGAAAATCTTAGCTTTTTCTACGGTAGCAAAAAAGCCCTGGAAGGTGTTTCTTTAGAAATCCCGCAAAGGCAAGTAACCGCCATGATCGGCCCCTCTGGTTGTGGTAAATCTACTCTCTTAAAAGCTCTCAATCGTATCGGGGAATTAGAGGGGCAAGTGACAGTTAAAGGGAAAGTTAGGTTTTTTGGTCAAGATATCTACGCCCCCAAAGTTAACCTTCATACCTTACGGCGACAGGTGGGTATGGTGTTTCAGCGCCCTAACCCTTTTCCCGCTACTATTTACGATAATATTGCCTATGGTATTAGAATTTATCGTTCCGCTAGTCGCAGTGAATTAGATGGGATTGTGGAATCAGCTTTAAAAGGAGCTGCTCTTTGGAATGAAGTTAAAGATCTGTTGAATAAATCTGCTTTAGGATTATCGGGGGGACAACAACAAAGATTGTGTATTGCTCGCGCTTTAGCAGTAAAACCAAAAGTATTATTAATGGATGAACCTTGTTCTGCTTTAGACCCTCTTTCTACCCTCAAAGTCGAGGAATTAATCCATGAATTGAAAGAACAATACACGATCGTCATTGTCACCCATAATATGCAACAGGCCTCTAGAGTATCCGATCGCACGGCCTTTTTTAATGCCGATGAAACCCGTGTCGGTCGTTTGGTGGAATTTGACACCACCCAGAAAATTTTCACCGATGCAGTTAATCAACAAACTCGCGATTATGTAGCCGGTAGATTCGGTTAATTTCTCTTATCAGTTATCAGTTATCAGTTATCAGTTATCAGTAGTCAGTTATCAGTTATCAGTTATCAGTTATCAGTTATCAGTTATCAGTGATCAGTTATCAGTTATCAGTTATCAGTAGTCAGGAGACAGGAGACAGGAGATTATTTTTATTTATTCTCCCCACACCCTACACCCTACACCCTACACCCTACACCCTACACCCTACACCCTACACCCTACACCCCACACCCTACACCCTACACCCTACACCCCACACCCCACTCCCTAAACCCTAAGACTGCCCGATTTTGGTAGGATAAGAAATGTAACAAGAATCTTTCTCAACAGTCGGATAATTCATGGGCAACGATACCATCACCTTACTCTCCCCGCGGGAAATTGACAAAATGCGACGAGCCGGACGATTAGCGGCTAAACTGTTAGATCATCTGGCAGATATGGTTAAACCGGGGGTAAGTACCCTAGAAATCAATGATGAAGCAGAACGTTGGACTCGCGCCCATGGAGCCAAAAGTGCGCCCCTAGGATACCACGGCTTTCCTAAGTCCATCTGTACTAGCATTAACGAGGTTATCTGTCACGGCATCCCCAGCGCCGATCAAATCCTCAAAGATGGCGATATTATTAACATCGATGTCACCCCGATTTTAGAAGGTTATCACGGCGATACCTCCCAGACTTTCTTTGTCGGTACTCCCTCCCCCCTGGCCAAAAAGTTAGTGGAAGTTACCAGAGAATGTCTGCAAAGAGGCATAGATGCAGTGCAGCCGGGGGGGAGAATCGGCGATATTGGCGCAGCTATCCAAGAATATGCCGAAGGCCAAGGATTTTCGGTGGTTAGAGATTTTGTCGGTCATGGTATCAGTAATGTTTTTCACACTGGTCCACAGGTTCCCCACTACGGCATTCGCGGCAAGGGCAAAAAAATTCGCCCCGGCATGGTATTCACCATTGAACCAATGATTAATGAGGGAACCTGGCAACATATTGTCTTAAAAGACGGTTGGACTGCTATTACTAAAGATGGTAAACTTTCGGCCCAATTTGAACACACCATCGCCGTCACCGAAACCGGTGTCGAAATTCTCACTGTACCCGAATGAACTACCCACGCACGCCGCTAACGCTTTATGCGGGGTTTCTGTCGCTTCAACTACTTTAGAAAAAAGTAAGTAACCTCAGTTCGGGATAAGCTAAAACCCTGATGCTACCGTAGCCTAAAACTCCTATTCTTTCGTGCAAGCTATGGCAAAATTCCCTTAAACCGAACTCAGGTTAAGTAAGCATTTGCAGTCGGTGACAAGGGAAACTCCCCCAACCTCTAACCCCCAGAATCTCCTAAGTTACCTAGTAAATCAGTAGCGGCTACACTGGTAAAAACCAAAGTGAAGAAGTCAAAGATTCAAATTTTCTTGGCCCATGCCAATGAGGATAAACCACCAGTTTTGGCACTGTATAACCGCCTTAAGCAAGTGGGATATAAACCTTGGTTGGATAAAAAAGAGCTGATTCCGGGTCAAATTTGGCGAGATGAAATTCCGAAAGCGATTAAAGCCAGTCAGATTTTTCTCGCCTGTCTGTCAGCAAAATCGGCTAATAAACAGGGATACATCCAACGGGAGTTGAGGATTGCACTTGATAATGATATTCAGCTTTTCATTCTACCTTGTTTGAGTTAGCGATCGCTTTTTCTTAACTTCTCCAAAAGTTGCACAAGGGTTGACCTGAAGTCTGTTATATTTTGTGAGAAAGCCGTTCACCCCGACAGCAGGGCATTATTCTGTAGGAGCGCACGGCCTAGACAACCCCTGAGATAACCTTTTCTGCACCACAAACGCGGGATATCCCTCCGCAACACCTAGAAGGAGAATCTGATGTTCAAAATCGATACTTGCTGTACTCTCGTACCCTACTTTGAAATACAAGAAGGAAAAATTGCTGCCTTTAAGGAACTAAGCCCCAAGTTCATTGAGAGAACCCGCACCGAAGAGGGCTGTATCCATTATGCTTTTTCCTTTAGCGGTAATATTGTTCATTGCCGCGAGGGTTACGTCGATGCCTCCGCAGTTCTTGCCCACCTACAAAACGTCGGGGAACTGCTAGACGAACTTCTCAAAATCGCCAAGATTATTCGCGTAGAAGTTCACGCTCCCGCTGCCGAAATCGAAAAGCTGCGAGAGCAGTTGGCCTCTCTTAACCCTCAGTTCTTCATTCTCGACGAAGGTATTCGCCGCACCAGCGAAGCCTAACCCCGTACTGACAGAAAACGGATGCCCTATTCCCGTCTCGAAACGCACCGGATTACTTCTTTCTCCGGCGAATTTGTCTTGCGCCCAACTAAGTAGTCGGACATAAATTCTGTTGTCTATCTTAAAATGTAAATTGCCGCAATTCTTACTGACTCCTGACGACTGGCTCCTCACCCCACAGTTAACTTTACTTTTGTCCAACTACTTATTAGAAAGATTGAGAGACAATTAAACTTTCAGTACATATCGACCATACGAGAAAGATCAGGAGAAGAGGAGATAAATGGTAGCGAATTTCCATGTTCTTCCACTCTATTCCTGAAAGTAGAAATGATTGAAATCGTCAATTTCCACTTATTTTGGGACTGACATCACCCTGAGACTCCGAATATTCTGAAATTAGCAAGTAAACACGGCTTCCCAATTTCAGGAAAAAATTATGAATCTACGTTCTGTCAAGACTATGGTATTAGGCGGTATAGCCCTGTTGGTGGCAACTTTGCCCAGCCTCGCTCAAATTCAAATAGAGCCGATCCGTCTGACCACTGCTACTCGCTTCAATTGTGGTCCCCACTTAGAAACATATATAGTTCGTTCGCTAGATAACCGACGGGGAACTGGGATTCGTTGTGTCAAATTCAGTAAAGGACAGCAAGGCTCAAGCATTCCCCGTCTGTCCTGGTACGGGGAAGGAACCTGGGAAGGGGCTACCTACCGCCATCTGGGACAGGCGATTGACCGAGGCAGAATGTTGGTCGGGTTCGCGTCCGACATTCACGGTAACGGGGAGGATGCTAACTTCAACTATCCGGGTAATCTCGAGATCCGAACGGTCAGACCAGGAGTGATTCGGGTGACTGGTGCCTGGAATGAGGAGTGGCGTTTGGCTTCCTCCGTTAACTACAACCCCCTACCCCGTCCCAAAACCTGCGGTAGCCATTTCAATCAATATCAGGTAACTGATTTGACAGGTGGGCGCAGAGGCAAAGGTCTGCGCTGTATGCTGAAAGAAGGTCCAGCCAACACAACCTGGTTCGGTAACGGGGATTGGGATGGCAACACCTATTCCCACCTGGGGACTCGCGGAAAGAACGGCTACGGGGCCGCAGATATCTGTCCACCTGAGCGAGTCCATGCCACTATTTTCGGAACCATCTGCAATAACTTCGACTACGGTTCTCTTACTTTCACCCCTACGGGCAGTGGCTTCAATGTCAACGGTGCTTGGAGCGAGAAGTGGTTATTGGTCAGGTGATTTGTCGAGAATTTCAATTAAAAAAGGTCGGGGCGAACATTAGATCACCCCGACCTTTTTTGTCGTAATTATTTGATTAGAACTTAACCATTGATAGCGGGAGCAATCAGAGCCACGGGAGCTTGTTCGCCACTAGCTAAGTCTAAGGGTAAATGGATTCTTTAAATCCTTTTATAACCCCCTATTATTCGAGTTCTTGAGGTTCAATAACCAACTTAATTCCCTGAATAATTAATTTGATTTTTTCCTGAGAAAGTCTTCCGATAGACTCCGTTAAAAGACGTTTATCAACCGTGAAAACCTGTGAAACATTAACAACACTGGATTCAGGTAAATTCCCTTCACCCTCATTCAATAAAACATTACCAATAGCTTTTGCTCGTCTCAAATTGGTTGTTAATGGACACACAATAACCGTCCCAATTTGTGACTGATTCAGAGCATCATTTTGCACCACAACACAAGGACGAAGATAAGCAGGTTCAGAACCTTGTGGTTCTCCTAAATCAATCCAATAAATATCACCTTGGAAAATCGTCATATTTACTCAGATAATTGGCGTTGATGATGGCGTATTCCCTCTAACATCAAAGTTTCTGATTCGTCCAATCCATCACTATAAGCTTCATTCCAACTATCCATTAATCGTTGTTTAGTTGTTTTTTGATTATTCAATCCTAATTGTTGATGTAACTGCTCCAATAACCATTTTTTATCTTCAAGAGAACAGTCTCGTAACTTTTGTTCCAGTTCAATAATTTGAGGGGATATCATAAGATTAACTCCATTTAACATTGAGCTATAGCGTTTTTCAGTCTGCTGAGGTACAAAAGTTATGGTTTTTAGGCAAAAGGCAAGAGGCAAAAGTCAAAAGGGAAGAAAAATATGTGTACCTCACTAGCTTAGGAAACGCTATATATCATAATTCTAACAACAAAAAAGCACCCCCTCGCAGGAGTGCCTTTTCGTTCAGACTAGGAATTAACCATTGATAGCGGGAGCAATCAGAGCTACGGGAGCTTGTTCGCCACTAGCCAAGTCTAAGGGGAAGTTGTGAGCGTTGCGCTCGTGCATTACTTCCATACCGATACCAGCGCGGTTCAGCACATCGGCCCAAGTACCGATTACACGACCTTGAGAATCGAGAATCGACTGGTTGAAGTTGAAACCGTTGAGGTTAAACGCCATGGTGCTAACACCCATCGCGGTAAACCAGATACCGATTACCGGCCAAGCACCTAAGAAGAAGTGCAGAGAGCGGCTGTTGTTGAAAGAAGCGTATTGGAAGATTAAACGTCCGAAGCCCACACCCTGCCCCCACGAAAAACTTTTTCAGCAGACCCTACTTAATTAATTCTTATCAATCGAATTAAATTTTTGTAAATAAAATTCTCGATCGGATTAATTATTTTTTCCAAATTCCGCTAGACTTATCTAGTAAGTTCAATCGAGACTCGATATTCCATAGCTAAATTTCTATAGCACGGGCTAGAAGGAAAGTTTAGCGAGGGATTCCTTTACCCATAATTCAGCACACATATTTGCTTTAGCAGCAGGTAGGAGATTCTATGTCAAATTTTTCGAGACGGAAATTTTTAACCACGGCGGCAGTTTCAGCGGCAGGGGCTGTTGTCCTCAAAGGTTGTTTGGGTAATCCCCCCGACACTACGGGTGGAACCACCACCACCGCGCCCGCTGCCCCGGTTGCTTCTCCCGTAGCGGTGGCCCCCGGAGAGGCCCCCGAAACCACCAAAATTAAATTAGGTTATATTCCTATCGTTGAGGCCGCACCCTTAATTATTGCCAAGGAAAAAGGCTTTTTTGCTAAATACGGGATGGCCGATGTGGAAGTCTCCAAACAAGCAAACTGGGGATCTGCTAGAGATAACGTCGAAATTGGGGCAGATGCGGGCGGAATTGACGGAGGACAGTGGCAAATGCCCATGCCTTACCTAATTTCTGAGGGACTAATCACCAAAAATAACGTTAAAGTCCCCATGTATGTGTTAGCGCAGTTAAACACCCAGGGTAACGCAATCGCGATCGCATCTAAACACGAGGGCAAAAATATCGGTTTAGACCTGAAACCCGCCAAAGATTACATCCTCAGCATGAAAACGACGGGAACTCCCTTCAAAGCTGCCTATACTTTCCCGAAAGCTAACCAAGACTTCTGGATTCGTTACTGGTTAGCCGCCGGTGGTATTAACCCCGATACGGATATTAATCTAATTGCCGTACCCGCAGCCCAAACCGTGGCCAACATGAAAACGGGAACCATGGATGCGTTTAGTACCGGTGATCCTTGGCCGGCGCGAATTGTGGCCGATCAGATCGGTTTTATGTCAGCTTTAACCGCAGAAATCTGGCCCTATCACCCGGAAGAATACCTCGCTATCCGCGCCGATTGGGTGGATAAAAACCCGAAAGCCACCAAGGCCTTATTAAAAGGAATTATGGAAGCGCAGCAATGGCTCGATCAAGAGGCAAATCGGGCAGAAGCGGCGGCAATTCTCGCTAAACCGGCTTATTTCAACCTCAAAGAAGAAATTATCGCCAGTCCCCTCAAAGGAATGCAGAAAATGGGTGACGGTAAACCGGAAATCACCGACAAAAATAAAGGGGTTTTCTACTGGAAAGATCCCGCCGGTAGCGTTTCCTATCCCTACAAGAGTCATGATCTCTGGTTTTTAACCGAAAGTGTTCGTTGGGGTTTCTTGCCGAAAGAAACTTTAACCACTGCCTCAGCCTTAATCGACAAAGTTAACCGCGAGGATCTTTGGAAAGCGGCAGCTACAGAGTTAGGGGTTCCCGCAGCTGATATTCCCACCAGTACCTCCAGGGGTGTCGAAAAATTCTTTGATGGCAAAACTTTTGATCCTGCCAATCCCCAAGCTTATCTCGATAGTTTGGCGATCAAAAAATAGCGAGCTTTTCTCGATAGGCTAGGGGCATAAAATATCTAGTCTATTAATCCCAAAAGTGTTTTCTTCTCTCCCCAATCAAGTAACTTTATCTTCAACAAAGGAAAACGGCAAAATGGCAAGTAGCGTCAGCAAAACAAGTAAAGGTGGTTTCAACTTCAGTAAATTCTGGAAAAAGCATTCCCAAGACATTCTTCCCCCCATTATCGGTACCTTGGGTTTTCTGATTGTTTGGCAATTAGTCTCGATGGTGGGATTAATCAAATTACCCCCCCCATCCGACCTAATCACCAATGAACGGACTCGTACTTATTTAATGTATCCTTTCTTTGATCGTGGGGGCATTGATAAGGGACTATTCTGGCAAACTTTAGCCAGTCTGCAACGGGTATTAATCGGTTATTCTTTAGCCGCAGTGGTTGGTATTGGAGTTGGGATTATGGTCGGTTTAAATTCTTTCTTAAATAAGGCCCTCGATCCCCTTTTTCAATTCCTGAGAACAGTTCCTCCTCTTGCTTGGGTTCCCCTATCTTTGGCCGCTTTACAACAAAACCAACCTGCTGCTTTATTCGTTATCTTTATTACCGCAGTTTGGCCGATTTTGATTAATACCACCGTCGGTGTCCAACAAATTCCCCAAGACTATATCAACGTTAAACAAGTCTTGCAATTGTCCAGCAAAAAATTCTTTTTCAAGATATTAATTCCCTCGGCTCTTCCCTACATATTCACTGGTTTGAGAATTGCGATCGGTTTAGCTTGGTTAGCGATTATTGCGGCGGAAATTGTTATGTCGGGTATCGTCGGTATCGGTTTCTTTATCTGGGATGCCTACCAAAATAACTACATCAGCGATATTATTCTTGCGCTGTTTTATATCGGTGGTGTGGGTTTATTACTCGATCGCTTTATGGCTTGGTTGCAAAATCAAATCGTTCGTCAATAGGGAATTAATGGGGAAAGTTTCCCCATTTTTCAAATAACTGAAACTTGAGCCAATTTAAGGAGAAAAAACTATGAGTTTGTTTGTCGCTGTCGATAACATTGATAAAGTATTCCCCCTTAGTGGTGGCGGTGAATATGTGGCCTTGAAAGGGATCGATTTACAGATAAAAAAAGGGGAATTTATCTCCCTCATCGGTCACTCCGGTTGCGGAAAATCCACCCTCTTAAACATGATCGCTGGTTTAGATTTGCCCACAGAAGGGGTGGTGACTTTGCAAGGTCAAAGCATTAAAAAACCAGGTCCCGATCGCATGGTAGTCTTCCAAAACTATTCCCTTTTACCCTGGTTAACCGTCAAAGAAAATATCACTCTAGCCGTCGATCAAGTTCTCACCCAACTATCAGAAGACGAAAGAAAAGCCGAAGTCGAAAAATATATCGATCTGGTCAATCTTCGTCATGCAGTGGATAAACGTCCCAACGAATTATCGGGGGGGATGAAACAACGGGTAGCGATCGCTCGCGCCCTAGCCATTCGTCCGAAAGTCCTGCTTTTAGATGAACCCTTTGGGGCGTTAGATGCCCTGACTAGAGGTAATCTACAGGAACAGTTAATGCAGCTGTGCGAAGAATACGAAATGACCTCGGTAATGGTGACGCACGATGTGGATGAAGCGGTGCTGTTATCCGATCGCATCGTCATGCTCACCAACGGCCCCGGCTCAAAAATTGGCGGTATTTTGGAAGTGGATATCCCCCGTCCCCGCAAACGCATGGAAGTGGTGGAACACCCCAGTTACTACAGTCTCCGGAGTGAAATTATCTATTTCCTCAACCAACAAAAACGGATCAAAAAACTACGCGCCCGCAAAGTCGAAGTGATTGCCCGTCACGGTTTAGAAAAAGTCAATCTAGAAATCGGTTTTGTTCCCCTCACCGCTTGCGCGCCCCTAGCAGTGGCCAAAGAAAAGGGATTCTTCACTAAACATGGTCTAGATGAGGTGAATTTAGTCCGGGAAACCAGTTGGCGAGGCGTTGTGGACGGGATCGCGGGGGGATTCCTCGACGGGGCGCAAATGCCTTCAGGAATGCCCACCTGGTTAACCGTCGGTGGTTATCAGGAGCAACCTTTGCCGATTGTCAGCGCCCTGACTATGACTCGTAACGGTAACGGTGTCACCCTCGCTAAACGCTTCTATGACGAGGGAGTGATTGACGGTAACGCCTTAAGACAGATGCTATTGGAATCGAAGGAGCAGCGCCATATTTTTGGCATTGTTCACCCCTCCTCGATGCACAATTTGCTCCTGCGTTACTGGTTAGCGGCAGCGGGAATTGACCCCGATAAAGATGTTCACCTCGAAACTATTCCCCCGGCCCAAATGGTAGCCGACCTGAAAACCGGTAGTATTGACGGTTACTGTGTCGGTGAACCTTGGAATCTCAGGTCCGCCATGGAAGGTATCGGTTACACCGTCGCCACCGACTTAGAAATCTGGCAGGGCCACCCGGGTAAGGCCCTGGGAGTCCGGGAAGATTGGGCCAATAAATACCCTAATACCCATGTCGCTTTAGTTAAAGCACTGCTGGAAGGTTGTCGCTACTGTGCCGAGGAAGGGAATCAGGAAGAAATTCGTCAAATCCTCGCCAGTCGTCAGTATCTTAGTACCAATATCGATTATATCCAACTGGGTGATCCCAACTCCTATGCGTGCAGTCTCGATCGACCGATGAAAGAATATGCACACCATCTGTTCTATGGAGAAGGGGTAAATCGTCCCAGTCGTACCGAACACCTCTGGATGATGACCCAAATGGCACGCTGGGGCCACATTCCTTTCCCCCGTAACTGGGTAGAAATTCTCGAACGCGTCTGTCGGGTGGGTGTTTTTAGTACCGCGGCCCGGGAATTGGGTCTAGGGGATATTAAATATCGTCGCACACCGATCCTTTTATTCGATGGTATCGAGTTTGATGCCGAGGATCCGATCGGTTATCTCAATAGTTTAGAGATCAAACAAAACGTCACCATGGCCGAAGTGGCTATTGATGCTCGTCCTAGTGCCAGTGAATCTCGCAAAATTGCCTAAAAATCGACTAAGGGGATAATTCCTAGCCAATTATCCCCGGCCATTGCCCCTATTAACTAATTTCCCCCAAAGACTAATCATGTATACCACCACCGACACCGTTAACCGGGCAACCCAGGCCCCCACTAAAGAAGCTTTTGTTACCATTGAAGGAGTTTCTAAGGTTTATCCCACTCCTAGAGGCCCCTACACCGTCCTCAAGGATGTTAATCTCAGTATCAATGAAGGTGAATTTATCTGTGTGATCGGTCACTCCGGTTGCGGTAAATCCACCCTATTAAATATGGTGTCGGGTTTTTCTTCTCCCACCGATGGCATTGTTAAAGTTAACGGCAAGAAAATTACTAAACCCGGGCCCGATCGCATGGTAGTGTTTCAAAACTATGCTTTATTGCCTTGGTTAAGTGTTTTTGAAAATGTCTATCTCGCGGTAGATGCGGTGTCTCCCAATGCTCCAGAGGCACAAAAACGCTCGATCGTGCGCGAACATTTAGCTATGGTGGGTTTAACCGAAGCTATGGACAAAACCCCTCCCCAAATCTCCGGGGGGATGAAACAACGGGTTTCGATCGCTCGCGCTCTTTCTATCCGTCCGGAAGTGTTGATTCTTGATGAACCTTTCGGTGCCTTGGATGCGATTACTAAAGAGGAATTACAGGAAGAATTGCTGAAAATCTGGCAAGATAAACGCTGTACGGTGTTGATGATTACCCACGATATCGATGAGGCCCTTTTCCTCGCTGATAAGCTGGTAATGATGACCAATGGACCGGAAGCGAAAATCGGCGAAGTGATGAATATTCATTTCCCCCGTCCCCGCGATCGAGAGAGAATTATGGAGGATCCGGAATATTATCGTCTGCGTAACTATGCCCTCGACTTCCTCTATAATCGTTTCGCTCACGATGATGTTAGCTAGATGTGAGCATTTGTATTAGTTTTGGGTGCGGTTGACTTAATAGCGATCGCACCTAGATTTTTTTTCTAGAGAAGCCTTCTTCAAGTAAAATCATTTCTAAGTAGGTAGATTTTAAAAATTGTCAGATACCCCCCTTAATAAGAGGGGATCAGCACCCCCTTTATCAAGGGGGGATCAAGGGGGGATATACTTACTTGTTAGCTAAATAGAACAATTAGCAATAAAATACAATAATAATTTTTACTTTTTACTTAATCGATCATGCTCAAACAGATACGGAAACTACTTATCAATTTCGGTCAACAATGGCGCGATGAAGATTTCATGAGGTCGATTCATCTCATTGAAAACATAGTTTCTAAGGTTTTATCCGTAGCCTTAATTGTTGTTATTATTGTTTCTCTTTATGACCTAGTAGTTATCCTAATCAAAGACCTATTTACTACGGAACCCGTCGGTTTTTTTAGTAAAACTTTAATTGAAATCTTCGGATTATTTCTCAATATTTTGATCGCCTTAGAGTTATTAGAAAACGTCACTGCTTACTTAAGAAAACACATCGTACAGGTTGAATTAGTAGTAGTTACGGCTTTAATTGCTATCTCTCGAAAAATTATTATTTTTGATCCCAATAAATACAGTAAAGATGATTTAATTGCCCTCACCGTGGGAACCTTAGCTTTAGCGGCAAGTTATTGGTTAATCAGAAAAGTTAATCGCGATAATCGTTCTTGAAGTAGTGATTAAGTACCTAGACAGAATTAATCACAGATATTTTTTACTTCTGGAGTTGAGCAGTTCTGGGGTTCTCTCCTTCCAGAGTGTCAATTTAATTTTGTCCAACTACTGATTAGGGAAAGGGTTAGATTGAGAAAACCTAAAACCTAACCCTTCTAAATATTTACTCGACTCTAGAAATATTACCCGCTTTAATCCAACCTTCGCGACCATCGGACAGACGTACGCGCTGCCATTGCCCATCGCTGCTGGTTCCCACCACACTGACTTTAGTATTGTAATCCAGACCGCCGAGACGAGTCGATTCACTGGTAGGTTCAGAGCGCAGACTTAAACCGCTTTGCCATGTCACCCGCGCTTGATAACCCTCGGATGTGGTTTCTCTTTTTGTTTCTTCGGGACTGGGTTTCGGGGAAGCTTTTGCTGCTGGGGCATTGGGAGACTCTTTCACCTCAGCTTGGGGTTGTTCTTGGAGGGGAGTAGTAGGGATGGGTTTAGCAGCTTTTTCCTCCTTAGTTTCCTCTTTTTTCTCCTCGGTAAAGACGGGTTTAGGAGGATTAGAATTCATACCAGAGAGAAGCATATAGGCGACAGCAGTAGCCCCACCGACCAGAATCGCCACTCCCATGACAAAACCGACCATAAATTGCAATAAACCAGATAAACGCTTCATATTGGTGCTAAATTAACTGCTAGAATTGAGATTAAAACGATCATCGCGAGAGGCTAGACGAGCTTTACCTGACTTAGCCCAATCCTGTAGAAATTGAATCTGTTCTTGGGCAGTGCGGGCCAGGGGGATAATCTGACTAGCGGCCTCAAGCACATCATCGGTGCTAAAGTCGCGATTTTGACTAAACCCGATGTGCATCGCTTCCACGATGGTTTGTTCGATTTCTGCCCCCGAAAAATCGGGAGTTTCGTAGGCTAATCGCTTTATATCATAACTTTTCAGGTTATGGGGCCGAACTTTCCCTAAATGAACGCTAAAAATCTCCTCGCGGGACTTTTGGCTAGGTAGTCCGACAAAAAATATCTCATCGAAGCGTCCTTTTCGCAGCATTTCCGGGGGCAGAGATTGGATGTTATTAGCTGTAGCGACGACAAAAACCGGCGATTGTTTCTCGGCTAACCAAGTGATAAAAGTCCCGAAAACTCGCCCGGTGGTTCCCCCATCGCCTTTCCCATCCACTCCGGCGAAAGCTTTATCGATTTCGTCTATCCACAGCACACAGGGAGCTAAAGCTTCGGCGAGATTAATCATCTGACGGGTACGCGATTCCGATTCTCCCACCAATCCGCCAAATAAACGCCCCACGTCCAGACGTAGTAGGGGTAAGTGCCAATGATGGGAAATAGCTTTCGCTGTCAGGGATTTACCCGTCCCTTGAATTCCCACCAATAGTAAACCCCGGGGATTTGGTAAACCGTAGGCGCGGGCGCGTTCACTAAAGGCACCACCGCGACGAATCAGCCAATCTTTGAGATTATCTAGTCCCCCGATGTCAGAAATCTGCTCTGTGGCGGGATAAAAGTCCAATATCTGGGTTTGACGAATCGATTGGCGTTTTTCTGCCAAAATTAATTCCACGTCCTCTGGCTCAATTTTGCCGTGACTGGCTAAACATTTGGCTAAAACCCGACGAATTCTCTCTAGGGATAGTCCTTGGGCAGAAAGCACTAATTCATCGAGGAGTGGTTCTTTTACCGGTTGTCCGGTGGCGGCGATTAATCGCTGGATTTCCCGTTTAATTTCTTCGCCACTGGGTAGGGGAAAATCGACGACGGTGATTACTTCGGTTAGATCCGAGGGGATAGACAGTTCGGGAGCAACGATAATTAGGTTTTTGGGCTGAGATTTCAGGGAACGGGCCAGATTTCGCAATTTTCTGGCGATGGAAATATCTTCTAAAAAGCGCTGGAAATCGCGTAAAATTATGATGGCGGCGATGTTAGTCGGCAGCTTTTCGACGAATTCAAGAGCTTGCAGGGGATTACGCCGAGCAAAGTTCTCATTATTGGGATTATCTTGATAACCATCCACGAAATCCCAGACATAGACAGCACGGTTATGGCTCTGTTTGGCAATATCGGCGATCGCTTTTTCGAGACGTTCTTCTTCTAGGGTGGTAACATAGATGAGAGGATAGCGGGCCCGCAGCAGTAATTCAAATTCTTCACCAAAGCTCATAGCTATTCGTCTATAGTTTTTGCTATTTATATCGTCATCAAAAAATATAGCAGTTAGCCGTCTCTTGGATATTTTAGTACAAATGCTCGAAGTTTCTCTCCGGATATCCCTGTTCTGGTGTAGTCTTAACGAGTAGTTTACTGCATTCCTCCTCAAGATGAAGTGTAACCTAATTTTGATATCGACGGCCGGCGACCGACTCCCCAAAAGGAAAACTTTCTACCTCACCATTAGGATAACTGCTATGTATGAATAATGTTATTGACCATGATCGTTTATTTAAGGAATTAATTTCGACTTTTTTTGTTGAATTTATTCAGTTGTTTTTCCCCGCGGTTATTAATTATTTAGAGCCTAATCAGATCACATTTTTAGACAAAGAAGTCTTTACCGATGTCACGGAAGGAGAAAAGTATGAAAGTGATTTAGTCGCCCAAGTTCAATTTCGAGGACAATCATCATTTTTCTTAATTCATCTAGAAGCACAGTCTAGCTCTCAACCAGAATTTAATCGGCGAATGTTTACTTATTTCGCTCGTCTGCATCAAAAATTTGCCTTACCAGTTTATCCGATTGTCATATTTTCCTATGAGCGTCCACAAAAAGAAGCAATTCGTCAATACAAAATTGATTTTCCTGACTTAAAAGTGTTAGAATTTAACTATCAAGTTGTCCAGTTAAATCGCTTGCATTGGCGGGATTTTCTCAATCAAGCTAATCCCGTCGCCGCCGCTTTGATGGCCAAGATGAAAATTGCCCCTCGGGATAGAGCAAAAGTTAAGGCACAATGTCTAAGATTATTGGTAACATTAAGATTAGATGCGGCTAGAATGCAATTGATTTCAGGCTTTGTCGATACCTATCTCAATCTCAACTCGTCCGAGGAGATAGAATTTCAACAGGAGATTAGCACATTTATTCAACCCGAACAGGAGGGAGTTATGCAGATTACCACCAGTTGGATGCGCCGCGGTTTAGAACAGGGTTTAGAACAGGGTTTAGAACAGGGTTTGGAACAGGGTTTAGAACAGGGTTTAGCAAGAGAAAGAAATCTAATTATTCGTCTGATTAAACGTAAGTTAGGAGCTATTGATGTGACTCTAGAGAGTCGGATTATGACCTTGAATATTGATGATCTGGAACGAGTGGGGGAAGCTTTATTAGATTTTTCGACAGGGGAGGATTTAACTAATTTGTTAAATGCTTTAGATGCTTAGTATTTTTCTATTAAACTTCACAGAAGGCTATTTATATTATGGTTATAACTTTTGAAAATGCTATCCAAGAAACTCAAGATTTACTAAGTCAAATTGAGTTTTTAGATGCCAATGTAATCACTGAAAAAATTACCGATCTAGTCTCAACAGAAAATGGAGCTAGAGGATTTTTTGTTACTTATTTAACCAGCGATTTATCCTATAGGGAATATCCTAGTTTAGAAGTCATCACTGCTTTAAAAACTTCCCCGATACTGGTGAATGAATTATTGGTTAAAAATCTGGCTATGTCCACGGCAATGGTCATCTATCATCGCGGTCAAGGAGACGAAGAAAACGCCCGAGGTTCTGAGAAGGTCCAAGAAAAAACTGGTCAACTAATTAAGCAGTTATTATCGCCTGCCTTGGGAGAAAAATTACAACAATTAGCCACCAGTTTAAACAGCGGACAAGGAGAATATCAAGCCTTTCTAGAACGCTGGGGATATGACGATTGCCAACGTCAAGCGATCGCAGAAATTATTCAACTTTTTCTTTAGTAACTAGGGTTTGCTGGAAAAGTTGGTTGGTGGGAGCAGGGTGTAGGGTGCGGGGTGTAGGGTGTGGGGTTTTGCCCATTCCGATCAATACAGGGTCCAGCACTTTTGGATGGCCAAAAAGTCTAAAAGTCTTATCCAACAAGCTTTTTGGATTTATTCAGCCGGAGTTCGGTATTTCCTAGTCAACTTTGGGGAGGAAAACCCCAAGCCGATGATGGGATTTGAACCCACGACCAATTGATTACGAATCAACTACTCTACCACTGAGCTACATCGGCACATTGCCAATTTCCGATTATATCACGGACAATAGATACAGAGCTAGAAAGATTTTTAGATTTTTTTATGAGCAAATCCCCTCGACTTGATCCCCAAACATACGCCCGCTTGAAAGCGGAAGCGGCCAATCCCTATCGAGGGATGCGGCAGTTTATCTATCTCGGTTTAGGGGCTTCTGGTTTTATCGGTGCGGTGGTTTTTCTGGCCCAATTGGCGGCAGCGAGGGACGTAGCCACCGCCTTACCCAATTTTGCCCTACAAATCGGTGTGGTGGCCCTGATGATTTGGTTATTTCGTCGGGAGAAAAAAGCTCAGGGTTGAGGGAGTAGCCACCGATAGCCAAAACAGTCTCTTTCCAGGGAGAATAAAAGTTAACATTAACTCTAGTCTTTTCGTGTTATGATCGGAGGGAGAGTCAAGATTGGTGTTCAAGTTCGTTTTCAGTATTAACTCGGTAAGTCTTTTACTTTAGTATTGTTCGGCTTCTCCCTGAATTTTGTGTCTCCACACCGTTTCGAGTATTGATCGAGGATTCAAGTATTATGTCTATTTTTGTTGGTAATCTCTCTTACGAGATTTCCCAAGAGGATCTGGTCGATGTCTTTAAAGACTACGGCAAGGTTCAAAGAGTCCATATTCCCGTGGATCGCGAGTCAGGCCGCAAACGCGGTTTCGCCTTCGTGGAAATGGAAAGTAAAGCCCAGGAAACCGCCGCGATTGAGGCACTGGATGGTGCTGAATGGATGGGACGAGCAATTAAAGTTAACCAGGCCCGCGAGCGTGAAGAGCGTGCGTCCTTCAATGGTGGTGGTGGTGACAGAAGAAAACGCTATTAAGCTTTTTTTGTGAATAATTGTGGGAGGGTGGACAGGGTTCACCCTTTTTTTGTCGGCAATTGCGATCGCGGTTCCCCTCAAAACCAATAGAAATCTAAATGTCTGAGTCTCTCCAAAAGGTAACAAGTAAACTATAAAGGATATCGTGATCAGAATCTGATCGGCGATCAACTCCCGAATATATGGACAACAAAAACCCATGGAGACAACCTATACCCTAGCTGATGGGCCTGAAGCACTTCAATGCCCCACTTTAGTTGAAGACGATCGCACGGGCATGAGTCCCGAAACCCTAAAACGGGCTTTTCTGGACAATCTGTTTTATTTGCAAGGGGTTAACCGCACCAATGCTAGTCCCTACAATTACTATGTCGCCCTTGCCTACACCGTTCGCGATCGCCTCCTGCGTCGTTTTCTGAAATCCACCGACACCTACAAACAAGAAAAAGTTAAACTCGTCTGCTATTTCTCCGCCGAATTTCTCATGGGGCGGTATTTAGGCAATAATCTCGCTAATTTAGGTATTTACGACCTAATCAAAGAGACGATCGAAGAATTAGGTCTTGATTTTGAGGAAATTATCGAACAGGAACCGGATCCCGGCCTCGGAAACGGCGGTTTAGGGCGTTTAGCGGCTTGTTTCCTCGATTCCCTCGCTTCCCTAGAAATTCCCGCCATCGGTTACGGTATCCGCTACGAATTTGGCATCTTCCATCAAATCATCCAAGACGGTTGGCAGGTGGAAATCCCCGATAACTGGCTACGCTTCGGCAATCCTTGGGAATTACCCCGTCCCGATGAAAGTGTGGAAGTAAAACTGGGCGGCCGGACGGAAATCTATCACGATGATAAGGGACAAGAACGGGTACAATGGCTGCCGGAACGTCGGGTTTTAGCCATTCCCCACGATACCCCCGTCCCGGGGTACAAAACCAACACGGTTAACGCTTTGCGTCTCTGGAAAGCAGAAGCGAGTGAATCGTTTAATTTTGAAGCTTTTAACGCCGGGTTGTACGATCAATCCGTGGCCGAAAAAATGGACGCGGAAACCATTTCTAAAGTCCTTTATCCCAACGATAACACCCCCGCCGGTCGCGAATTACGTCTCGCCCAACAATACTTTTTTGTGGCAGCTTCCCTGCAAGATTTAATTCGCATTCACCTAAAAAACCACAAAAATCTGCAAAACTTCCACGAAACCGCCGCTATTCAACTGAACGACACTCACCCCGCCATTGCCATCGCTGAGTTAATGCGTTTGTTAGTGGATGAAAACGGCTTAGAATGGTCAAAAGCTTGGACAATTACCCAAAAAACCTTCGCTTATACCAATCATACCCTCTTGCCGGAAGCCCTGGAACGTTGGTCGGCGGCTCTACTCGGCAAACTGCTGCCCCGACATCTAGAAATTATCTATCTGATCAATCACTTTTTCCTCGATGATGTGCGGACTTGGTTTCCCGATAACGAGGAATTATTGGGCAAATTGTCGATAGTTGAAGAAGCTGGTTGGGGTAATAAACAAATTCGCATGGCTAATTTAGCCTGTGTGGGTAGTCACTCGATTAACGGAGTCGCCGCTTTACACACGGAGTTACTGCAAAAAGACACCCTGAAAGAGTTTGCCATGCTCTGGCCGGAAAAATTCTACAATAAAACCAATGGTGTCACCCCGCGCCGGTGGATTTTATTGAGCAATCCCCAATTATCGGCACTATTTACCGAAAAAATCGGCGATGATTGGTTAAAAGACCTGAAGGAATTGCGAAAACTGGAACAATACCTTGATGATCCCGAATTTCGTCAGCGTTGGTATGAAATTAAACAGGCGAATAAGGCTGATTTAGCGGCTTATATTCTGAAAACCTGCAATATCGAGGTGGATGTTAATTCGATTTTCGATGTGCAGGTAAAACGGATTCACGAATACAAACGCCAACATCTGGCAGTTCTGCACATTATCGCCCTTTACAATCGCATTAAACAGAACCCCCACGTCGATATCGTGCCGCGCACTTTTATCTTTGGTGGTAAGGCAGCCCCCGGTTACTTTATGGCGAAGTTAATTATTAAGTTAACTAATGCTGTAGCTGAAATTGTTAATAAGGATCCTGATGTCAGAGGTCGTTTAAAAGTGGTTTTCCTGCCTAACTTTAACGTTTCTTTGGGTCAGCGCATCTATCCTTCGGCGGATCTTTCCGAACAGATTTCCACGGCGGGTAAGGAAGCTTCCGGAACCGGTAACATGAAGTTTGCCATGAATGGCTCCCTCACCATCGGGACTCTGGACGGTGCTAATATCGAAATCCGCGAGGAAGCAGGGGCAGAAAATTTCTTCCTTTTTGGCTTGACAGCAGAAGAAGTTTATGGTAAGAAAGCCCACGGTTATGAACCGATGAGCTATTACAAAAATAATCGCGAATTGAAGGGAGTGATCGATCGAATCAAGAGTGGTTATTTTAGCCATGGTGACCAGGAATTATTCAGGCCGATCGTTGATTCTCTCCTCTACGATGACCAGTATATGCTTTTAGCTGATTATCAATCCTACGCTGATTGTCAGGAACAGGTAAGTCAAGCTTATCGCGATCGGGACAAGTGGACGCGGATGTCGATTCTTAACTCGGTTCGTATGGCGAAATTCTCTAGCGATCGCACAATCTGGGAATATTGTCAAGAGATTTGGAAAGTTAATCCGGTCAAGATTAGTTTAGAGGATTAAAAAACTCGGTCAAGTTCGGGTTTAGTCTTTGACTAGCCCGAATTCTGGAACCGTCGCCCCAAAAATGCTTTGTGAAAACGTCTAAACTATGATTTTTATGATTGTTTGATGGACTAGGATTTTAAGTTTTATACACTTCAATTATTTCTAGTTATAGTTAGGTTTTCTTTTAGGCTTGTGAACTCTTTTAAACTGTAAACTGATATTTCCAAAATTAAGCAATAATCCAATATCTAACCCATAAGCTTCGAGATAATTGATAGCTTGTGCTAAGTGAACATCTTCAAGTTGAATAACGGCTTTTAATTCTACCATCACTTTACCTTCAACAAAAAAGTCAACTCGTCTTGTACCTATTTGATCATCTTTATAAAAGATCGGCATTTCGTGTTCTCTCGAAAAAGATAATCCCTGTAGGTTCATTTCTTTTGCCAAAGCACGTTGATAAATTACTTCTTGAAAACCATTTCCTAAGATACGGTGAACTTCCATTGCACAACCAATAATTTTACCTGTTAGTTCACTTTCAGGGTATTGGGGATTAATAAAAGTCATGGCTAGGATTTAGATGATGAAGCGAGGATTTTGATTAGATTGTCTTTGACAATTAAATGTCTAAACTATGATTAGAATGATTGAATGATAGACTATGATTAGGTTATCTTTCGACAATCACGAGTATTTATTGTATTATATCAAATCATGGGGTCGCTCTCTCGAAAAAAATCACAGTCCATCACATAATCACAAAAATCATAGTTAAGACGATGATTAAAATGATTGAATGATGGACTATGATTGGGTTGTTTTTGACAATCATGAGTATTTATTATTATGATAGGGTCGTTCTCTCGAAAAAACCATATTCTATCACATAATCACATCAATCACAGTACAGACAATGAATGAACAACGCGCCCAAGCATATATTAATTTAATTGAACAGTTGCTCGCTTGTACTGATGATGAGGAACTCAATAATATTCTGCAAGCTAATCAGGAATTGATTGACCCCGAATTTTTGCAGGTGATGGAAAACTATGCAACAGGGTTAGAACAACAAGGAAATAATAATCCTGCGGCTTTGTTACGGGATATAGCGCAACAGTTGGGGCAGTTTCTCAACCCTCAAGCGAGAAGTATAGAGGAATATCAGGAGTTTTTATTAGAAGTCTTACAAGCAGAATATGACAGTAATAGCGATCCTACGGTGGTTTATCCTATCCTACAACGCCGTCAACATTTGTTAGATGATACTTTTGCCCAACTGTTGCAAGAATACGCTAGAAATGTGTTTTCTCAAGGCAAGGCAGAAGAAGTGGCGGTTATTGCAGGGGTGATTCAAAATTTATGTATTAGTATTCGACAGTTCCCCTTGAGAAGTCGGGCTAATAATCTGGAAATTGCTATTACAGGCTATCAGACCATCTTAGAAGTATTAACCCGTGATGCCTTTCCTTATGATTGGGCAATAATACAAAATGATTTGGGGTCTGCTTATATATATCGCATCAGAGGGGAAAGAGAACGAAATCTAGAATTAGCGATCGCGGCTTATAACCTGTCTTTAGAAGTATATACTCGTGATGCTTTTCCTTATGATTGGGCAATAATACAAAATAATTTGGGGACTGCTTATCTATATCGCATCAGAGGGGAAAGGGCGAATAATCTAGAGTTAGCGATCACAGCTTATAACCTATCTTTAGAAGTATATACCCGTGAAAACTTTCCTGAACAATGGGCAAGGTCAAAACATAATCTGGGGAATGCTTATAGAGATCCCATTCTTTGGAAAAGGGCAGAAAATCTAGAGTTAGCTATTGAAAATCTAGAGTTAGCGATCGCAGCTTATAACCTGTCATTAGAAGTATATACCCCCACATCTTTTCCTATAAACTGTTTAGGAACAGGACGAAACTTAGGAAAGACTGCTAACCTGATCGAAGACTGGGAAAACGCCATCAAAGGCTACAACTTAGCGATCAAAGCAGTAGAAAATATTCGACTCGAAGCTTTAAACCCCCAACGACAACAAGAAATTCTCTCC
This sequence comes from Microcystis aeruginosa NIES-2549, assembly GCF_000981785.2. Taxonomy (NCBI): domain Bacteria; kingdom Bacillati; phylum Cyanobacteriota; class Cyanophyceae; order Chroococcales; family Microcystaceae; genus Microcystis; species Microcystis aeruginosa. The sequence goes on along the minus strand of NZ_CP011304.1, from coordinate 3,071,628 downwards.
GATGCAATGGATGTTTATCATGGCATAGTTCAATCCTATCTCAACCTCAATCAAAAAGATCGCGCATTAGAATACGTTGAACGCAGCAAAACCCGCTATTTAGTCCAATTGCTTACCGACCGAGATATTTATCCTAAAGGTAATATCCCCCCAACTATTATTACCGAATTAGATCGCCTCCGTCGTGCCATTATTGGGGAAGAACAACGGTTAGCCATCCAAGAACAAACCCGCAATCGGGGAGTAATTTTAACCCTAGATGAACAAAAACAACCCATCTTAAATGACTATACTCACCTCAATCAGTTAAAACAAGAATTAAATCAACTCATTGACCGAGAAATAACCCCCATAGACCCCACTTTTAGCTTAACTCAAAAGGTTGAAAGTATTCCTCTAAGTGAGATTCAATCCTTAATTGATCAAGATACTGCTATTTTAGAATGGTATATTGCAGGGGATAGTATTATGGCGTTTATTGTTACTAATGAGGGTTTGATCCCCCCTAACCCCCCTTCAAAAGGTTTGATCCCCCCTAACCCCCCTTCAAAAGCTATCCATTAGTCGGATCTTTCTTAACAAAAAGAGAAGAAACTTAAAAAAAGGGGAAACGATTGATAGGTATAGTTTTGAAAGAAGGAATTAAGGTGGAGGTAAGCAAAAAAATGGAGAAATGGGCAGCCCAAGAATTACAGTATGCAGACCTAGGGGACACCAGAAGAAAGAAAAGGTTAATCAGTATCGTAGAAAACTTGGCCAGCCAACCTAGTACAAGTGTGCCACAAGCTTCGGGAAATCTAGCCGCCGCCAGTGCCACCTACGACTTTTGGAATTCCCCCTATTTTCACCCCTCAGATATAATTGCCGCCCAAGCTAAAAGTACAGTAGAAAGAATCAAAGAACATCCAATAGTTTTGGCAGTGCAAGACACAACAAGTTTAGACTTTACGACGCAAAAAGCCAAAAAAGGAATGGGTTATCTAGATTGTAAAACATCCTTTGGTCTCAAAGTTCATACCACATTAGGAGTCTCAGCGCAAGGAGTACCTTTAGGACTGATTAATCAATATGTCTGGGCAAGAGAAGAAAAGAATTTAGGGATTGCCAAGCAAAGAAAAAAAAGAGAAACTCAAGAAAAAGAAAGTCAAAGATGGTTAGATTCTTTGTCAGAAACACAACAACAAATACCCGAAGAAATTCAAGTAGTAACAATCGGAGATTGTGAGGCAGACATATTTGACTTATTTGCCCAGTCAAGAAATCCGGTTCTTCCGAACTTACCATGTAAAATCAACTAGCAAAATGCCAATTTAATAAACATCTAAGACTAAAGTTTTTAAAGTTTCTAAATCCATAGCCTCTCCTTTTAATCACCTTCAGTTTATTATTAATTCCTTCAACTGTTCCCTGGGTTGTTCGGTTATCAAAATAGGCAGTTATTTCGTCAATCCACCGCCGAATTGTCTGGCAGCTTTTAGGAAAGTAAGCCATCGCCTTTTTGAGCCAATCACTCAAGGCAAATAATCCCTCATTCCCCTCCGTATTTTTCTCAAATACTTCTCTAAATTCCTCTTTTAATTTGTGCATTTCCCCAAGTTTTGGAGACACTTTATATATTTCTTCCAATTTTTTCCTTTCTTTCTCTACTAAGTCTCCTTCATTCTTTAATAAGGCATATTTGCTCTTGGCTATTCCTGCTAAGATATTTTCTTTATTTTTCTTGTTTTTTATCTTAGCTGCCTCTCTTTTTACCTCCTTTCTTGCTTCATCTAGCTCGTTATTTACTTGTTTCATTACATGGAATCTATCCCCTACTATTTGAGCTTGAGACATTAGTTTTTCTGCCACATTTTTATACCCTATCCACAGGTCTATACTTACTTCCTCTATTTGGCTCAAAACCTCTTCTCCCCAGTGTTTCAGATATTCTGTTAATGCTTCTTCTGTTCTTTTTTCCCCTAAGCCTATAATTTTTCCTGTGTCTATATTTACTAACACAGCATAGTAATTTCCTTTTCCCTTTATCATGGCTATTTCATCTATTCCTAGTTTTTTTAGCCCTTGAGGTTTTGCGGTTATTAACTCTTCTCCTAAGTCTTTGAGCATCGTCTCTATTTCTTGTTCGCTTACTCCATTTCTTTCTGCCGTATTTTTGAGATCACTATTCAGGACTTCGGCCACTATTTTTTTTCTAAATCTGTCTGTGTAGGTTCTTTTCTTCGGCAAATAATTTAGTTCTTCTGTGAATTTTTTCCCACATTTCTCGCATCTCATCTGACGACGATTGATTCTCAGATATAATGCCTGTTCTCCAAAGGGTAAATCTCGGATTGTTAATTCATTGTTTTGATGAACTTTTTCCGTTTTACTTCCACAATGAATGCACTGGCTTTCTCTTGACATATTTTCTAAATGTAAAACAATTCCTATATCGGTAATAATTTGATAATTGGTAACGACAACTCCTTCTAGGTGAAGTAGCTCGGTCATTAACTTTAATTGTGGATTTGATGGCATAAGTATAGCTTGTGTCTAAAATTGCTGGTCTTGGCTGTCTATATTTTAAACAATAAATTGCTGTATTGCAAGCATAGTCAGCTTTTAAAGATAAATTATTGTTTTATTGGTCAGCAATAATTGTCTGTTTTTTTTTAATTTTACATGACAAGTTCGGAAGAGCCTTCATTGTTTACCCCTAAACAATGGACAATTTCTCTATCAACGCTTTTCTAATGGTGTAGGATACGTTCCCAGTTGCCAACTTTTAAAACTGGTAAAATTATCACAGCGAGAAAACTTTACTCGTCTTTTTGCCATTAAAAACCCCACCAGAAAAGACCTAAAACCTCTCTTAGGTGCAAATCTAAAAATCGAGAGAATTAGTCAAGTATTTGCTACTGAAAAAACTATTATTATTGGGGAATTAGAAGCATCAGAACAAACCCTAGAAAACCGTCGTCAAGAATTACAAGCATCCCATTGTATTCATTTTTCCTGTCATGGAAAATTTGATAGTAAATCCCCTAGAGACTCCGCATTAATGTTAGCAGATCCAGACGGTAACTTAGGAGAATTAGCTAACCTAACCCTAGCAGAAGTATTTGAAAAATTTGACTTAAGAGAATGCCGCTTAGTTACTTTTTCTGCTTGTGAAAGTGGTATAATCGAAAGTAAAGCTGATAGTATTAGTGATGAATATGTGGGGTTACCCAGTGGTTTTCTATTTGCAGGAAGTTCTAGTGTAGTTAGTACCCTTTGGACAGTATATCCCCTAACAAATACGTTATTTATGACTAAATTTTATCACGATCTTAAACGGATTTCTATCCAAGATCAAGGGAGTATTGCCATTGTTTTAAATAATACACAAACATGGTTAAGAACATTGAATAGTAAAAAATTAGCCAGAATTAAAGATAGTCAAAAATTCCAACAATTACTCGATCGAGTCTTTGAGAGTAAACGGGATAGAAGAAAATTCCAAGACTTATTAGAAGCTGCGGTTAAACGTCAACCCTATCCCTTTGCCAATCCCTATTATTGGACGGCATTTATCGCAACAGGGATTTAAGAGTCAGAAGAATTAGGTAATGGGTACAATCTGGAGACGTAATCCAAA